>CAJFNV010000011.1 GCA_904395805.1 Candidatus Gallispira edinburgensis | reverse complement strand
TGTAAGCCGTGGCTGAGAAGAATCTTGCAAAGGAGCAGAGAGGAGCAGCAAGCGCTAAAGAGGCTTAATGTAATAAGGGTGTTGCGTAAGTGACACCCTTTATGTATATAAAGGGACAGGAATGATTTAAAATCTTGCCTTTATATTGATATTTTACATAAGGAGTGTAACTAATGAACTTAAAAGAACTGGAAATCGGAAAATCTGCTGTTATACTCTCCGTTGGCGGAGAGGGGGCTTTAAGACAGCATTTTCTTGATATGGGACTTATTCCCGGAGCGGAAGTTACTTTAATAAAACTGGCTCCCATGGGCGACCCTATGGAGCTGAAAATTCACGGATATGAGCTTACAATACGTTTAGATGATGCTGAAAAAATCAAAATAAGAGAAATAACAAAGCATTCTGTTGAAAAGGGAATCGAAAGAAAGAAAAGTATTCCTCATCCCGGACTTGGTGAAGGAGGAAAATATCATGTAAAGGCTGATGAGCATCCTCTGCCTGATGGTGAAACAATAACATTTGCCCTTGCAGGTAATCAGAACTGCGGAAAGACTACACTTTTTAACAGACTTACAGGTTCAAATCAGCATGTGGGGAATTTCCCGGGAGTAACAGTTGACAGAAAAGACGGAGTTATTACAGGCCACAGCAATACACTTATTACCGACCTGCCGGGAATATATTCCATGTCACCCTACAGCAGTGAGGAAATTGTAACAAGAGAATTTATACTTAACGAGAAGCCAAAGGGAATTATCAATATTGTGGATGCATCAAATATTGAGAGAAATCTCTATCTTACAATGCAGCTTATGGAGCTTGATATCCCTATGGTTTTAGCCCTTAATATGATGGATGAGGTGAGGGAAAACGGAGGCTCTATACATATTAATGAAATGGAGGAAATGCTTGGAATTCCCGTTGTGCCTGTTTCAGCAGCTAAGAATGAGGGAATAGGTGAGCTTGTTGACCATGCCATACATATTGCAAAATATCAGGAAAAGCCCGGCAGAGTTGATTTCTGCAGTTCGGATGATGAGGGAAGTGCAGTACACAGATGTATACACGGTATAATGCATCTTATAGAGGATCATGCCGAAAGAGCGGGAATACCCGTGCGTTTTGCTGCTTCAAAGCTTGCTGAGGGTGATAAGATGATCATGGAAAAGCTTAAGCTCCAGCGGAATGAAGTGGAAATGATAGAACACATAATATATCAAATGGAAACGGAACGAGGTCTTGACAGAGCTGCGGCTATAGCAGATATGAGATTCCGTTTTATACAGAAGGTATGTGACAGGACTGTAGTTAAGCCAAAGGAAAGTAAAGAACATATAAGAAGCAGAAAAATTGACAGAATACTAACGGGAAAATATACTGCTATTCCTGCGTTTGTGGGAATTATGGCTCTTGTGTTCTGGCTGACATTTAATGTAATAGGTGCACGGTTATCGGATCTGCTTGACATGGGAATAACGTGGCTTACGGATGTTACAGATGCCGCTCTTAGTGCCGCAAATGTAAATGATGCCCTTCATTCACTTATAATTGACGGTATTTTCACCGGTGTGGGAAGTGTGCTTAGCTTTCTGCCTGTTATTGTTACGCTGTTTTTCTTCCTTTCACTCCTTGAAGACAGCGGATATATGGCAAGAGTTGCCTTTGTAATGGACAAGCTTTTACGTAAAATCGGGTTATCAGGCAGAAGTATCGTTCCGATGCTTATAGGATTTGGCTGTACTGTGCCGGGGGTAATGGCAAGCAGAACACTTTCTTCCGAAAGAGACAGAAAGATGACAATACTACTTACGCCTTTTATGAGCTGTTCCGCTAAGTTACCTATATACGGATTTTTTACTGCTGCTTTTTTTCCGAAGCATGGTGCTATCGTTATGATAGGACTGTATTTTATAGGTATTGCACTGGGAGTTCTTGCGGCATTGGTCATGAAAGAAAGTATGTTTAAAGGTGATCCCGTTCCTTTTGTTATGGAACTTCCAAATTACCGTATGCCGGGAGCTAAAAACGTAGCAATGCTTCTTTGGGAAAAAGCGGAAGATTTCCTTCACAGAGCTTTTACAATCATATTTATAGCAACAATTGTTATATGGTTTTTGCAGACATTTGATTTCAGACTGAATATGGTAGCGGATTCACAGAACAGTATACTTGCAACAATAGCAGGCTTTATTTCTCCTGTTTTTAAGCCTCTGGGATTTGACGACTGGAGGATTTCAACGGCTTTAATAAGCGGTTTTATGGCAAAGGAAAGCGTTGTTTCAACATTATCTGTGCTGATACCGTCGGGACAAGTACTTGGTGCTATACTGACACCTGTAAGTGCTATGGCTTTGCTTGTGTTTTGTCTGCTGTATACTCCATGTGTTGCTGCAATTGCATCAATAAGACGTGAGCTCGGAAGAAAATGGGCTCTTGGTGTAGTAGTGGGACAGTGTGTTATTGCGTGGTGTGCAGCACTTATTGTGCGAATAATAGGTGTGTTGTTTTAATTACATAAAATAGTTTACTGAAAGGTGCTGTTATATAACAGTGCCTTTTGCTTTTAATATATGTCTAAAAGAAAAAAATAATATAAGATAATCATGTGTGGATTGACTTTCCTTTGTATGTATGCTATAATACCTAAAAATGAACACAAAAGCTATGATAAGAAATAGTAAGCATCTCGGATTTTCAGAGAGAAGGCGGTTGCTGTGAGCCTTTATTGAAAAGATGTCCAACCCATCTTTGAGCTGTGAGCCCAACGAACTACGGTTTAAGTAAGCTTCACCGGGTTTCTCCCGTAACAGAGATAAGGCATTGATGTGCCTGAGAGTGCGGATATTTATCCGAATTTAGGTGGTACCACGGACTTGTTTTAGTTCGCCCTAAGCTGTAATTATTGCAGTTTGGGGCTTTTTTGTGTTCAAAACAAAAAAATGGAGGTATCCTTTATGAAACTTGAAAAACTTGTAGGTGAAAGGTTTAAGGAAAAACCGGCTGATTGTATAATTGACAGTCATGCTCTTATGGTGCGTGGCGGTTATATGAAATATGTGGCAAACGGCATTTTTTCATCCTACACACCGTTAAAAAGAATAACCAGAAAAATTGAGCAGATCCTTCGTGAGGAAATGGATGCTATTGACGGGCAGGAAGTGCAGTTTCCTGTTGTTATGCCTGCTTCACTGTGGCAGGAATCGGGCAGATATGATAGCATAGGCAAGGAAATGGCTCGATTTAACGACAGAAACGGAAGTCCTCTTGTCCTTGGTATGACCCATGAAGAGGCTGCTGTTCAGCTTGTGAGAGAATATGGGCAGAGCTATATGAAATATCCTTTTATGATATATCAGATACAGACAAAATTCCGTGATGAAGCAAGACCGAGAGCAGGACTTATTCGTGTGCGTGAATTTACTATGAAAGATGCCTATTCTTTCCATACAAGTCAGGAAGATCTGGAGGAATATTACAGAAAGTGTCATAAAGCCTATGAGCGTATTTATGAAAGAGTGGGACTGCCGGAAGTTATTTCCGTTGCTTCCGATTCAGGTATGATGGGCGGAAGTATATCTCATGAATTTATGTTATTAACACCTATAGGTGAGGATTCTATTGCTATATGCAAGGAATGTGATTACAGGGCAAATATGGAAGCTGCCGAATGTATTACGGATAACAGGAGAGATGACATTTCCGAGCCTCTTACAATGGTACATACACCTGATATACATACTATTGAAGAAGTATGTGAGTTCCTTGGCTGTGATGAAAGGACTTCCTGTAAAGCTGTGGTTTATCAGAGGAATGCTGATGATCACTACATTGTTTTGTTTATTCGCGGCGACCTTGAAGTAAATGAAACAAAGCTTACCAATTATTTAGGCTATGATATTCATCCTGCAGTTATTACAGAAGAATGCGATTTAAATGCAGGCTATATCGGGCCTGTTGATTTAAAAGGAGATTTTACGGTACTCTATGACAGTTCCCTTAAGGGACTTAATAATCTCTCCTGCGGTGCAAATGTAACAGAGTATCACTATACGGGACTGGATATGGAACGTGATGTTGAGGGAGCAGAATACCATGATTTTGCTAAGATACAGGAGGGTGGAATTTGTCCTGCCTGCGGTAAACACAGTATAAGCGTTTCCCGTGGTATTGAGGTCGGCAATATCTTCCAGTTAGGCACAAAATACACAAAGGCTATGAATATGACATACATAGATAATGAAGGTAATTTAAAGTATCCGATAATGGGCTGTTACGGTATCGGTGTCGGAAGACTTGCAGCGGCAATTTGTGAAGCACATCATGATCAGTATGGCCCTGTATGGCCAATATCTGTTGCACCGTGGCAGATACATCTGTGTGCTGTGCGTTCAGACGATGAGAATGTCAGAGCTTATGCTGATAAATTGTATGAAGAACTTCAAAACATGGGTGTTGAGGTTATTTATGACGACAGAAAGGTCAGTGCGGGAGTTATGTTTTCTGATGCTGATCTTCTGGGTGTTCCTTACAGAGTGATTGTAAGTCCCAGAAATATGAAGCAGGGTGTAGTTGAAGTTGTGTCAAGAGATAAGAGCTTTTCGGAAATGTTATCTCTCGATACAGCAAAGGAAGAAATAATAAAAATTTTAAATAACAGCAAAATGTGATGAAAATGGCGGCAGTGAGTTTTCCTGCCGCCAGTCTAAATAAAGTCAATATAATATTGTAAGAATTTTAAGATTAATAATTAACTCTTTCTTACCATTTCAAAAAGTCTTTTCTTTACCCAGAATAAAAATAAAACAAATAAAACTATAACAACGCTTTTAATAAGTTCGGAAAAAAATAATAAAATTTCAGCAGACATAATTAACCCACCTTTCCGATATAATTATTTAAGTTAGCTCTCGCTAACTATATAATAACTCTTTTAAGGTCTTTTGTCAATAGATAATATAAAAAATTAATAAAAAAAACCCCGAAAAAACGGGGCTTATAATAATTTAAAAAAATATATTAAATGTCAGTTTTCCATAATCCATGGAGATTGCAATAGGCATATACAGCTAATGGTTTATCTCCTGCAGTATTAAATGATACCTCCGGCTTGTCTCCCGGGTTAAGTGCTTTTCTTTGTCCGCCATTCTCAGTAAGCAGATATACCCATTCAATTGAGTGTTCTTCAAGCATCGGATGCTCAACAGAGCCAACAGATACTTTAACTGTATCACCTTCAACTGTAACAACAGGCAAATGCTTTTCTTCTGCAGCATCTGTTGTATTGGGGATAAGTTCAGTCATTTTCTGACCACAGCACATCATTGGTACGCCTGCATCATGAATAACTCCGACTAAGTTACCGCAGTGACTGCAGAGTAAAAATTTTGGTGTTTTCATAATAAATAACCTCCTCATATAATAAATAATAATTTTTATCATTCACTAATAATTTAACACAAGTAGAAATAATAGTCAAGTATATTTAAAAAAAATAAGCATCAAACCAATGAAAATATGGCTCGATGCTTTTTAGGTCATTTACGGTTAATAATTTTTGTCATAAATGTTATATCAACATATTCATTATTTTTTCTTGCAAGCTCTCTGAATGTGCACATAGGCACAAAACCGCAGCGGCTGTGAAGAGATATGCTTGCCGTATTATTATCTGTTATTACAGCTATAAGCATATGAAATCTTTTTGCGGAGCGTTCAAGCTCTGTAACCAGAAGTGTTCCTAATCCTCTGTGCCTGAAATTATGTGACACATAGACAGAAACTTCTGCTGTGGTATCATATCCTGAGTATGCCCGGAAATGGGAAAGGGACGCCCAGCCTGCAACGGCACCGTCGACTTCCGCAACAAAAACAGGGTAATCTTCCGCAGTGTGATCATCATACCATTTATAGGCATCATTAAGGGAGCGGGGCTTTTCGTTAAGATTATAGTTTGTATTAACAATTGCATAGTTAAGTATAGTGTTTATTGCAGGTACGTCATCTCTTTCTGCCCTGCGTATAATAGTTCTGTTCATAGTATAAATCCCCTTTTAAATATCAAATGCTGTCAGTTCATGACAGCATTTCTTTTAATTATCGGTTGTTTTTGGTCTTCTTTTTTTGGAAGGAGAGCGCTTTTTATTTGGCGGTCTCCTTTTTACAGCATTTGGTTTCCTGTTAGGTGCACCTTTTCGTCTTTTTTTATGTTTTTTCTTTCTTTTATTTTTGCCTGTGATCTGATTTATTACTGTTTGTATCAATACTACTATGATAAATATTATAAACAGTATTATAAGTACCATAAGAGGTATCATTACATATTTTTGCAAATTATCTTTAAGTTCACGCTTTGCAAGTTCTTTATCCGAAAGAGCAGGGGCTTCTGTTGTTGCTATGGCATCAACGCTGTCAAGAAGTGTATCTTCATAGTAAATATCAATTGATCCGACAATATCGTTAATACTTACGGGAGCTGTAAGATTTTCATCAACATTTGTCTTTACGGTAATTTTATCTGCTGTCATAAATTCAGGAAGTGCCATATCAACATCTGAGGCAGCTCCTATCCCTACAGTACCGAGCTCATAAGTTTTGTCCTTATATGTCTGAATAACATTTGCTGTTGAGGAATAATCAGATGCCTTGAAAATAGTTGATCTTTCATTGTATACTGAAAATCCGTAATCAAGAAGATTGGCTGAATCTGTATAACTGTTATTATAGCCGTCAGCTTTCATTACAACAGAAATAAGTGAAGCACCGTTTCTCTCGGCATAGCTTACAAGGGTATTCCCTGCTTCATCCGTAAATCCTGTTTTACCGCCAAGTAAATCGGGATAGTAGTACTCAGATGTAGGAGCTATCATTTTGTCCTTATTGTTAAGGTATCTTGTTACATTCATATTTGTAGCGGGGATCTGATAGGATATAGTTCCCCATATCTGATTGAAATCTTCATTTGTTATTGCCTGTTTTGTTATGAGTGCCATATCATAGCAAGTTGTATAATGATTGTCGTCGTGAAATCCGTGAGGATTAGCAAAATGGCTTTCAGTACATCCTATTGCTGCGGCTGTTTCATTCATTTTTTCAACAAAGGCTTCTACAGTTCCTGACATATGCTCTGCAATTGCCATACATACTTCATTTGCTGATTCAAGCATTACACCGTACATTCCGTCTCTGAAATTGACCTGTTCTCCGGGGACAAGCCCTATGCTGCTTCCTCCCTCGCCCATGCCGTCATAGGCAGTCTGTGAAACTGTAAGAGTATCATCCAGATTACCTTCGCTGCAGGCAATATAACCTGTAAGTACTTTGGTTATGCTGGCAGGATAAAGTTTTTCATGGGCGTTTTTCTCATATAGTACAGTACCTGTGTTTGCATCAATTAATATAGCTGCTCTGGAATTAAGAGGAAGTTCTTTTCCTTCCTCTGCATAATTTTTAACAACCGATGGTGCTTCTGTGGTTGTTTCAGTAGAGTTTTCAGCATTTTGTATCTGTGAGGTTTCCGTTTCAGCAAAAATTTGTATGGAATTAATTGAAAAAAGTACTGTAAAAATTAATAAAAATGTGATAAACTTATAAAGTATAGATGTATTGGTCATAATTTTTCTCCTTGGATTAAATCAAAACTATTATATTATAATATAAATTTTGATTTCAATCAAGGGATTTAGTCAAAATTGTTGAATTTAGTCATTTTTTATATATGGAGCTGCTATGTACAGAAAGATATATTATTTATTTTTCACTGTATTTGTGCTTGTGTGGGGAGTATGGTATACAGTTAATTACAAAGAAATAACAAAAAAGCACAGTGAAGAAGAAGCAGTTGAAAATGTCAGTCAAAGTGCTGCAGTTTATAGTGAAGATGAAAATATACCATACCTTATAAATATAAACAAAGCAGATGTATATGAGCTTACTGCTCTTGAGGGTATCGGAGATAAAAAGGCTCAGAGTATTGTTGAATACAGAGAGGAACATGGTCCATTTGAAAGCAAGGAAGATTTGCTTGAAGTCAGCGGGATTGGAGAGTCTATTCTTAAAAATATAGAAGATAAAATAACATTGGAGGAGTAATAATGGCACATAAAATTTTAGTTGTTGATGATGAAAAATTAATTGTTAAGGGAATTAAATTCAGTCTTGAACAGGAGGGAATGGAAGTTGATGCAGCCTATGACGGTGAAGAAGCCTATAAGCTTGCTAAAACCCATAACTATTCCCTTATACTTCTTGATGTAATGCTTCCTAAAATAGATGGTCTTGAAGTATGCAGAATGATCAGAGAGTTTTCTAATGTACCTATAATAATGGTAACTGCAAAAGGCGAGGATATGGACAAGATCATGGGTCTTGAATATGGTGCTGATGATTATATAACAAAGCCTTTTAACATACTGGAGCTTAAGGCAAGAATAAAGGCAATATTGAGAAGAAGTGTGCGATCTGTAGCAAAGGAAGAACCAAAGTCAAATATTATACGAGCTAAAGATCTCGAAATTGATCTTGAAAGCAGACGCTGCTTTATAAACGGTAAGGAGAAAAATCTGACTGCAAAGGAATTTGATCTTCTGGAGCTTTTTGTTAAAAATCCCGGAAAGGTCTACAGCAGAGACAATCTTCTTAATACTCTCTGGGGATACGGTTATCCGGGAGATGCACGTTCCGTTGACGTTCATGTAAGACGTCTGAGAGAAAAAATTGAGGTAAATCCAAGTGACCCTCAGTATATTCATACTAAGTGGGGAGTTGGTTACTATTTCCAGTAAGTTTTTTAGATGGATAAAGGGTATTGATTTAAGAAGCGTCAAATTTCAGATGTTTATAACATACCTTATTATAGGTATTGTACCTTTGCTTTTTTTCTCTTTTAATACAACAAAAACCCTTCAGGGATATTTTGCGGATACAAATGAAAAGGAAGTTCTTTATCAGGCAAATAAAATAGCAGGAAATATACAAAAGGCAGGATATCTGAAGGATAAATCAAAGCAGGAACAGTTCTGGGATGATCTTGAGGAAAGAAGTGCAGAGGATAATTGCAGAATTATTGTTGTAGATAAGGACGGATATGTTGTTGCAGATACAAACGGTGCCGTAATTAATAAAATGTTTATTGTGCCTGAAATACTTACTGCCCTTGCAGGAAGGGATGAGGCCAATTTGAGAAAAGATGAGCAGGCAATATACGCTTCAGCCTATATTGAAGATGAACATTCAAATAAAATAGGTGCTGTCCTTGTAATTTCCTCATTTGCAGATGTATATGAGCTTATAAATGAAATATCAAACAAGTGGATCATAGTTACATTGTTTATAATTATTATAGTAATTGCACTTGTTATATTTATGTCTCAGATAATATTCGGACCGCTTAAAAATGTACTTGATACAATTAAAAAGATCTCAGCGGGGCAGCTTCATCAGAGAATAGAGTTAAAGGGTAAAAATGAATTTACAGAACTGGGAGAGGCTGTAAATACAATGACTAAAAGACTTGAAGAAGATGATCAGTCAAGACAGGAATTTGTTTCAAATGTGTCCCATGAGCTTAAAACTCCTTTAAGTTCTATAAAGGTCCTCAGTGAATCTCTTCTCTTACAGGAGGATGTACCGGCTGAAATGTACAGAGAGTTTTTATTGGATATAAGTTCTGAAATTGACAGAATGACAAACATTGTAAATGATTTACTTGCCCTTGTAAGAAATGATCCTAATGAAGCCAGACTTAATGTTACTGATATTGATGTAAATAAAATGCTGAGAGATATTGTGAAAAGATTATCTCCTCTTGCCTCTGATAAGAACATAGATCTTTCCTTTCAGGCTGCAAAGGATGTAGTTCTGATGGGGGATGAGGTCAAGCTGAGCCTTGCCGTATCAAATCTTGTTGATAACGGTATTAAGTATACGCCCGAAGGAGGATATGTTAAGGTAATGCTTGATGCGGACAGCAAGGACTGTTTTATAACAGTTCAGGATTCAGGTATCGGTATATCTGAGGAGGAACAGACTAAAGTATTTGAAAGGTTTTACAGAGTGGATAAAACCCGCGACAGGGAAACAGGAGGCACAGGTCTTGGGCTTGCAATCACACACTCCATAATTATGCTCCATAACGGCTCTGTTAAAATAATAAGCGGTAAAAATGAAGGTGCTACATTTATTGTAAGACTTCCGCTGGAAAGAAAAGAGGAATAGCCTATGAGTAAAATAAAAAAATATTTACTATACGGAATTCTTGCTGTTCTGTCTGTCTGTGTAGTGTCACTCATATTTATATATACTAAAAATATTAAGATGGCTGAGGGAACTGAAACCTTTAATATGTATTATATAAATTTGAATACAAATACTCTTGAAATTGAAAAAAGAGCCATAAATTCCGTTAGTGATCAAAAACTTATGTTTAACACTGTTGTTGAAGAATATTTTGCAGGGTCAAAAAATGCCAATCTCGGACTTACTCTGCCCAAGGAATTTAAGGTTAACGATAAGAGGTATCAGGACAATACGGCATATATAGATATATCAACTACCTATAATGATATGCCGAGCAATCTTAAAATACTTTCAATGGGCTCCCTTGTTTATACACTTACGGATTTAAGCTTTATAAACAATGTATGTATTACTGTTGGCGGTATACCCATAATGGACAGAGATAATGAAAATATAGCTGTATTTAACAGAAGTACTGTTATGAATAATCCGACTGTAAGCCCGGAAAAAACAAACTGGCAGGTTCTTTTACTTTATTTTGCCGATAAGGATGGTAAAAAACTTGTATGTCAGCAAAGAGGCATGGAAGTAAAGCAAAGCCAGTCAGTAGAGTATCAGATAGTAGAACAGCTTATAAGCGGACCGGATAACACCAATGGTTCAAATCTTTCTGCAACTGTGCCTGCTGACACAAAAATAAGGGATATAAAAACTGAAGAAGGTATTTGCTATGTAAATCTTTCCCGTGATTTTCTTAAAAAACAAGGAAACATTTCAGAAATACTTATTATATATTCAATTGTTAATTCTCTTACGGAACTTGATACGGTCAATAAGGTGCAGTTCCTTATTGAAGGAGAAAAAATAAATGAGTATAGCGGTGATATTGATTTCAGTAAGCCTTTTGACAGGGATACTTCCCTTATAAAAAGTTAATAGTGCTATGTATAAGCGTGGAGGTTCCCTTTGGAGCCTCCTTGTTGCTTCTAATGGTGCAGTAAAAGGTTCAGATATATTATTTAAACTTTTAATTATTTTCTTTGTGATTTTAATAAAATATGTTATAATCATAATAATAAGTTTTACGGAGGATATAAAATGCTTAAGGAAATATTGCTGCAGGTCGAAAAGCCTGCAAGATATATCGGAAACGAAATAAATATGGTAAAGAAAAATCCTGATGATGTAGATATAAGAATTGCATTCTGCTTTCCCGATGTCTATGAAGTGGGAATGAGCCATCTGGGTTTACAGATATTGTACTATTTCTTTAACAGGAGAGTGGACACATACTGTGAAAGATGTTTTGCACCATGGTATGATATGGAAGAGAAGATGAGGGAAAATAATATTCCTCTTTTCGCTCTTGAAACAGGGGATGCCCTTAATAAATTTGACTTTGTTGCCTTTACATTACAGTATGAAATGAGCTATACAAATATTATAAATATGCTGAACCTTGCGGGAATACCTGTATGGTCAGCAGAAAGAGGGGAAGATGACCCTATTGTAATTGCGGGAGGTCCATGTGCGTATAATCCTGAGCCTTTAGCTGATATGATAGATGTGTTCTATATTGGTGAAGGTGAGGTAAGCTATGATGAATTTCTTGACTTATACAGGGATATGAAAAAAGCAGGCTGCACAAAGGCTGAATTTCTTGAAAAATGTCTTAAAATAGAAGGTATATATGTGCCTAAATTTTATGACGTGAAATATAAGGAAAATGGTGAAATTGAGTCATTTACACCAAATCATCCCGATGCACCAAAGACAATTAAAAAGGTAATCGTTAAGGATATGGATACTGCTTTTTATCCCGATAAACAGCTTGTACCTCTTATTGAAACAGTACATGACAGAGTTACTCTTGAAGTTTTCAGAGGATGTATAAGAGGATGCAGATTTTGTCAGGCAGGATATGTATACAGACCTGTAAGAGAAAAAAGCTGTGACAAACTCTTGGGACTTGCAGATTCTCTTCTTAAAAATTCGGGACATGAGGAAATTAGCCTTACAAGTCTTTCCACAGGTGATTACAGAAGCTTTTCTGAGCTTGCAAACGGTCTTATTGACAGGTATGCAAAGGACAGTGTAAGTATATCTCTGCCTTCTCTCAGAATAGATGCTTTTTCTCTTGATCTTATGGAGAAAGTACAGGCTGTGAGAAAATCAGGACTTACATTTGCTCCCGAAGCAGGCACACAAAGGCTCAGAGATGTTATAAACAAGGGTATTACAGAAGAGGAAATATTAAATGGCTGCGCTCTTGCCTTTTCAGGAGGCTGGACCAGGGTCAAGCTGTATTTTATGGTGGGACTGCCTACCGAAACAGATGAGGACCTTCTGGGAATTGTAAAGCTTTCAAATGCCATAGTTGAAAAGTTCTTTGAGATACCTAAGGAGGAAAGAAAAGGCAGACCAATTTCTGTTACTGTAAGTTCTGCCTGCTTTGTGCCTAAGCCATTTACTCCTTTCCAGTGGACTGCACAGTCAACTGTCGAGGAATTTATGAGAAAGCAGAAATTTGTTAAAACAAGTATGACAAGAAAACAGGTAAAATATAATTATCATGAGCCCGAATTAAGCTCTCTTGAAGGCGTACTTGCAAGAGGTGACAGAAGAGTCGGAAAGGTGTTATACAGAGCATGGGAGCTTGGTGCCAAGTTTGACAGCTGGAATGAGCTTTTTAAATATGATGTGTGGATGCAGGCTTTTAAAGATACGGGAATTTCAAAGGAATTTTATGCTAACAGAGAAAGAAGCTATGATGAAATATTGCCATGGGATCATATTTCAATTGGTGTGAGCAAAGAGTTCTTTATTAAGGAAATGGAAAGGGCTAAGGCTGAAACAGTCACACCTAACTGCAGAAAGCAGTGTTCAGGCTGCGGTGCTGCACAGTTCGGAGGAGGTGTCTGCTTTGAATAGCGGAGAAGTAGTAAATAACAATATAAAATACAGAATCGAATTTTCAAAAACAGACAGAATGGTATATATCGGTCATCTGGATCTTATGAAGCTTTTTCACAGGACATTTAAAAAGGCTGATATACCTATAGGTTATTCATGGGGGTTTAATCCTCATCAGCTTACAATATTTGCTGTACCCCTTGCTCTTGGTGTCAGCAGTGTAGGAGAGGTGCTTGATATACAGCTTACGGAAAAAATGGACTGTGATGAAATCAAGGACAGACTTAATCAAAGTTTGCCTGACGGGATTTCCGTATTACAGGTCATTGAGCTTGAATTCAGTGCCAAAAGCTGTGCCTCTGCTGTTTCCTATGCAGATTACTGTGTGACCCTTGATGATAAATATCAGGATATTCAGAATGTTGTCAATGAAATAATGGTGGCAAAAGAAATAAATATTGAAAGAACAGTTAAAAAGAAAACAAAAACCGTGAATATAAGACCTCTTATAAAAAGTATTGCTGTTGATAATGAGGGGGGAAAAACGGAAATTTATACAAATATTGCTACAGGGAGTCAGGGCAATCTTAAAATCGATGTTCTGCTTGAATATATTTATGAAAAGCTTGGTGCTGAATTCAGATTTGAAAAAACAGATATTTTAAGATGTACATTATATACCGATAACAAAGGAGAGCTGCTGCCCTTATGTCTGGAAGAAGAATTTATGTAGATTGTTATTCACCATATTACAGGGCTGCATTGACCGAAAACGGAAAATTGACAGAGCTTATTTTTCAGGACAAGGAAAATAAAGCCTGTAATGGTGATATTTATATAGGCAGAGTTGATAAAATTCTGCCTTCAAAATTTGCCTTTATAAATATAGGTGAGGATGAGCCTGTTTTTTTGCAGATTAACGATAAAGCAGAAATCGAAAATACAAAGGGAATAAAACAGGGGCAGGAAATATTGATACAGATCACAAGGGAAGCCTTTGACGAAAAACGTGCTGCTGCAACAACGAATATAAGCAGAGCAGGAAAATACTGTGTAATAGTAAAGGACAGAGGCAAGACGGGAATATCAAAGAAAATCACAGACAGCGATTTAAGGGAAAGGCTAAAAAAAATAGCAGATGAAAACACAAAAGAGGAATACAGTGTAGTAATAAGAACAGGTGCAAAGGATGCCTGTGAAGATGAAATAAAGGATGAAATAATTGCACTTACAAAGGAGCTTGAAGAAATTGAAAACAGAGGAAGATATACAAAAGCTCCTGCAGTTATTTACAAGGAAGTAAATCCTTTAAACAAAGCTGTAAGAGATCTTGCAGATGATGAATGTGTAATTGTTGTAAATGATAAAGAGGAATTTGCAAACCTTGATGTAAACTGGAAAAATGTTGAACTCTACGAAGGCAATATTCCTATTTTTATAAACTATGGTATTGAAAAACAGATCGAAAAGCTTTTTCACAGGAAGATATGGCTTGACAGCGGCGGATTCATTGTTATAGATGAAACCGAGGCAATGAATGTTATAGATGTGAACAGCGGAAAATCAATAAAGGTAAAGGACAGCCTTAAAATAAACAAAGAGGCTGCTGTTGAAGCTGCAAGGCAGATAAGGCTGAGAAACCTGAACGGAATGATAATAATAGACTTCATAAATATGAAGAGTAAGGAAAGTTATAATGAGCTTTACAGGACACTTAAAAGTGAACTGTTAAAGGACAGAATAAGTACTCATATTGTTGGAATGACAGAGCTTGGACTTATGCAGATAACAAGAGAGAAAAAGAGAAAGCCTTTAAGCAGATATATTTACCACAAATGCCCTATGTGCGACGGACTGGGAAGGGTAAAGGATATTTCTTATATAGCTGACAGCATAAATAATGAAATTATAAGTATAGTTTCATCAACTGTATATGATCATATAAAGCTTTATTCCAATGCAAAAGTTATCGAAAGTCTTGATAAAAGCAAAAAGCTTATTGAAGAAAGATATAAGTGTAAAATTGAGCTTAATACTATTGTTACTTCAAGATTTGATTATTATGAAATTGAAAAAGGGGTACTGAAATAGTAGTGTGTTTTATGGGAGGTGAAGATATGGCAATAAGAAAATGGGCAGCTATAACAGTTACTTTTTTTATAACTGTGGTATATGGCGTATGTGTGTATGGAAGTGAAATACATGACAGGATTATTCCTCCAGAAGAATATACAACGGAAAGCCATATTTTCAGCAGAATAATAGAAGATGCAAATAAAAAGACAGCAGGAATAAGTCTGTTTTCATTTGAATCCCTTGATGATGTTATTGATATGAAATCTGTTTATGTTGATGACAGCAATAATGTGCGAGCATTGTTTTTTGAATACAGCGGTAAGGAATATACCGGTAATATTGAAGTAGGAATTGACGGAAATATATTTGAAGTGGGCGGTGAGCCTGACAGCAAGGGATATGTTTACAGATATTTTGATGCAGGAGAGGCAGTTGTAAGTCCTCAGGCTGTTGAAATACAGTTTTTCAGGGGAAGTGAAAGCAGCAGAAAAATTACCGAAAAACCTGTTAAAATTGTTGAAGGAGAAGCAGACGAGTGGGATGTTTCAGATGACGGACATACTATTTTAGCATACTTTGGAAAAGATAATGATGTTACTGTACCTAATTTTTATAACAATAAAATTATAACCAGTGTTGAAGGATATGCAGATGATGAAAACTGGTACAACATACTTGAAGCTAATGAGAACATAGAAAGCTTTGAAAGAGTAACTATTTCCGATGGAATAATAACTGTAGGTAATTTTGCTTTTTACGGCATGGCGGAGCTTACAGATGCAGTTCTGCCTGAAACTGCAGAGCTTATAGGCGGGGCGGTATTTGCCGACAGCGGTCTGACAGGTGATGTTGTTATACCTGAAAATATAAAGGAAATTTATGCCTATGCCTTTATGAATACGGATATTACAGGACTTACTTTAAATGATAATATTGAAAGGCTTTGTTCTTATGCTTTCAGTGACTGTACAAGTCTTAGAGGTGAAATAAAACTTCCCGATACCCTTTATTATATGGGAACAGGTGTATTTTATGAATGCAGCGGTATTACGGGAGGAATAACAATTCCCGGAAGTATTGAAGTAATAGGTGACGGTGCATTTTTTAACTGCAGCGGTCTTGACGGCGAACTTATCTTAGAGGAAGGTGTTAAGGAAATAGGAACTCTTGCCTTTGGAGCCGATGGGGCAAAAAAGATAAATTTCACTTCGGTTGAATTACCTTCTACACTGAAAAAGATAGGACCTTATGCTTTTCAGTACTGCACGGGTATAAAGACAATTTCTCTTCCGGAAGGACTTGAAATAATAAGTGACGGTGCCTTTGACCATATGTCGGGACTTGAGGACGAAAAAATGATAATACCTTCAACTGTCCATACAATAGGCGGAGATTATAATGTAGATGAAAACACGGGATACGGCGGACATGTGTTTTATGACATGGGAAAGAATGAAACCTTTACTGAATTTGAGGTGGCAAAGGATAATAAATATTTTAAGGCTGTTGACGGTGTTTTATATTCAAAGGATATGACAAGGATGCTTGCTTATCCCAGAGGAAAGAGAGATACAGTTTTTGAAATACCGGAAGGGATCACACAGATCGATGAAATGGCTTTTTCAAGAGCATATTACCTCAAGAAGGTTATATTACCTGACAGCTATGTGATTACCGATGATTTGCCGGAAAATATATTAAATCAGGATGCAAACAGTCTTTCAGGTGCACTTTATGTTTATACCTCTGTAAATGAAATCGGGGTTAAGGACACCAATGTGAATTATACAACTGTTGACGGTATACTTTATTCTAAAAATATGACCTGTATATACTATATTCCAAATAAATATACAGGGAATGTCAATATACCCGAGGGAGTACGGGAAATAGAAAAGGGCTGTATGTTTGCACCAAACAAGGGAAATACAAACTGGAATAATATTTATATACCTTCCACTATGGTATATATGGATAAGAATACTGTTGAATTTTTAAATGAGTATTTTAAAGACTATGTAATTATGGAAAACAGTATTTATTATGAAACAGACAGTGATAATACAATACAGGAAGTTCCTTATACTTATGGTGATGTTAATATGGACGGAAATATTGATGATAAGGATAATGCACTTACTCTCAAATATATTTCCGGTATACTTGAAAATGGTGTGTTGTTTAATGAAAAGGCTGCAAATATCAATATGGACAGTTATGTTGATTTGATCGATATAATATTGAATTTTGACAATTATACAGAGTGAATTTATTCTATTGAAAAAAATTGGGTGATATTGTATAATATAAACTGAAAATGTATGCAAAGGGATAATGTTATGAAATCAATAGCTGAAATAAAGGAAGAATTAAATAATTGCATTATTGAGGATCTGGCAGGTTTTACAGAGTGCTACAGCGAGGATACGAGAGCAGGAGTTTTAAAGCTTGTTGAAAGTGCTAAAAAGAAAATTGAAAAGCACAACGCAGAGCTTGAAAGACTTGAAAGTATAACACAGTATGAAAAAAAGTATCAGGATATGGGTATTGAATATGTGGGCGGTATTGATGAAGTTGGAAGGGGACCCTATGCAGGGCCTGTTGTTGCTGCTTGTGTGATACTTCCTAAGGGCTGTAAAATAGAAGGTGTAAATGACAGCAAAAAGCTTTCACTTAAAAAACGAGAGGAGCTTTTTGATGTCATAAAGGACAAGGCTTTATGTGTTGGTGTGGGAATTGTTGACAATTATGAAATCGATGAGATAAATATATTGCAGGCTACATATAAGGCAATGAGAACTGCTCTGCAAAATATGGACATGAAACCTCAGCAGCTTTTGGTAGATGCCGTAACTATTCCCGGAATTGATATTCCCCAGGAGGTTATAATTAAGGGTGATGCCAAGAGTATAACTATTGGTGCTGCAAGTATTATAGCTAAGGTTGTAAGAGACAGAATGATGGCTGAGTATGCTAAAAAATATCCTCAGTATGGATTTGAGCACAATGTAGGCTATGGGTCAAGGGAGCATGAAGAGGCTATTAGAAAGTACGGACTTTGTGATATACACAGAAGGAGTTTTACCAAGAAATTTAATTTGGGTTAAGGTTAAGGAATAAATGCAGCAATTTGATTATTTTCGGAGGTTGGTATGGAAGTATGGGATGGTTATTTTAAAGACGGTTCATTGTCAGGTATTGATTTGATTCGTGGTGAGGATATACCCGAGGGATTGTATCATTTGGTTTGTGAAGTTCTTGTAAGACATACAGACGGAGATTATCTGTTAATGGAAAGGGACAGCTCTAAGCCCAATTATCCCGGATTTTTTGAGGCAACTGCAGGTGGTTCGGCATTAAAGGGTGAAGATAAAATAAGCTGTATAAAGAGAGAGCTTTATGAAGAAACAGGTATTTCTGCAGATAAATTTGAAGAAGTGGGATATAACGTGTTCGATTACAATAAAAGTATTTTTTACGCATATTTGTGTGTAACCGATTGTGACAAGAAAAGTATAAAGGTGCAGGAAGGAGAAACAGTATCCTACAAATGGATTAGTGAGAAGGAGTTTGTTGAATTTGTTAATTCCGATAAAATGATAGACGTGCAGAAGAAAAGATATATGAATTACTTTAGGAAAATGGGTTTTATAAAGTAGTTTATTGCATATAGATAACAGAGGTGTGAACTTTGGATAACGTCGAAAAGGGCAGGAAAGGCGAAAAAATTGCACAGCACTATTTAAAGCTGAGATTATATAAAATACTTGAAACCAATTACAGGAGAAAAACAGGCGAGATAGATATAATTGCTAAAAGAGGCAAATACATTATTTTTATAGAGGTCAAGTACAGAAAGAATGCTGATAAGGGACTGCCCAGAGAGGCTGTGACACCTTTCAAGCAAAGGCAAATCAAAAGGACTGCGGAAATGTACATAGTTGAGAATAATGTTAAATGTGATTTGAGATTTGATGTGATTGAGATTATGGGGAAAAAGGTGGAGCATATAAAGAATGCTTTTTGCTAAGAACAAAATTTTCTGTGATATGAATATTAATTAATAAAATATATTTTTTGCAGGGAGAGATAATATGAAGCTTATAAAAAAAGGTGATGTTGAATATTATGTTTTTGAAAAATTGCATGGAGTGAAGCACTGCTTTTCAACAAGAAAAGGCGGTGTATCGGAAGGCTGTTATGCCACAATGAATCTGGGATGGAGAGAGGACAAGCATGAAAATGTAATTGAAAATTACAGAAGAATATGCAGAGCAATTGGCTGTGACTGCAGAAATACTGTGTGGACAAGGCAGATACACACCGACAGAATATTAAACATAACAGAAGCTGACAGGGGTAAAGGTCTTTTTCTTGAAAGAGAACAGGAGGGATATGACGGTATCATAACTAAGTGTAAGGATATTGTGCTTACAGGTTTTTCCGCTGATTGTGTGCTTATTTTCTTTTATGATCCCTGTAAAGAAGTTATCGCCATTTGTCACAGCGGATGGAGAGGCACTGTTCTTTCAATAGGAGCAAGGACTGTTGATAAAATGGTAAGTGATTACGGATGTAAAAGAGAAAATATAATATGCGGTATTTCTCCTGCTATAGGAAAGTGCTGTTTTCAGGTTGATGAGCCTGTTGTTAAAGCTTTCAGAGAAGCCTTTGAATGGGCTGATGATTTTATAGAAAAGGACACCGAAAATGAAGGACATTATTATATTGACCTTCATGGTGTTAATGAAGAAATACTTGTAGATGCAGGAATATTAAGAGATAATATTGAGAACAGCAGAATATGCACTATGTGTCATCCCGATATGTTTTATTCCCATAGGTTAATGGGCAATGAAAGAGGTTCAATGGCAGGATTTATTAGTTTGTAAGTTTATAGAAGATATAAAGGTAAATTTAAATGAAAAATGAAAATGTTATAATAAAGGTTGAAAAGGACAGCATTGCAGAGGAGCTTGGCATTGAAGCAGGGGATATTCTTGTGGATATTGACAACAAGCCTGTAAAGGATGTCCTTGACTACAGATATTTGATACAGGGTGAATATATTGAAGTGGGAATAAGAAAGCCTGACGGTGATGAATGGCTCCTTGAAATAGACAAGGAGGAATATGAGGATCTGGGCATTGTGTTTGAATCGGGACTTATGGACAAGGCAAGATCATGTTCAAACAAATGTATATTCTGCTTTATTGATCAGCTTCCAAAGGGTATGAGAAAATCTCTTTATTTCAAGGACGATGATTCACGACTTTCTTTTTTACAGGGAAATTATGTAACTCTTACAAATATGAAGGAAGAAGATATTGACAGGATCATATTCTATCACTTATCTCCTATTAATGTATCCGTTCATACAACGGATATGGAATTGAGAAAATATATGCTTAAAAATCCAAATGCCGTAAAGCTTATGGATTATCTAAAAAAGCTCAATGACAATCACATAGAAATGAATTTTCAGATCGTTTTATGTAAAAATATAAATGACGGAGAACATCTGGATAAGAGTATAAGCGATTTATCAAAATTTCTTCCAATTGCGGGAAGTATGGCAATTGTGCCTTTCGGAAAATCAAAATACAGGGAAGGGCTTACTGATATAGAGCTTTACAATAAAGAGGAATGCGCAAAAATAATTGAACAGGTCAGAGTGTGGCAGGACAAGTTCTATAAGGAATACGGTACGCATTTTTGTTACTTAAGTGATGAGTTTTATATTACGGCAGGTGTGGAGCTTCCTGATAATGATTTTTATGAAGATTATCCTCAGTATGAAAACGGTGTGGGTATGGTTACTCTTACTAAAAAGGAGTTTTATGACTATTTTAACACTGCGGAAGGTGACAGCAAAGTAAGAAATGTAAGCATTGCTACAGGAAAAATTGCTTATGACTTTATTTATTCCTTAGCTTGTGATATAATGGAAAAGTATACTAATACTAAAATAAATGTATATGCTATTGAAAATGATTTCTTTGGCAGAACTATAACTGTAAGCGGTCTTATGACAGGAAGGGATATAATCAGTCAGTTAAAAGGAAAGGAACTGGGAACAGCGCTTTTTCTGCCTGAAAACTGCATAAGGACCGAGGGAACTGCTCTCCTTGACGATGTGGATATATCGGATATAGAGCGAGAACTGAATGTTAAGGTAACACCCGTTAAAAGCGGTGGGGCTGAAATACTTAAGGAAATTTTAAAAGCGGAGGAAAATTGAAATGGCTAAACCGATTGTTGCTATAGTTGGCAGACCTAATGTGGGAAAGTCCACACTGTTTAACAGAATAGCAGGACAGAGAATATCTATTGTGGAAGATACGCCGGGTGTGACCCGTGACAGAATTTATGCCGATGCTGAATGGCTTAACCATCATTTTACACTTATCGACACCGGAGGACTTGAGCCTGAAAGTGATGATATGATGCTTAAAAATATGTATTCACAGGCTGAAATTGCTATTGAGTCAGCTGACGTAATTATATTTGTGGCTGATGTGAGAACAGGTATGGTCGATGCAGATATGCAGGTTGCAAATATACTCAGGAAATCTAAGAAGCCTGTTGTACTGGCTGTAAATAAAATGGACGACCTTGCTAAGTATGGTATGGATATATATGAATTTTATCAGCTTGGACTGGGAGAGCCTTTTGGAGTAAGTGCAGGACAGATGCTTGGTATAGGTGATCTTCTTGATGAGGTTGTAAAGCATTTCCCTGAAGATAAGGACGGAGAAGATGACGAAGATACAATTAAGGTTGCTATTATAGGTAAGCCTAATGTTGGCAAGTCATCTCTCATCAACAGAATTTTAGGCGAGGAGAGAGTTATAGTAAGTGATGTGGCAGGTACCACAAGAGATGCTATTGACTCACCCTATGAATACAACGGACAGAAGTATGTGTTTATAGATACTGCAGGAATGAGAAGAAAGTCCAAAATAAAGGAAAATATTGAAAAATATTCTATCATACGAGCTGTGGCTGCCGTTGAAAGAGCTGATGTTTGTATAATGATGATAAATGCGGAAGAAGGCATTACAGACCAGGACACAAAGGTTGCAGGTATTGCTCATGAAGCAGGAAAGGCTGTTATAATTGCGGTAAATAAGTGGGACAAGATAGAAAAGGATAATAAGACTATGAATAAGTTTGTGAAGGATATTGAAACAGAGTTCAAATATCTTTCATATGCTCCTACAATATTTATTTCTGCCGCTACGGGACAGAGAGTTACTAAACTTTTTGACCTTATAAATATGGTACATGAAAACAACACAATGAGAATTGCAACAGGTGTCCTTAATGATGTGCTTATTGAGGCTATGGCTATGAATCAGCCTCCTGCTGAAAAGGGCAGACCTTTGAGAATTTATTATATGACTCAGGTTTCCGTCAAGCCTCCTACATTTGTGCTCTTTGTCAATGATACTGAGCTTTTGCACTTCTCTTATAAGAGATATATTGAAAATCAGCTCAGAGAGGCTTTTGGATTTAAGGGAACGCCCATACACTTTATTGCAAGAAACAGAAAGGAATAGTATCGGCAGTTTTTTGCTTAAACAAATAAAATATTTACGGAAGGGAAAATTATGTTCAGAATAGCTTGTTTAATAATCGGGTATTGTTTCGGGTGTTTACAGTCAGCCTATATTCTTGGAAGGCTTATAGGCAAAATCGATATAAGGGAATACGGAAGCGGAAATGCGGGATTTACAAACACTACAAGAGTACTTGGCAAAAAAGTAGGCATAGTTGTGTTCCTTATTGACCTTTTTAAGATAATTGCAGCTTATATTATATGTTCTCTTATATTTGACGGTGATGGAAGCTTTGTAGAGGGTACAAGTCTTTTGCCGGGACTATATGCAGGTATAGGTGCTGTGCTTGGTCACAATTTTCCTTTTTATCTTGGTTTCAGAGGAGGAAAGGGCATTGCCTGTACGCTTGGGCTTATGCTCTGCGTTGACTGGCAGATAGCTCTTATTACATATGCAATAGGCTTTGTTGTATTTCTGGCAAAAAGATATATTTCTCTTTCTTCATTGACTATGGCTTTGGTTTACCCTATATTAATGATAATAACAAGAAATATATACGGCTTTGGCATTGAAGAAATATTGCTTATGTTTGTGCTTTGCATACTTGCATATATTAAGCACAAATCCAATATTGAAAGATTATTAAACGGAACTGAAAACAAATTCGGCTCTAAAAAGAAATAAAGAGGTGTTGATATGAAAACAGTTGCAGTAATTGGCTCAGGAAGCTGGGGAACTGCTCTTGCTGTTCAGCTTAAAAGAGCAGGGAACAATGTTATATTATGGTCATTTAAAGAGGAAGAAGCAGCGGCTATCCTTGCTGAGAGAGAAAACAAGGAGTTTTTACCTGGTATAAAGCTTGACAGTGATATAATCGTTACATGTAAGGATGAGGACATAACATGGGCAGATATGATCGTGTTTTCTTCCCCCTCAAAATTTGTAAGAAGTATGGCAAAGAGATTTGCCCCTCTTATTAAGGAAAATCAAATTGTTGTAAATGTGGCAAAGGGGCTTGAGGAAGGCTCTCTTTTAAGACTTTCTCAGGTTATAAAAGAAGAGATACCACAGTGCAGAGTAGGTGTTTTATCAGGTCCTTCCCATGCCGAAGAGGTGGGCAGAAATATGGCGACTGCAATAGTTGCTTCATCTGAAGATCCTGAGGTCGCATCTGAAATACAGAATACATTTATGACACCTATGTTCAGAGTATATACAAATTCCGATATTGTAGGAGTAGAGCTTGGAGGGGCCCTTAAAAATCTCATTGCCCTTGCGGCAGGTATTTCCGATGGCTGTGGATTTGGGGATAATACAAAGGCTGCTTTAATGACAAGAGGTCTCCACGAAATATCAAGGCTTGGTATTGCTATGGGTGCAAAGAGAGAAACTTTTTCAGGACTTGCAGGTGTAGGTGACCTGATCGTAACATGTACAAGCATGCACAGCAGGAACAGAAGAGCGGGCATACTTCTGGGACAGGGAAAAAGCCTTGAAGAGGCTCTTAATGAAGTGCATATGGTTGTTGAAGGAGTAATAAATGCCAAGGCAGCATATGAGCTTTCAAAGAAGCTTAACATAGATATGCCTATAACTCATGAAATAAACAGCGTACTTTATGAAGGCAAGGATGTCAAGCAAGCTGTATATGACCTTATGACAAGAGATAAAAGCGAAGAAATAGAACTTATATGAGGTAAAAGCTATGTATGAAAATGTAAAAGGAAAATGGATCGCTGATTTGGGAAACGGAAAATATAAAAATCCCATTTTATTTTCGGATTATTCTGACCCCGATGTTATAAGAGTAGGCAACGACTTTTTTATGGTTGCAAGCTCTTTTACATATTTTCCGGGAGTGCCTGTTTTACATTCAACAGATATGGTAAACTGGAAATTAATAAGCTATGCAGTCGAAAAAATGCCTCTTGATATTTATTCAACTCCACAGCACGGTAAAGGCGTTTGGGCACCAAGCATAAGATACCATGACAATAAATTCTGGGTATATTTCGGTGATCCCGATGAGGGAGTATTTATGGCTAATACGGAAGATCCTTTCGGAAAGTGGAATGACACAATTTGTGTTGCAAAGTCAAAAGGCTGGATAGATACTTGCCCATTCTGGGATGATGACGGCAATGCTTATTTAATAAGAGGTGTTGCAAAGAGCAGAATAGGTTATAAGAGCAAGCTTTTCCTTCATAAAATGACTGCTGACGGTACCAAGCTTCTTGACGATGGTGTTCTTGTATTTGACGGAAGAATAAATCATCCTACTATAGAAGGACCTAAGATGTATAAGAGAAACGGCTATTACTATATTTTTGCTCCTGCAGGAGGTGTCCAGCATGGCTGGCAGATGGTTGCAAGAAGTAAAAACATATACGGTCCTTATGAACACAAAGTTGTTCTATGGCAGGGTAACAGCCCTGTAAACGGACCTCATCAGGGGGGACTTGTAGATATGGACAACGGTGAAAGCTGGTTTGTTCATTTTCAGGATTTAGAAGGTTATGGAAGAATTACTCATTTGCAGCCTGCAAAGTGGACAGATGATGACTGGATAGAAATGGGTGTTGATACCAACAATGACCATATCGGCGAGCCTGTAATGGAATATAAAAAGCCGGGGGGCTGTGAAAGCGAAATACTTCCTCCTGTTGACTCTGATGATTTCAAGGGAGACAAACTTAGCTTACAGTGGCAGTGGCAGGCATATCCAAAAGACAGTTTCTATGAAATGACAGGTAATGGCATAAAGCTTTTTGCTCTGCCATATGAGGGGAAAAATATTTCCGATGCGGCAAATGTGCTCTGTGAATTAATGACACGCCCTAACTTTGAAGTGACAGCAAAGGTCAATATGGCTCTCAATGAAAATGAAAGCTGCGGACTTGTAATTACAGGAGGCAGCTACTACGGAGTAAGAATTGAAAACGGAAAAGTGAAACAAGTAAGTTTTGACCTTGAAAAGGATGAAGATACAGAAGAAATTGTAAAGGCTGAAAAGGATATAAAGGCTGGAACAGTATATTTAAAGCTTAAGGTATCTTATCTCTGTAATATTGACTGCTATATAAGCGAAGATAGTATTAATTTTGAAAAGATAGGTGAAACTCTCCAATATAAAGTTTCAAGAAAAAGCTGGGTCGGAGGCAAGATAGGAATTTTTGCCGTAAATAACGAAGGCAGAAATACTGACGGCTATGCTGTGTTTGAATATGTCAGTGTGGAGTGATCATATTGAGGTATTACGACAATATTATACTGGATGAAAATATTAAAGATATAAAAACTCTTGTAAATAAAGGCTTTGGTGCCTGGGGATATTACGCAGTATGTGTAAGCGATAAGGGCAAAGGGCTTATGGAAATACTTAGTTTAAGTGATGCCCTTAAAAGTATAAACAATTACAAGAATTACGGTATCATAGCTGTTGTAAAAGGAAAAAGTGCTGCTGAAACTACGGCGGCAAAGCTTATATCACAATGGCTTAAGGATAATAAAAACCTTAAGGATTTTAAAGAATATTATAATGTAAGATGCAGGTAGGTGAGGCTATGCTTGGTGTTTTGTTGACAATATTAAAAGTAATATTAATATTGATTGGTGTAATACTGGGTATAGTTGTGTTTATTCTTGCTGTACTGCTATTTAACTTTTGCCGTTTTGAGGCTCAGGGAAGCAAAAATGAAGATATAAAGTCGAAAGGGAGTTTCAGGTGGCTTTTCGGCATAGTTAAAGGCAGTTATGAAATAGATGGTGATCATTTAAAATACAGTGTTTATGTGCCCTTTGGAATATGTAATATAAACTATGATTCCGAAGGAGATAGCATAAATATTGATTTAGAAGAAAAAAATATCTGCAATAATGATGAAAATATTCATAAAACTGTTGCAAATATTGAAAAAAATGGTAATATTAATAGTATAGTGAAAAAAATCAAGAATTTTTTCGCGGGAATTAAAAATTTTATTGCAGGCATAGCAGACAAAATAAACTTTGCAAGAAGTTTTAACGATAAGTACAGTATCAGAAGTATTCTGAATGCTACAATAAAGTTGATTATAAGACTTTTTAAAAATATCGGCTTTAAAAAGTGTGAGATCAACGGTATTATAGGATTAGGTGATCCTTCGGACACGGGAAAGGCTATTGGTGCTGTTGCTGTTGTTAAAGCTTTTGTTCCTCTTGATATTAATATTGAAGGTAACTTTGAAGAAAGGGAGCTTACGGGAGATTTTAATATAAGGGGAAGAACTAACTTGTGGCTTATTTTGTTTCCTATAGCTAAGTATATTTTTACTAAGCCTGTATGGCCGCTTGTAAAGGATTATTGGAAGGGTGAGTTTGATGGGTAGTTTTAATGAAAATCTGGAAACTATGTTTAGTAAACTGGATAACTTTGTTTCCAGTAAGACTGTTGTAGGTGAGCCTATAGAAATGAATGGTGTTACAATTATTCCTCTTGTTGATGTTTCCTTTGGCATGGGGACAGGCTCCTCTGATTCAAGGCAGGAGAAAAACGGCAAGTCCTCGGGAGCAGGAGGTATGGGTGCCAAAATTACGCCAAGTGCCGTTATGGTAATTGCAAACGGCAGTGTTCAGCTTATTAATGTTAAGGATAACAACAGTGTAAATAAGCTTATTGATATGGTACCGGGAATTGTAAACAAATTCAGCTTCTTTAATGATAATACGGAAGAAGAGGAATAGCCTATGAGAAATGATGTATTTAAGGAGCAATTGGTCAAAAAGGAATTTGACCAGAAGGACAGGAGCAAAAGAATTTATATAATAGGTATTGCTATTGCAATAGCTCTGTTTTTCTGGGAAGTCTGTATGGCAAGGGCAAGTGTTTTCTACGATCAGGGCAATGACAGCATGGGTTATGCCTTTACACTGTTAAGTGTTATAATTGTTGGAATCGATATTTTTGTTGCCGTTAAGAAAATCAAGCTGCTTAACAAAGAATTTGAGTACGCCTATACAGACGGTATACTTGACATTGATGTTATAATGAACCGTACAAAGAGAAAAAAGGTCTTTGAAGGAAATGTTTCAGAGTTTGAAATAATGGCACATATTGATGATAAAGAGCATCTTGCAATGTATGAAAACATACCTGTTGAAAATTTCAGCAGCGGTGAGGTGCTTGGAAATACTTATGTCTTTGTGGCAACATACAAAGGGAAGAGGAAAAGATTTATTATTGAACCGAGAGAAGATATTCTCATGGCTATGAGAGTCGACCTTACCCCAAGAAGAATGTTTTTGAAAAAATAATTATGGAGGATAAAATCAATGCATGAATTAATTATTGTGCTGGACTTCGGAGGGCAGTATAATCAGCTTATTGCAAGAAGAGTCCGTGAATGCAATGTTTACTGTGAGGTCAAGTCTTACAAGACTTCTATTGAAGAAATAAAGGCTATGAACCCAAAGGGTATTATTTTTACGGGAGGACCTAATAGCGTTTATCTTGAGGATTCACCAACTATAAGTAAAGAAATATTTGAACTTGGCGTACCTGTACTTGGTATATGCTACGGCTGCCAGTTAATGGCACATCTGACAGGAGGTAAAGTATCTTCAGCAACTGTAAGTGAATACGGCAAGACTGCAACTGTATTTGACACAGACAGTGTTTTATTTAAGGGACTTCCTGCCGAGGGCAATACATGGATGAGCCACACTGATTATATAAGTGAACTTCCCGAAGGCTTTAAGTCAACAGCCCACACTGCTGACTGTCCCGTTGCTGCCATGGAAAATAAGGAAAGAGGGCTTTACGGTATTCAGTATCACCCGGAGGTAATGCATACAGAAAACGGAAGTGAAATGTTAAGAAACTTCCTTTATGAGGCATGTGGCTGCAAGGGTGACTGGAGCATGAGCAATTATGCCCAGACTGCAATTAACCAGGTAAGAGAAAAGGTCGGAAATGGTAAGGTTTTACTTGCACTTTCAGGCGGTGTTGACAGCTCCGTTCTTGCAGCACTTTTATCAAAAGCTGTAGGTAATCAGCTTACCTGTATATTTGTTGACCACGGTCTTATGAGAAAGAACGAGGGAGACGAGGTTGAAGCAGCTTTTGCTGACTGGGATGTAAACTTTGTAAGAGTAAATGCCGGAGAAAGATTTTTAGGCAAGCTTGCTGGAGTTACTGACCCTGAAACAAAGAGAAAGATAATAGGCGAGGAATTTATAAGAGTTTTCGAGGATGAGGCTAAGAAAATAGGAAAAGTCGACTTCCTTGCACAGGGTACGATTTATCCCGATGTTATTGAATCAGGTGCAGGCGATGCTGCTGTTATAAAGAGCCACCATAATGTGGGAGGTCTGCCTGACTATGTTGACTTTAAAGATATTATTGAGCCTTTAAGACTTCTCTTTAAAGATGAAGTAAGACAGCTTGGTATTGAACTTGGACTTGCTGATTATCTTGTATGGAGACAGCCATTCCCGGGTCCGGGACTTGCTATAAGAATTATAGGTGATATTACAAAGGAAAAGGTTGAAATTTTACAGGACGCTGACGCTATTTTCAGAGAGGAAATTACTAATGCAGGTCTTGACAGAGATATAAATCAGTACTTTGCAGTACTTACATCAATGAAAAGCGTAGGTGTAATGGGTGATTTCAGAACTTATGACTATACTCTTGCACTGAGAGGTGTTACAACTTCCGACTTTATGACTGCGGATTTTGCAAGGATACCTTATGATGTGCTTGATAAGATAAGCAGCAGAATTGTTAATGAGGTTAAGTCTATAAATAGAATAGTGTATGATATAACTTCTAAGCCACCTTCAACTATAGAGTGGGAGTAAAATTAGGATACATTGTTAGTTTTATATGGCAGGTGGTCTTGGGATCGTCTGCCATGTTAGTTATTAAATATTTGCTTAACGAGTGAATATTTTAATGATTTATTAAAATTTAATAATTATCATTTAAAACACTAAATCTACATTTGCTGATTTGTAGTATACATAACTTAAAGAATATAAATAGATTCAATAAGTATAATTTTAAAGCGCTTAATTTAAATAAGTATAATACATATTATTATTTGCATAAGTTTTTGAGAGGATGAATTGTCTATGCATGAAATCAAATGCCCAAATTGCGGAAAGGTTTTTGTTGTTGATGAATTTGGTTATGCACAAATTCTTAAACAAATCAGGGATAAAGAGTTTGAAAAAGAAATTAAACAACGTGAAATAGCTTTGATGGAAATGAAAGAAAGTGATTTGAAACTTGCACGCATGGAACAAAAAAAAGAGTTTGATAAAGAACTTTTATCAAAGGAATCAGAAATATTAGAAAGAGAGAAAATTATTGAGCAGTTGAAATCACAAATTTCAGAATATGAAATAGAGAAAAAGCTTGCAATAAGTGAAGCAATAAATGAAAAAGAAAAAGAACGTGAACTTGCTTTAGATAAAAAGAATGGCGAACTTGCAGAAAAGGAGCGCATAATTGAGAAACTCAAAACTCAACTTACAAATAATGAGACCGAAAGAAAACTGGCAATAACAGAAGCTGTTAAGGAAAAAGAAAATGATATATCAAAAAAAGAAACAGAGATTATGGATTTAAAAGAAAAATTTTCTGAATCTGATAGAGAAAAGGATAGAATTATTGATGAATTGAAAGCTCAGATTTCAGGAAATGAAACAGAGAAAAAGCTTGCAATAAGTGAAGCAATAAATAAAAAAGAAAAAGAACGTGAAGAAGCACTTCAAAAGAAAAATGATGAACTTACAGAGAAAGTTCGTTTAATTGAAGAATTGCAATCTAAGCTAAAAAATTATGAAACAGAAAAGAAACTTGCAGTATCAGAAGCTGTTCAAGTTAAAGATAAAGAGATTTCTAAAAAATCAAACGAGATTACTGAATTAAAAAACCAGTTGTTAAATAAAAAAACAGAAAATGAATTAAAAGAGAAATCTTTGAAAGAGAAGTATGAGGAAAAACTTAAACAGAAAGATGAGGAAATCGAATATTATAAAGATTTTAAGGCTAGACAATCTACAAAAATGATAGGTGAAAGTCTTGAACAGCATTGTTTAAATCAATTTAATTCATTGCGAATGACTGCATTTCCAAATGCATATTTTGAAAAAGATAATGACATAAGAACAGGAAGTAAAGGAGATTTTATTTTTAGAGAAAGTGTCGATGGAATAGAATTTATTTCTATAATGTTTGAAATGAAAAATGAAATGGATAGTACTGCTAGTAAGCATAAAAATGAGGATTTTTTTAAGGAACTAGATAAAGATAGACGCGAAAAAGGGTGTGAATATGCAGTCTTAGTATCTTTACTTGAGATTGATAATGAATTCTATAATAATGGTATTGTAGATGTTTCTTATAAATACGATAAGATGTATGTAATTCGTCCTCAGTTTTTTATTCCTATTATTACCCTTTTGCGCAATGCTGCTTTGAATTCCCTGAAGTATAGAAATGAATTAGAACTGGTAAAAAATCAACAGGTTGATATTCTTAATTTTGAGGAAAATATGAATGCTTTTAAATCTGGTTTTGCACGTAACTATAGTCTTGCAAGTAAAAGATTTAAAGTTGCTATTGAAGAAATTGATAAAACGATTTCTCATCTGCAGAAAACAAAAGAGGCACTTCTTGCATCTGAGAATAATCTCCGACTTGCTAATAATAAAGCAGAAGATTTGAGTATAAAAAAATTAACAAAAAATGCACCTCTAGTGAGAGAAATGTTTGATAATCTGAAAAATAATATGGATTGAGTATCGTAGATGGTATAAATCTGATTCTCTTAGGTGTTGGTGAAATATGATTTAAATATACAAACGTATGTAACAGAGATTTTATTGAATGGTGTCATAGTTTAAATAATTTTTTGAATTAATAAACAGGATAAGAATAAAACAGAATTGAATATATTTTTAATAATTATTCTTAATGATATCCATGATGTAATTATTGCATATGACGTGGATAAAGCAGTAGGTTGTGTAAGTTTTAAAAAATATGATAATAAATGTGTAGAAGTAAAGAGAGTATTTATTTGTGATGAATACAGAGGTAAAGGTATTTCAAAAAAAACTTATGGAAAATCTGGAAAATCCAGCACGAAACAAGGGTTTTACATATCTTATTTTAGAATCAGGGGAGCTTTTGGTTGCAGCTATGAATTTGTACAAGTCCATTGGATATTATGTAATTCCAATTTACGGGTAGTATGCAGATATGCCTGAGTCTGTTTGTATGAAAATGAATTTATAATTTTACACAAATCTACATATCTAAATAAATAATACCTACTATTAAAACAAGGAATAAAAGCTGTATAATAGACACAAAAGAAAGTGATATATAATTATATAATATATCGTTAATTTAACTGAGAAAGAGGGTGAGTGCATGAAGAAATTACCATGTACACCAACCAAAAATCGTTTTTCCTCTGTACGAAAATGAAAATATTGTGCAGAGGAGAATATAAATGAAAAGATTAAATAAACCTATAGTAACAAAAGAAACGATTAGAAATATGGAAGATATGTCATGGTTCATTCATGCCAGAATATTTGATGATTTGCTTATTGTTGCTCAAAAAGAAACAAACTGCTTTGTGTTAAAAACCACTGAAGGACTTATAGTGATAGATGCTATATGGCCGTCACAGAAAGCTTTTGATGCAATAATAGACGGAATTAAAGATGTTGGATGGAATCCCGAAACAATTAAAAAACTTGTTTTGACACATGGACATGTAGACCATACAGGCTGTGGAAAGTGGTTTATAGAAAAATATCATGTCGATACCTATCTTTCTGAAACAGATGATAAGTTTTGGGAACAGTGTCCAACAAAACCTGACCGTCCCGAAACGTGGAAAGATTATGACATAACGGTTCACATAAAGGATGGCGATTCTATAACATTGGGTGATAAAACAATATACGTTTATAACACGCCGGGACATACTCCGGGAGGATTAAGTTACATATTTCCTGTTACAGAAAATAATAAAGTTTACATGGCAGCTCTTTGGGGAGGTACGACACCTCCGAGGACAGGCAGGGGAGTAGTTCAGTATCTTAAGTCTTTAGATTATTTTATGGAAAAAGCTGCAGATAAAAAAGTTGATGTAGCTTTAAGCAATCATACCTCTGTTGATAATGGTTTGGAAAGAATAAGATATTCAAAAGCAAGAATGAGTTATATGCCTAATATCTATGTTGTGGGACAGGAAGGATTTCGGAAATATTGTCAAGTGTTCAGAACCATGAGTTATGATGTTTTGGAGGAATTACTTTAATAGAAAATTTGTATTGTTTTTAAAAATGGCTATTATTAGTTAAAAAAATAAAATTTGGCAAAAAATAGGATAAAGAAAGCTATGAATCTCTGTAACCTGCAGAAATTCATAGCTTTCATTACTTTTAAGAAACTGTTTTTTAGGCTCTGTGTAAAAAGTTGTGTAAGCAATATTTGATAAACCTCGACAAAGTGAAAATTACAGGTATAAACTTAATATGAGTTGTCAATAATACTATTGGCTTTTACCTCTTGACAGGATACGGCAACGCTGAAGAGCGACCAGAGCGGTCTTGAGGATTTTGCACTAAAACGGGCGAGAGATTTCTTCGCTCGTTTTGTCCGTTTTAGGGAAAACCAATGCGCTAAACTTCGGGGTTCGGGGCAGAGCCCCGATTATGCCGTTTGAGTCTCATGCATAATTTCAAGCTGACGTATTACAATGTCCCAGTTCTTGTAACGCTGTGTCCATTTCTTAGTGATATTTTGTGATGCAAGATAAAGCATTTTTCTCAAAGAATCATCATTAGGAAACACAGCTTTTGTTTTTGTTACCTTACGGAACTGTCTATTTAAACCTTCAATAATATTAGTAGTATATTATTTTACGAATCTCAACAGGATATGCAAAAAATGTAGATAATATATCCCAATTATCTTCCCATGATTTTACTGCTGAAGGGTACAGATTTTGCCACTTTTCTTTAAAATCAATCAGCTTTTCAAGTGCAGCTTCTTCATTCAGCGCACCATAAACAAGTTTTAGATCAGCCATGAATTCCTTGATATGCTTGTATGAAACATATTTACTTGATGAACGTATTTGATGAATAATACATCTCTGTATCCCGGCAAAAGGATATACAGCACTTATTGCTTCTCTAAAGCCTGCAAGCCCGTCAACACAGAATAAATCAACTGTTTTAACACCACGGCTTTTAAGCTCGTTTAATATGCCAAGCCAGAACTTACTGCTTTCATTACCGCCTACCCATATTCCCAATATATCTTTGTAGCCATCAGCATTTACACCTAATACAACATATGCTGCTTTGCTGATAATCTGATGATTTTCTCTTATTTTATAATGAATAGCATCCATAAATATGAATGGATAATACTCTTCCAAAGGTCTGTTTTGCCATTCATTAACTTCAGGTAATATCTTTTCGCTTATTTTAGACACAAGTTCAGAAGAAATATTAATATCATACAAATCTTTTATCTGTTCCTGAATATCTCGTGTAGACATTCCGTGAGCATAAAGAGAAAGAATTTTATCTTCCAAACCATCTGCATTACGCTGATATTTCCCGATAATTTTAGGTTCGTATTCTCCGTTGCGGTCACGGGGAACAGAAATTTCTACTTCACCAAGCTGTGTTTTCATCTTTCGCTTAGTAGATCCATTGCGGTAATTCTTCTTATCCTCTCCGGATTCGGTACGTTCATGTTTATCATATCCCAGCTGTTCATCCATTTCACACTGAAGCACTTCATTAAGAACGTCAGCAAACATGGATTTGATGCTTTCCATGATGTCGTTTGTGTTAGTAAACTTCTCATTCTTTACATATTCCCTTATAACTTCCTTTGGTATTTTCATATTGAAAAACCTCCTTGATAAAAATTATTTTTACCATAATTTTCACCAAGGAGGCTTGTTTTTATACTATTTACACAACTTTTTCCGCGCCGTCGTTTTTTATATGCACGTGGCAACGTGAAGATTAATAAATAGCTTTATGGTGAATTAGAAATGAATTATTATTCATTTGCGGCATCTATAAATGCTTTAAAAATCTTTCTGCTGCTTTCATCTGTTTTGTATGAAAATTCAGGATGCCACTGTACAGCAAGAACGAATTTCTTATCCTTTATACCTACCGCTTCAATCAACCCATCAGGGGAATATGCCATTGTTGTAAGTATTGGCGATAATTCTTTAACAGCCTGATGATGATAGCTGTTTACAGAAAGTTCATCCTTTTTTATTATATTGTAAAGCAGTGTGTTTTCTATAATATTAACATTATGTACCGGAATATCATAGGGCGGTGTCTGATGATGATTTATTTCAGATGGCTTTTGAGATGGCAGATCCTGATACAATGTACCGCCTAATACTGTGTTTATGAGCTGTATTCCTCTGCAAATTCCCAAAACAGGTTTATTCGCTTTTAATACCTCATTAAGGAGCAATTTTTCCATTGTATCACGCATTATACAGCATTCGCCGCATTTATCAGATATACGTTCACCATACATTTCAGGAGACACATCATGTCCCCCTGTAAAAAGAAAACCATCAAATTCATATGCTATCTGAGATATGATCTCTTTGTCATCGGTTAATGGCAGCATAAGAGGAAAGCCGCCAAGCTCAACTATAGCATCCATATATCCCGGCAGCATCCAATAGCTTTTCTTTTCAAAATCCACTAAAGGAATAACACCTATTTTTGCTTTTTTCATAACACGCTATCTCCTTTAAATACAAAACAGATACTGTAAATTTAAATATATTTTTATCAAATAAACCATTTACTTTAACTATTACAAGTATTGGTTTTAAATTTATTGCTTATACTCAATACAAAAAGGCGCACCCGTATAAAACAATGTACGCCTTTATACAATAAATCACTAATGTATCAAATACATATTATTATAATATATACTACCATAAACGCAGCAATATGTCAAATGAAAATGAGATGTTAATTTCCTGTCTAATATCATTATAAAATACCTGTTCATTTTTATAATATACATTATATTAGTCAAGTCTTTTTCTTAAATCTTTCCATTTAACTCCGTTTTTCATAGCAAGCTTATACCAAAAGAAATATGTTCCCTGTATTTTCCATACAGTTCGTGAATAGTTAGGAGATATTAAGAGGTCATCTCCCGATTTTTGATTTAATATATTTTCGGCAAGACAGTTTATTGCGTGACCTAAATTTTTATTTGGTCCATGACCTAAAGGGATATGGGAAGTAAACCGAAACATTTCTCCAGCTCCTGTTCCTATTGCCTGTCCCCATTTTACACTGCAGGAATTGCACCAATTTTTTAATTGTTGAACAGCAATATGACTTTGCTGTCCCTCAAAAAATCCATTATTTACGATGCAATATATCATTGTATTCTTTTTCAATAATTTCTTATTATCAATATCAATTAAAATACTTAATAAATGAGCCGGAATGCTGTCAACATACAAGGGATAAGCGAAAACCAGAGCATCACTTTCAGAAATTTCTTTCTGCTGGGTTTTTGATAAAAATCCTTTATTTACATTGTAAATATTAATTTCATTATTCCCGCCTTCTCTGATTTGAGATGAAATATATTTGATCATAAGTGCTGATGTACTTTCTCCGTGCTTGGGACTACCGTTAATAATAGTAATTTTCATAGGATTTTTACCTCGTTTATTAATTCTAAAGGATGTCTGAAAAAATATATTTTATATGCAGATATATAAAAATTCAAACTATTAGCTTTTACTAATTCTTTTGCTGTTTCCATTTCTTGCGGTGAAATATATTCGCCATAAAAATATACTGAAAGCGAAAAAGATTTTTTATACCTTTGTTTATGGTGAGTTTCATTATCAATTGTTTTGAAAAACGGTAACAGATAGGATATACTTCTGTCTAAAACTGTTTTAACAAAAGGGCTGTATCCGCCGTAACAGCATTTGCTGATTATTATTACATGTTTTGCTTTTGAAAAAATTGCACCCATATTATTGTAACTATCATGAATGATACATTCTCCCGGAGATTTGACCCAACAACCAAAACATCCTATACAGTTTTTAATATTACCATTATCAGAAATGATTTGTATATCTTTTTTTGTGCTGTCAAATATATTATTAATTTGTTCTTTTGGTAAATCATGAATCACTACATTCATTCTATTTCCCCTCTTTGTAAATAAATAAAAAATCCTAACTTTTTTAGTATACCATCTTTTGCAGTACATATCAAATTATTTTACAAGTTTTCTCTAACTGTTTTTATTTAAACAAAAGGATAGTACAGATTAATTAACTTTCAGAATATTAATAGCAAAAAAATCCTATAGAGCTAAATTTTACTCTATAGGATTTTTGCCTTTATTATTTAGATGCAGATTTCTGTTAAATTTTATCAATATTTTTATACACTTTCCTGTTTTACTTTCCTGTGCTTTGTAAGCATGATTCCTGCAGTGAGTGCCGTAAAAGGTGCTACAGTTACAAGTCCGAAACTTCCCACTACAGTATCAAGAACTTCTGCTGCCACATATTTATAATTCAAAATATGGTCAATAGGTGTACCCTGTGCCATAAATACCATAAGCAGAGTTATATATCCTCCTGAATAAGCAAGAAGAAGTGTTGTTGTCATAGTTCCCATTGCCGCTCTTCCCACATTCATACCAGACTTTGCTGCCTCTGACCATGAAATATCAGGCTTCTTTTCTACTACTTCATATATAGCCGAAGTAATATCTACAGCCAGATCTATCATTGCTCCCGATGCACCAATAAATATGCTGCTCATGAATATAGATGTCAGATCAAGATTCTGATAACCGCTGTAAAGCAAAGATTCGGAATCAGGCATAACAGCACCATTGATCTTGAACAGATCCGTAAAAATCATACCCAGTATACATGTTGTAAAAATACCGAGAAGAGAACCAAGGGAAGCAGTAAGTGTTCTCTTGTCAAATCCATAAACAAAAAATATAATAACAGCCGTTATAAAAATAGTAATAAGTATTCCTGTCCATACAGGGGAATATCCGTTAAGATATGCAGGCACAAGTATTTTCCATATAGTAAGTACAGTTATAGCAAAAGAAAAAATTGCAAGAAAACCGTTTTTGCCTGCAACAGCTATAAGCAACAGAGCAAAAATCGCAAGAAGAATTATCTCTTTATCCAGCCTGTAATGATCCGACATAACAACAGATTTTATATTATCCCCGTCATAGCTTATAGTAATCAGGGCTCTGTCCCCAACTTTATATATTTTATCCTTTTCAAGGGAACCGCTTAAAAAGTTCACACCTGTTATTTCTCTGTCTTTAAAAATGCCGTCGTCAACACGTATAACACATGTCTGTTCGCCTGACTGTATAAGTCCCGAACTTTTTATTGATGAATTATCTGTTTCAAGAACAGTACCTGTAGCTCTCTCCATCTCCTGATAAATTAAGGCATCCTCATAGCCTGTAGGAATAGCTATGAGGATACCTGTTAAAATCAAGCCGATTATAATTATCAGAAGTGTAGATTTCTTTTTTGAGAAAAAAACACTATTCATAATATTACTTAACTCCTGTTAATGATGCAAGCTTATTATATATTTCAGTATTGTCGTAGTAACCTTCAAAAACTTCCTGTCCCGCACCCTGAACAAGGACTTCAACAGGAAGACCTGTATGGGCATATGAACCAAAGTTTACACCGCTCTTGTTGTTAAGGATATGAGTAATTGTTACTGTCAATGGTTCATAGCTTCCGTACTTGACATATTCATCCTGTGCAAATTCTTCTTCTTCGCCTGTTCTTGTCATAGTAGTATTATAAGCCTCTTTAAGAAGATCATATTCATACTGAGTCATTTCAAGACTTCCGTCATCATCTGAAACGGGGTGACTGTCAGCACTGTCTTTCTGCATCATGTCAACTGCATTTTCACTTCCCGGAGCTGTAAGTCCGAAAAGCTCTGTAACATCCTTCATAACTGTGTCAAAATCAGTTGAATTTGCCTTATAACCTTCTACATAGTCACTGTCAAACTTTGCATATGAGATCTTCTGATTATTAAAGTTTGTAAGGAATGTATCGTAATCAGTACCTGCATAACCTATTGTAAGTCCGCCTGTTTCATGGTCACCTGTTACTATTATAAGGGTTTCATCGGGATGCTCATTATAGAACTCAACGGCTTCATCAACAGCTTCGTCAAGAGCAATAGTATCTGAAATAGTAGATGCCGCATCATTTGCATGACATGCCCAGTCGATCTTTCCGCCTTCTACCATCATGAAAAAGCCATTGTCATTGTCAAGCATTTCAATACCCTTGTCAACGTAATCAGCTAATGCCCATTCGCCTTCTTTAAGGTCCATATCATAAGACATTGCATCGCTGTCAGCAAGATGTTCATCAATTACAATTACCTTACCGTCATTGTTTGTAAGTGTCTCAGCTTCAGCCTGTGTCTTTACAACCTTATAGCCTGCATCTTCAGCAAGGCTGTAAATATCTTCCTGATCTTCATTTTCGCCTGTAGGGTCGAGAAGGGCTCCGCCTGCAAAGTAATCAAATCCGCTTTCGATCATTTCAAGACCGATGTCATAGTAATTGCTTCTTGATTCCTGATGAGCATAGAATGCAGCGGGAGTGGCATGATTAATATTAACTGATGATATAACACCTATTTTGTAATCTTTCTGTGCCTTAAGCTTTTCAGCTATTGTTTCATATTCCTGTGTGAAATCCTCACTTACATTAATACTTCCGCTCCAAGTCTTGTTTCCTGTTGCAATAGAAGTTGCAGTTGATGCAGAATCAGGAGCAAATGAAGTACTGTCATAGGTCTGTGCTGAACCTGTAACAGGGAAATTCATCATTGTAAGATTATTCTTGCTTTCAAGAATTTCTTTTTCCTCACCGTCTACTGTAACACTTTCAGCATTCTCAGCAGCATCATTTGCACTTAAAAAGTAATTTGTAAGCTGTATCTGAGGATAACTCATGCCGTCACCTATAAACATAAATATGTATTTTGGTGCCTTTCCTGAATATGATACACTGCTTGTATTGACACCTTCACTTGCGTCAACCATAGTCGGCTTTACTGCATTGTAGCCTAAAATACCACAGCATGCAGAAACTGTAAATACAGATGCACAAATTAAACTAAATACTTTCTTTTTCATAGTTACCTCCGTTAATGATTTCATTAGTTTATTTATTCCATATAAGTATAATTAACAGAGGTAAAATCATCTATCAGAAAAATTTAAAATATTTTTAAAATTTTTGTTTGGTTTATCTCCTGATGTAAGTAAAAAGAAAAATCTATGTAAAATTATTTTAAATTTTGTACAGTAAATTCATCCATTTCTCCATCAAAGAATTTATTAAGAACTCTTCTGAATATATCATTATCACAGACTAATGCAAATAATGTCATAGAAGATTTCAGTTTCATATTATCAGGCCAGCCCATTACATCATCAGCATTATTTGTATTAAGCTTAAGAAGCTCATTTGAAATTTCAATTAATCTGCTGCCAAGAACAGGATGCTTAATATATTCCTTTGCCTCATTACGGCTCCTGATTGCATAATATTTTGAAATTTCACTCGATCCCAACCCTTTAAGCTGAGGAAATATATACCATATCCAGTGACTTCTCTTTCTGCCATTCTTTATCTCTTCCAATGCCTGATTATAACTGTTCTCCTGAGCCTTGATAAATCTATCAATACCTTCCATAAAATCACTCCGTATTTATATTAGCAATTTTCAATTGCATTTAATTCACCTGTAACAGAATCCATAACATATCCTGCAATGCCCACATCTTTAGGCATGAGAGGATGTTCTTTTAAAAATTTAACAGTTTCATACACAGATGTTTCAACATTTTCAAAGCCTGAAAGCCAGTTTTCAAAGTCAATACCGCAGTATTTCATTATTTCAATGCTTTTATGAGAAACTCCTCTTTTTATCATATGTTCAATCATCATATCACTGTTAATATGCTGAACACCGCAGTCAGTATGTCCTATAACCATAATTTCATTGACACCAAGCTCAAATATTGCAACAAGCAGACTTCTGACAACACTTCCGAAAGGGTGAGTAACAACACCGCCGGCATTTTTGATTATCTTTACATCGCCGTTCTTTATACCTAATGCTGCAGGCAAAAGTTCTGTAAGCCTTGTGTCCATACATGAAAGTATTGCAATCTTTTTGTCTGGATATTTACTTGTCTTATATTGTTCATATTTCTTTTCTTCAACAAATTTTTTGTTGTATTCAAGTATTTCTTCTATCATAATGATCTCCATTCTGTTTTATAATTGTAATTTGTTAATAGGCTATAAAGTAAAAATACAGCCTTTACAGTATGAGTATATCATACTCATAAGGTTTATGTCAAAAAATATGGTATTCAGCATTTGCTGTTGAATACCATAAAATTGTCTGATAATTAAATTATTATTTGTTCGAAATTAAATCTTCCTGATTAATCCTCAGTAATAGTTGTTGTTTCTGCAGACGCTGATGTATTCGGAAGCTGTCTGCCTTCACTGTTAATAGTATAATTTTCTTTATGTATTAGCCGGCTTATGGGAACGATTTCGAATCCTTTTTCTTTGAGCTTTTTTATTATTGTATCCAAAACTTCCGGCGTATATTTGGCATCGTTATGGAACAAAAGTATTGAGCCGTTGCCTAAATGCTTATGATTAAGCACTTGATTTATTTCGTGATCAGTGCCAAGTTCCTTCCAGTCTAAACTGTCTACGTCCCACTGCACCGGATAATAACCGCATTCTTCTGCTGCTGTAATAACAGTATCATTATATTCTCCGAAAGGCGGTCTGTATAATATAGGATCAATGTTTAAAAGTTCCTTGATTTTGTTGTGACAATCCATAATGTTTTTCTTGTTTTCCTCTAGGCTTAACTGAGAACTGTGAGGATGTGTATTACTATGATTTCCAATGTCATTACCGGCTTCATATATTTTTTTTACTTCTTCGGGATATTTATCTACCCAGTATCCGCACAGGAAAAATGTAGCTTTAACATCATTATTTTTAAGTATTTCAAGAAGTGTATCTGTATCTTCTGCTCCCCATGCAGCGTCAAAGCTTATTGAAATTTGCGGCTTGCCCTGAGTATCAACGCAATATATAGGCAGTTTCCTTTTTGCTGCTGATGTTGCAATTACTTCAGGATAAAGGGTTTCCTGTAAAATCGGAGCAAATGAAAATATTGCACCTGCAGTCATTACAATTAAAATAGTAATAATAATCGGTTTCTTTTTGCTTAAAAGTTTCATTATGTAACCTCTCAATTTTATAGTTATTATTAATATATTGCAGAAATTTAGAATATTGCAATAAATTTATTTTGAATATAATAAAAACAGTAACAAATATTTTTGTGTTATAATAAAATGCATAATATGAAATAGATTTCATAGCAAATTGTACAATAATTTGATAAAATATTTGTAGATTTTATCAGATTAAAGGAGAAAAGGTATGTATTATTTATTTAATATGGTTGCAGACAAATTTACATTTACAGAAATTTATAAAAGTTTAAATAAAAGCGGTGTTAAAAATGTCTGATGTGAAATATGAAGTTGTAGAAGAAAATTTAAAAACAGAGGGATTAAATTATACTTCATATGGTATAATTATATATGAAGGAACGAAAGTTATCCGACACATTTCAGATGTATTTTTAAATAAAAACGAAGCTGTACGGTATGTTAAATTATTTAATGATGAAAATTTATCGCCCGTACATATAGACTATGTTATCGAAGATATTATAAGCAATTAGAATAATAACAAATAAATTATAAAATAACTGTTGACTTGGAGCTTACTCAAAGATATATAATTATTTAAAATATATTTTTGAAAGGAAGAGTTTAAATGAAATCGGTTATTGTATATTATTCATATAGCGGAAATACAAAGGAAATTGCTGAAATGATACATAAAAACACAGGGGCTGAAATGGCTGAAATTAAAACAGTTACTCCATACAAAGGAAGCTATAATTCTGTAGTCAGTCAAGGACAGAAAGAAGTAAACAGAGGCTATATGCCTGAAATAATGCCTTTGGAAATTGACATTAATAATTATGACAAAATATTTTTGGGTACACCTGTATGGTGGTATACATTTGCTCCGGCAGTAAAAACATTTCTTAATAATAATGACTTTAACGGAAAAACAATATGTCCATTTATTACAAACGGGGGATGGATAGGACACACAGAAGATGATATTAAAAACGTGTGCAGTAATGCAGATGTTAAAAAAGCTATAAACATTAAATTTAACGGTTCTGACCTTTCAACTTCTGTGTCAGAAATTAATAAATGGATTGAAAGTAACAAAAATTAACAGATGTAAGTTTTTTAGGACTGTGTACAAAGAGCAGTCCTTTATTTTATTTGAAAGTAAACTAATTTTTTAGACTACTTGAAATAGTGAATAAGAGTATTATAATAATAAAAAATTATGAATTATAAAAGGAGAGTTGTTATTATAGAGTAAACTTACCAAATTATTCACTAGGAGAAAGGTGCTGCAATGAAATTCCATATGTAATAAGATTTTAACTGAATGTGAGTTTAGCCCAGTAACTGTGGAATTACAAAAGAGAGCTCTATGCAGTGTATGAAGAATGAAATGATTTTGAAAAAGCTTAAAAAACAGATAATTTTCTAAATATTAGTGATTTAGCTTTATTTATAAAATTTTTACAAATATTGATATTTGATTTAAAAAGTTATATAATGAAACTGAGGCTAGATTTACAATTTTATAAAAACAGGAGGGATTTATAATGAAAAAATGTAAAACAAGATTTATATGCAGTACATTGGCAACTGTTATGGGTGTTAGTATACTGTCTGTTGGTATGTCAACATCCGCAGATGCCGGATTACTTATGAACAGAGGAAAAACTAAAACAAATGTTGAAGCAACAACTGAATCCACAACAAATGAGGTTACATCAGTTACTTATGACGGACATATTGTAAATCCTAGGTATAATATACTTAATTTTATTAAGGAAAATATGCCTGATGTACCTGAGTTAAGGTTTACGGGAAATACAGTTGAAGAATACGAAAAATGGCGTGAGAGCACAAAAGAAAAGCTCATGGAAGTAATGGGCGTAGCGGACCTTGTGCCTGCCGAATCTGCTCCAAATCTTATTGAATCAGAGGAATTCCCTACATATATTAGGTACAAGTATGAAATAAATACTATAGATGACTTGTATATGCCTTATTATGTTTTAAAACCTAAAACAAACGGAAACGGTAAAGCTGCAATTGCTCTGCACGGTCATGGCAGCGACGGTAAGGAAGGGCTTGTGGGAAATGAAAACGAAAGCTATACAGAAGGTATGCAGCAGTATCATTATGACTATGCGTTCCAGCTTCTTGAAAAGGGATATACAGTTTATGTTCCTGATCTTTTAGGTGCAGGAGAAAGAACACTTGGAATATATGCAAACACTACAGCTGAGTGCAATGATATCAACAATGCTCTTACCAGCCTTGGCTACAGTCTTCAGGGAATGATATTGCTTGAAAATATGCGTCTTGCTGACTATATTGCAACATTAAATTATACAGAAATCAACTGTGTAGGATTTTCAGGAGGCGGACAGAGTGCATTATGGTTATCTGTAATGGATGATAATATTGACAAAACTATAGTAAGCGGTTTCCTTCACAGCTATAAGGACACTTTGATTTATAACAACAGATGCGGATGTAACTTTGTACCTGATATGTGGAAGTATGTTGACATGGGTGACATTCTTGCACTTGATGCAGACAAGGACATATATATTGAAACAGGTAATGAGGACCAGCTTAATGGCGACAGAGGTCTTGAAGGCGTTTATGAACAGATAGACATTGCTAACAAAGCCTTTGAGCTCTTTGGCAGAGAAGTTCCTCTTAATGTATGTGACGGAGCTCATCAATGGTACGGAAGCTGGATGGATGAATTTTAATTTAATACTTTAAAATGAGTTTAAGGCAGTCCTGATAAATCATTATCGGGACTGCTTTTTACTGATTATTTATAATATTAAAAGAAAATTGATTATTACAGGATATTTATTCATATTGAGAAATATATGTTGAATAAAAGATTATTTTATGGTAAAATAATTCGATAAGAGGTGATTTTATTGAGAAAAAAATTAATATACATCTGCCTTGCAGTACTTAGCATGACTATGCTTTTTACAGTAAGTACAATCGGGGCTGAGGATACAGAGCAGAAAATAAAGGTATATCTTAACGGTGAATATATTCAGTTCTCATCACAGGAACCTACTGTTGTAGAAAGAAGAACTCTTATACCTTTAAGAGGTATATTTGAAAAAATGGGCTACAGTGTAAGCTGGGATGCCAAGACAAAATCCTGTGTAATTTCAAATGATATACAGACAATAACAATGAGAAGCGGACATAAAGGCATGCAGGTAAATGAACAGGCATATATGCTTGACGTTCCTGCCCAGATCATTAATGATTCATTTATGATACCTTTAAGAGCTGTGGCAGAATGTACAGGTGCAACTGTTACATGGGATGCGCCAACAAAATCCGTATACATTAACAGTAATCAAAAGGAACAGATAAGCTTTAGTGTAAATGAATATGTAAAGGAATATACAGAAAATATATCTGAACTTGACAGTGTAAATTCACTTTTCAGAACCCTTAATTCCCTTACAGACAGAAATTACAACAGTAAAATCGATACCCTTAAAAGACAAACAGAAGAAGCAAAAGAAAGTCTTGACAATGTGTATTCAAAGCTTTCTCAAATGACTCCCCCTGATGATTACAGTGACTTCCATGAATTATCAATGGAGATGATAAATACAGTTAATGAATTATGCGACCTTGTAGAAAGAATGCTTGATAATGATTTGACCTACGAGGAAGCTGCAGCAGAAATCAGTCTTATAACAGAAAAGGCTGATGAAATAAACAGAGAGTTAAGCAGTGCTACTGCAGAGTTGAATATGAGTGTATATAGATAACGGGAGGTTATATATGGATAATAAGAAGAAAAAGTGGGAAAAGGGTGTCGGAGGTCAGGCTGTTATTGAAGGTGTAATGATGAGAGGAAAAAGCATGTATGCACTTTCAGTGAGAACTCCGGATAAAAATATAAAAACAGTAAAAACAGATATGAAATCAGCTAAGGACAGAGCTTTTATATGGAGACTGCCTATATTCAGAGGAATTATTGCTTTTGTTGATTCCCTTGTGACAGGAATGAAGGTGACAATGAAATCAGCAGAGCTTGCAGGACTTGATGATATTGAATATGACAAGGAAAGCAAGTTTGAAATGTGGCTTGAAAAAAAGGTTGGAGATAAGCTGGCTGATTATGTCATATATTTCAGCGTGTTTGTGTCAATATGTCTTTGTGTTGCTCTTTTTATTCTGCTTCCGACAGTTCTCGGAGGCTGGATCAACGGATTTTTAGGAGGCAGCACATCAGTAAGAGGTGCTATTGAAAGTGTAATTAAAATCATGATTTTCTTAGGATACATGATACTTGTTTCACAGATGAAGGATATCAAAAGGGTATTTATGTATCATGGTGCAGAGCATAAGACAATAAACTGCTTTGAAAGTGATATGGAACTTACTGTTGAAAATGTAAGAAAGAGTACACGTTTTCATAAAAGATGCGGTACAAGTTTCCTTGTAATAGTACTTATTATAAGTATAATTGTGTTTTTCTTTGTGCCTACAAATGATTTCTGGCTGAGAATACTTTCAAGAATTATACTTATACCGTTAATTGCAGGACTTTCATATGAAGTCATAAGATGGGCAGGCAGACATGACAATTTACTTGTTAATATAGTAAGCTTTCCGGGAATTGCAACTCAGCTTATAACAACAAAAGAGCCCGATGACAGTATGATCGAAGTTGCCATAGCCTCTCTTAAAGCTGTACTGGAGGAGGAACCTGTTGATGAATGTGAAGGAAGCTGTGCAGGAAGTCAGAAAAAAGCTGGCTGAAAGCAATACAGACACCCCCCTGCTTGATGCTCAGCTTATTGTGGGAAATGCTGCAGGTATGACAAGAGTGCAGATATTGACATACCCCGATAAAGAACTTAATGAAAATGAAATCTGTAAAATAAATGAAATGTGCTCGGAAAGAATAAAGCATAAACCTATGCAGTATATTTTAGGTGTGTGTGAATTTATGGGGCTTGATTTCAAGGTCAATTCACACACACTTATACCGAGGGGAGATACTGAAATTCTTGTTGAAAGGGCAATTGAGATCGTAAAAAAGAATACTTACAATTCTGTTCTTGATATAGGTACAGGTTCGGGAGCAATAGCGGTAAGTATAGCGAAATATACCAATACACATGTTGATGCTGTGGATATATCGGAAGGTGCTCTTAAAACTGCAATTGAAAACGGCAGTAATAACGGAGTAAATGTAAATTTTTTTAAAAGTGATTTGTTCAGTGAAGTAAATGAAAAATATGACATTATACTTTCGAATCCGCCTTATATTGAAAAAGATGTTATTGAGACCCTGGAACCTGGTGTAAAGGATTATGAACCTTTATCGGCTCTTGACGGCGGAAATGACGGACTTGATTTTTACAGAAGAATTATAAATGATATAGACAGTTACATTAATAAAAACGGCTGTGTAATATTTGAAATAGGATACAATCAAGGTGATAAAGTATCAAAACTGCTGAGCGAAAAGGGATTTGAAAATATAAGCGTTGAAAAAGACCTTTCGGGACTTGACAGGGTTGTAATTGGCTACAAAATATGATAAAATAATATCAAGGTTAATGGAGGATGACATACTTATGCTTGAAAGATTAGCAGACATAGAAAAGCGCTATATTGACCTTTCGGATAAAATAAACGACCCGGAAGTAATAAGCAATAACGAGGAATGGAGAAAGCTTATGAAAGAGCACAGTGACATTTCTCCTATAGTTGAAAAATACAGAGAATATAAAGAAACAGAAGAAGCTGTTGAGGAAGCCAGAGAAATGCTTGATGACTCAGATGAAGAAATGAAAGCACTGGCTAAGGAAGAATTTTCAGAAGGAAGAAAAAAGCTTGATGAGCTTAAGGATGAATTAACAGTTCTTTTGCTTCCTAAGGATCCTAATGATGAAAAAAATGTTATTGTTGAAATAAGAGGGGGTGCAGGAGGAGACGAGGCAAATATTTTTGCAGGCGATCTATTCAGAATGTACTCAAGATATGCTGAAAGAAGACACTGGAAAATCGAAATCATGAATACCAATGAATGTGAAGCAGGGGGATTCAGAGAAATTTCATTTATGATCAACGGTCAGGGAGCATATTCCAGACTTAAGTATGAAAGCGGTGTACACAGAGTACAGCGAATACCTGCAACAGAATCAGGTGGAAGAATTCATACTTCAACTGCATCTGTTGCGGTGCTCCCGGAGGTTGAAGCTGTAGATGTTCAGCTTAATATGAATGACTGCAGATTTGATGTTTTCAGGGCATCAGGTAACGGCGGACAGTGTGTAAACACTACGGACTCCGCTGTAAGACTTACACACATACCTACAGGTATAGTAATATCATGCCAGGACGAAAAAAGCCAGATCAAGAATAAAGAAAAAGCACTTAAGGTCTTAATGAGTAAGCTCTATGATCTTGAACAGGAAAAACAGCATGCTGAGGTTGCGGCAGAAAGAAAAAGCCAGATCGGCAGAGGAAACAGAAACGAAAGAATAAGAACCTATAATTATCCTCAGGGAAGAGTTACCGACCACAGAATAGGTTTAACACTCCATAAACTGGATACAATTATTGACGGTGATCTTGATGAAATTATGGATGCACTTATTACAACAGAACAGGCAGAAAAATTAAAAAACGGTACTGAAGAATAATTCAAAATAAAGGAGATGTTAAAAATGCATATCAATAAGGAAGAATTTAAAAAGAAGCTTTCCGACAATGTAAAAACACTGTCACGTAAGTCAATTGAAACTGCAACAAAAGAGCAGCTCTATGAAGCACTTGTTTTCACAATAAGAGATTATGTAACAGACAAGTGGCTCAAAACCCATGAAACCTATGATAAAACAGGCTGCAAGATCGTATGCTATTTATCAATGGAATTTCTTATGGGACGTTTTTTAGGCAATGCAATACTTAATATGACAATGCTTAATGAAGTTAAGGAAGTTCTTTCTGAATTGAATATTGATTACAATATGCTTGAAGAGGTTGAAAGAGACCCGGGACTTGGAAACGGCGGCTTGGGCAGACTTGCAGCATGTTTCCTTGACTCTCTTTCAACACTTGAACTTCCTGCATACGGCTGCGGTATAAGATACCATTACGGTATATTTGAGCAGAAAATTGAAAATGGATACCAGATCGAAGTACCTGACAACTGGCTTCAGGACGGAGATATGTGGGGGGTTAAACGTCCCGAATATTCTGTTGAGGTCAAGTTCGGCGGTAATGTAAAGGCTGTAAAGCAGGAAGACGGACAGTATAAATTTGTTCAGGAAAATTATCAGTCAGTTATAGCTATTCCTTATGATTATCCTGTTGTAGGTTTTGATAACAATACTGTTAATACACTCAGATTATGGGATGCAGAGGCTAAGAATAAATTTGACCTTAAGAGCTTTAATGAAGGCAACTATAATAAGGCTGTTGAGGAAGAAAATCTTGCAAAGACTCTTACAGAAGTTTTATATCCTGCCGATGAGCATTATGCAGGTAAGGAATTAAGATTAAGACAGCAGTATTTCTTTGTATCAGCAACTTTACAGAGAGTTCTTAACAAGTATGTTCAGAAGTTTGGTACAGATTTTTCAAAGCTTTCAGAAAAATATGCTTTCCAGTTAAATGATACTCATCCAAGTATTGCCGTTGCAGAGCTTATGAGATTGCTTGTGGATGAATATAATATGCCTTGGGATGATGCATGGGAAATCACAAAGGGATGCTGTGCATATACAAACCATACAATTATGGCTGAAGCTCTTGAAAAGTGGCCTATTGAACTGTTTTCAAGACTTCTTCCACGTATATATATGATCGTTGAAGAGATAAACAAGAGATTCTGTGAAATGCTCATTAATAAATATGGTAATAATGCAGAAAAGATCAGAAAGATGGCAATTGTTGCCGACGGACAGATAAGAATGGCATGGCTTGCTATTGTAGGCAGCCACTCTGTAAACGGCGTTGCTGCTCTTCATACAGAAATACTTAAAAATCAGGAATTAAAGGATTTCTATGAAATTTATCCTGAAAGATTTAACAATAAGACAAACGGAATTACTCAGAGAAGATGGCTTGGTCACGCAAATCCTGAGCTTGCTAAACTTATTACAGATGAGATCGGCGACGGCTTCTATAAGGATCTGTCACAGCTTGAAAAACTTGTTCCTCTTGCTGATGACAAGGATTTCAGAAAGAAGTTTATGGATATTAAAAAGGCAAACAAGGTTGCTTTATCAGACTATTTCAAGGCTACAATGGGTATTGAAATAAATCCTGATTCTATTTATGATATTCAGGTCAAAAGACTTCATGAATACAAGAGACAGCTTTTAAATATTCTTCATGTTATGAGCCTTTATAACAAGCTTAAGGTAAATCCAGGCATGGATATGGTTCCAAGAACGTTTATATTTGGTGCCAAGGCAGCAGCAGGCTACAGAAGAGCAAAGCTTATTATCAAACTTATCAATTCTGTTGCAGACCTTGTAAACAATGATGAAAGCATTGAAGGCAAGATCAAGGTCATATTTGCTGAAAACTACAGAGTAAGCCTTGCAGAAAAGCTTATACCTGCCGCTGATGTTTCAGAACAGATATCAACAGCTTCAAAAGAAGCATCAGGTACAGGAAATATGAAGTTTATGCTTAACGGTGCTTTGACTATAGGTACTCTTGACGGTGCAAATGTTGAGATAAGAGAAGAAGTTGGCGATGATAATATATTCATATTCGGTATGAAGGCTGATGAGGTTATTGATGCTTACAGCAGAAATGACTACAATCCATGGGATATTTACAATATGAACTCTGATGTAAGAGCTGTATTAAATATGCTTATAAATGGTACTCTTGACCATGATACAGAGCTTTTCAGAGAAATATATGATTCACTTCTTAACGGATACAACGGTTCAAGACCGGATGAATACTTTGTTCTTAAGGACTTTGCTTCATATGCGGAAGCTCAGGAAAGAGTGAATGAAGCTTATAAGGATAAGGAAAAGTGGGCTAAAATGGCAATATTAAATACTGCTCACAGCGGTAAGTTCTCATCAGACAGAACAATTAAGGAATATGCAGAGGATATATGGAATCTGAAACCTGTTCATATTGAAATGGATGAGGATTAATTTAATTTAAAAAATCAAAAATATGGCTTCCCCGAAATTTCTATACGAATTATTCGGGGAAGCTTTGTTTGTGAACCGAAAGAGAGTAATTCGGGCGGCGGAGCCGACTTTTTAGCAGAGCTAAAAAGTTCTGATTGGTTCAGATATTTGATTATTTAGCATTAAGCTTAGCTGCATATTCGGGAAATACCTGTATGCTTCTTTCAAGAATTCCCTGAACATAGGCTATAAATATGCCGTAATTTGTTATGGGAACATTCTGTGATTTACAGACATTAACTCTGTGTTTCATTTCCTTTTCATTTAATGTGCAGCCTCCGCAGTGTATGACTGCTTTATATTTACTCAGATCCTTTGGAAATTCTGTACCGCTTGTAAATTCATAATTGATTTTCTTATCAGTATGGGATTTTAACCATTTAGGGATTTTAACTGTGCCTATATCATCACACTGTCTGTGGTGAGTGCATCCTTCTGCAATTAACAGGGTATCACCGTCATTTATATTTTCAATAGCTTTTACAGCCTTTATTGCTTCCTCCAAATCTCCCTTATATCTTGCAAATAATATTGAAAATGATGTAAGGAGAATATCCTCGGGAACAATATTTTTTACGAAACTAAATGCCTGTGAATCGGTAATTACCATTTTAGGCTTTTTGCCTAAACTTTTAAGAGTTTCTGCAAGCTCAGTATCTCTTGTAACTACGGATACTGCTCCCGCTTCAAGTATATCTCTTATTGTCTGCTGCTGAGGCAGAATAAGTCTGCCTTTTGGAGCTGCCTTATCAATAGGGACAACAAGAACGGCAATATCGTTAGGTTCAAGCTTGTCACCTATTATTTTAAGTGTCATATTATCGGCAGGAACAAGTTTTGATATTCTTTCTTTAAGCTCCCATATATTTTCATTTGTTTTTGCACTTACCCATATTGAATTTTCAATTTTGTACCTATCGGTAACTTCATCTGATTTATTTAATATTATAATATAGGGAAGTTTTCTTTCCTTAATAGCTTCAATAATTGCTTTGTCCTCTGGCTGCAAGCCAATAGTTCCGTCAACAACAAGAAGGGCAATATCTGTCTTATTTAAAACCTGATAGCTTTTTTCTATACGCTTTTCTCCAAGCTCGCCTATATCATCAATACCAGGCGTATCAATGATCATTACAGGTCCCAGGGGCAGAAGCTCCATTGCTTTTTGAACAGGGTCGGTGGTTGTGCCTTTGATTTCCGATACAATTGCAAGGCTTTGTCCCGTAATTGCATTTATTATGCTGGATTTCCCTGCATTTCTCCTTCCGAATATACCAATGTGTATTCTGTCTGATTTTGGTGTATCGTTTAAGCTCATATTACCGCCTCCTAGAATCTGAAATCTCTTTTCCCTTTATGAATGTTGTTTAAATAGTCAATAACTATTGCCTTGACCTTTTCATTTGGAATATTCTCAACTTCCTTTGCAATAAGCTCTTCGCCTATTTTCTTTGTGTCATCGGAAGCATAGTCCTCAAGATATTCTTTTAATGTCATAAGAGCATTAGGATGGCAGCAGTTTTGTATCTGTCCTGATTTACACAGGCTCATAAAACGGTCACCTGTTCTGCCTTCTCTGTAGCAGGCAGTACAGAAACTTGGAATATAACCCATTTTCATAAGCCAGTTTACAACTTCGTCAAGAGTTCTGTTATCCTCTACATCAAACTGGGCTGAATTATCTTCTTCCGGTTCATAATAACCGCCGACACTTGTTTTGGAACCGCCACTTATCTGTGATATACCTAAATGAAGAACTCTTTCTCTTGTCTTCTGACTTTCTCTTGTGGAAACTATCATACCTGTATATGGTACGGCAATTCTTATACATGCTACAAGCTTTGCAAAAATATCATCGTCAATAGCATCTGTAAAATCAGCAGGGTCAATATCATCGGCAGGACGTATTCTTGGTACACTTATTGTATGAGGTCCCACACCGTGAACTGCTTCAAGATGCTCTGCGTGCATTAAAAGCCCTGCAAATTCATATCTGTATTTTTCAAGACCAAATAGAACACCTAAGCCTACATCGTCAATACCACCTTCCATAGCTCTGTCCATAGCCTCTGTATGGTAAGCATAATTGTGCTTTGGTCCTGTAGGATGAAGCTGTTCATAGCTTTCCTTATGGTATGTTTCCTGGAAAAGTATGTATGTACCTATACCTGCTTCCTTAAGTTTTCTGTAATTTTCAACGGTAGTTGCAGCTATGTTTACGTTTACACGTCTTATGGCACCGTTTTTATGCTTTATGCTGTATATTGTATTTATACATTCAAGTATATATTCAATAGGATTGTTTACAGGATCTTCACCTGATTCAATAGCAAGACGCTTATGTCCCATATCCTGAAGGGCAATAACTTCTTTTCTTACTTCCTCCTGTGTAAGCTTTTTTCTGGCTATATGCTTGTTTTTTGCATGATATGGGCAGTAAACACAGCCGTTTACACAGTAGTTTGAAAGATAGAGGGGGGCAAACATAACAATTCTGTTGCCGTAAAATTCTTTCTTTATTTGTTCTGCCAGAGCATATATTTCGTTATTTTTTTCTTCATTCTGACAGACTAAGAGCACGGAAGCTTCTCTGTGTGAAAGTCCCTTTCTAAACTTTGCCTTCTCAATTATTGAATCAATAAGCTCAATATTGTTTTTGTTTTCGTCGGCATAGGCTAAGGTATCAAGTATTTCCTCGTGTGATATAAATTCCTCAGCTTTTAATGATTTTGGATCGTACATTTTAAAATTCTCCTTCCTTTCGGGGCAGGTTTAGATAAACCTTTTCCGTCAGATTTAATTATATATTGTTTTTGTGCTTACTCCGTCAAGCTGTCCAAGCTTTCCGGATAAAGTATTTATAATATCATTAGGTGCATCAATTGCAACGCTAATTATATTTATGGATTTTTCCCTGTAAGGTATACCCATTCTTCCGATTATGTAGTCGCCGTAATCGTGGAGAAGGGCATTTATTTCATTGGCAGAGTCAAAGTTTTTTACAACTATGCCTATTAATGCAACTCTTGTTTCCATAGCTTACCTCCTTGTTGTTTTTTATTAATTATACAACTAATGACAGAAAATTACAACAGGTTTTTGATAATTATTATTAATTAGATATTTAAATATACATAAAAAGCTGCTGCATAAAAATGCAACAGCCTTAAATTTATCTAATATTTAGAATGTATCTGATGAGCTTTCAAGCATCTTAACTGATACAGTCTTTGTAGCTCCATTTCTGACAATTGTAACATTAACAGTCTGGCCTATCTTGCACTGTCTTACAGCCTCCATAAGCTGGTCTGTGTTAAATACAGGAGTGCCGTTAAATGAAGTAATAAGGTCACCTGCCTGAATATCGGCATAGCTTGCGCTTCCGCCCTGAATTACCTGCTGAACAAGAACACCTGCCTGCGGAAGATTATTCTGCTGAGCAACTTCCTCGGAAATACTTGTGATGTAAACACCGAGAGTAGGGGTACTTGTGCTGTTCATCAACTCTTCGATAATTGGTTTTGCAACATCGGATGCAATACTGTAGCCGATACCTTCAACAGTTGTCATTGATATCTTTGCAGTATTTATACCTATAACCTGTCCTTTACTGTTTACAAGGGCACCACCGCTGTTACCGGGGTTAATTGCTGCATCTGTCTGAAGAACGGTAAGCTTTGTTCCCTGAATATTAACATCTCTTGTCTGTGAGCTTAAAATACCCTTTGTAGCTGTGTTGCCTTCACCGAGAGCGTTACCTATGGCAATAACGGTTTCGCCAACCTGCATTGCTTCTGAATCACCGAATTCAGCTACCTGTACATTTGTGACACCTGCTGCAGCCAGATCCTTAAGAGGAACTGATATTACAGCTAAATCAGCATTTGAATCCTTGCCCACAAGCTTTGCCTGAACAAGATCACATTCATTTAAGGATACACCTACATTTGAAGCACCCTCAATTACATGGTAATTTGTTACAATATAAGCATTGTCGCTGTCCTTATAAAATACAACACCTGAACCGGCTCCTTCGCTTTCATATGCCTGATTGAAGAAATCAACGCCATGTGTAATAGATGTTATACATGCAACTGAAGGCTGGACCTTGTTAATTATCTCAACTGTATTCTGAGAAGCTTCATCCATAGTTACTCTGATATTCCCTGTATCAGCTGTTGGTATCTCTTCTGCATTATCTGCTAATGAAGCCATCTGTACCTGATCAATAATTTCTGATGTTACCGGTATTGCAGCACCAATACCTAAACCGATAACACCGCTTGCTACAACTGCTATAATACCGTTTCTTATATATTTACTTTTCATTTATATCACCATCCTTATTAATTAGAACTGCTCGTTCTGATTCTGAAGAGTGGCAGTTACTGTCATCTGCTGTCTGCCGTTTCTTATTATTGTAAGTGTAATTGAATCACCTGATTTATGCTTTGATATTTCATTTGACAATGTATCTATATCGGCAACTGCAGTACCGTCAATTGCTGTAATAATATCTGTTGCCTGAAGTCCGGCACTTTCAGCAGCTGAATTTTCCTCAACCTTCACTATAAATACACCCGGAATATTTATACCATATATCCTTTCAAAGTTTTCGTCAATTGTGTAGCACTGAATACCTAAAGATGGCTTATCAATAGTACCGTTTTCCATAAGGCTTTCTATAATAGGCTGTGCTGTTGAAATAGGAATTGCATAACCAATGCCTTCTACAGCATCGCTTGAAAGTTTTGCTGTATTAATACCTATAACTTCGCCTGATGTATTTACAAGGGCACCGCCGCTGTTACCTGGGTTAATTGCTGCATCTGTCTGTATTACAGTAAGTGTCTTACCATCAATATTGATTTCCTTATTCTGTGCACTTATAATACCCAGTGTTGCAGTCTTTCCCTGACCTAAAGCATTTCCTATAGGAATAACGGTTTCTCCGACCTGTACATCATCTGAATTACCGAATTTAGCAGCCTGAACATCTGTAACTCCTGCGTTTGTAAGATCTGTCTTTGATACAGAAATTACTGCAAGGTCAGATGCTGCATCTTTACCTACAAGTTTTGCATTTACCTGTTCATCACCTGTGATTGAAACGGTTACAGAATTAGCATCTTCAACAACATGGTTATTGGTTATAATATAAACGGTATCTCCGTCTACCTTATAAATAATGCCTGAGCCTGAGCCTTCACTTTCATAAGTCTGACCAAACCATGTGGTTGCTGACTGAGCTCTGATTGAAATGTTTACAACAGAGTTCTCAACACTGCTTACAACCTGAGCTATACTGTCCTCGGATGCGACAAGATTTGCAGCAGTTGCAGTAGCATCAGATGAACCTGAATTTGTATTACTGAAGCTAAAACCTCCCGTTACAGCATTTGTAATAGCTTTTGATGTGTTAAGTCCAAGACCGAGACAGAAACCGAGAGAACCTCCGCAGAGAACAACTCCTGCAAGGCCTGCAGCAATACTCTTCTTATATGAATATTTGATTTTCTTTTCTTCTTTTGAAGAAGTGTCATCATTGGCATTTTCTTCTATGTTCATAGTTGTGCTTTGTGCTGCAGATTCTTCAGCGTCAGCTATGTTATTTGTATTTTCTTCAACATTAGTTGCTTCATTTACATTTTCAATAGGAGTGACATCAGCTGTTTCATTAAATGCAGTTGAGTTATCTGCTGTTGAATTAACATCTTCTGATGCTGTGTTTTGATTTTCCTTTAAATTTTCAAATTCATTATTCATATGAAAAACCTCCTTTGTTGTTTTCAAAGGTATTTTAACAGGATTTTTTATAAAAAGTGTGAATAAATTGTGAACATTTTCTCAAAAATTCATTTTTAATCCCAGTTTAATATTTGCTTAATATTTATATAATTTTGCTTTAATAAATTCACAATTTTTAATACTGTTATAAACCATAACACTTACAGTATAACATATTTTCAATGTTTTGCATATAGTATATATATAAAATTTAGGTGGTAAAATATGAGAATTTTTTTAGACCCGGGTCATGGGGGAACAAATCCCGGAGCAATAGGAATAAACGGTTTAAAAGAATCAGAAGTTACCCTTGATGTTGCATTGAGAACAGGACGGCTTTTGCAGGCAGAAGGATATACTGTAAATTTTTCAAGAACATCAGAGGTAAATATCAGTCTTGCAGAAAGAGCCAGACTTGCCAATGAATGGGGAGCAGATTATTTTGTAAGCATCCACTGCAACTCGAATGTAAATCCTATATATAAAGGAACGGAAACTTTTTTCTACAGAGAGGGAACTGTTGCCGAGGACTTTGCTCTTGTAGTCAATACAGCACTTGTAAATGAAATCGATACAAAGGATCTGGGTATATTTTCTGCTAATTTTGCTGTGTTAAGGCTTACAAGAATGCCTGCTATACTGGTTGAACTTGCTTTTCTCAGCAATCCCGAGGAAACTGCACTTCTTGCAACAGACAGTTTCAGACAGAAGTGTGCTATAGGAATTTCAAGAGGTATAATTGATTTTACAAGCTGATTAGTACAGAGCTGTTGATTTTACCGCTCTCAGACTGTCAATAAACTAATTTTTAACCAAAAATTTGCAGTTTTTGAATAACTGACTTGCAATTAGCGTCGCAGACTGTAATCCGCAGGTCGAGATTTGCCCGACCGAGGACAGGAACTTTTCTGTAATTTTGATATTTTCAAAATTGCGGAAAACTTGATGGTTCCTTCCTTAGCTATCTGAAAGAAATGCGTGCATTTCTTTCATGTCTGTCGACTATTTCGACAGACAGAGGGCGGTTGATTTTACCGCCCTTAGTTATTTTATAAATTATTTAGTCCTGTTTTTGATGTTATTGTATTCATTTTAAAAGTATGTTATAATTATTACATTAAACATAGGAGATTTTGATTATGATTTATGAAGTATATTCAGAAGAAGAAACAAGAAAAATAGGCTATGAGCTGGGTGAAAAAGCAGCAAAAGGAGAAATATACTGCTTACAGGGTGATCTTGGCGTAGGAAAAACAGTTTTTACAAAGGGTTTTGCCCAAGGGCTCAATATAACCGAGCATATTACAAGCCCTACTTTTACTATAGTAAACGAATATCATTCAGGCAGGATACCATTTTATCATTTTGACGTCTATAGAATAGGTGACGTTGAGGAAATGTTTGAAATCGGTTACGAAGAGTATTTCTATGGAGATGGTGTCTGCCTCATAGAATGGGCAGAGCTTATTACAGATATACTGCCAGATGATGTTAAGTGGATAAAAATAGAAAAGGATCTGACATCAGATAATGAAAATTACAGAAAAATTGAGGTGTTATAATGAAAATTTTAGCTTTGGATACAACAGGACTAGTGGCAAGTGTTGCTCTTGTTGACGAAGAAAAGACTATTGCCGAATTTACAACAAATTATAAAAAGACCCATTCACAGACAATTATGCCAATGATAGAACAGCTTAAAAATATGGTAGAACTTGATTTGAATACTGTTGACTATATTGCCTGCGCAAGCGGTCCCGGAAGCTTTACGGGGCTTAGAATAGGGGCTGCAACAGCAAAAGGACTGGCTCACGGACTTGACAAAAAAATTATACCTGTGCCTACTCTTGACGGACTTGCTTATAATTTGTGTGAAAGCGACAGCCTTGTTGTTCCTATAATGGATGCAAGAAGAAATCAGGTTTATTCAGCCATATATTCAAATGTAAACGGACTTGACAGAATAAGTGAATATATGGCTTGTGACATAAGGGAACTTCTTGATATGGTAATTGAAACGGACGAAAATGCTGTTTTCCTCGGTGACGGAGTACCTGTATTCAGAGAAAAAATAACAGAATTCAATCCGGGATTTAAATTTGCTCCCCAGTGTGCAAATATGCAGAGAGCAGCCTGTATAGGTGCTCTTGCCTTAGGAAGAACAGAAGAAGCAATTGCACCTAATGACTTTGAAATAATATATTTAAGAAAATCCCAGGCAGAAAGGGAATTGGAAGAGAAAAATGCAAATAGAAATGATGAATAAAAGCCATATTGACGGTATTATAGAAATAGAGAACGAAAGCTTTGCTATACCATGGAGCAGAAGTTCAATTGAAAAGGAATTAAAAAATAATTTTGCAATATATGCAGTGGCAATAGAAAACAACAAAGTTCTTGGCTATGGCGGTATGTGGCATGTTGTAAATGAAGGACATATTACAAACATTGCTGTACATAAAGATTACAGACGAAAGGGCATAGGACAGGCAATAATTGAAAAGCTTGTGGAAATTGCCGAAGAAAAGGAAATGATAGGACTTACTCTTGAAGTAAGAAAGAGCAACACCCCTGCTTTAGAGCTGTATAAAAAGAACGGTTTTAAGCTTGAGGGAATACGTCCCGAATATTATGAGGACAATAAAGAGGATGCCTATATTATGTGGAAATATCTTATACCTGAAGAAGATATAGGCTGAAAGGAGAGGTGTTTATATGATAAAGGAGTTAAAGTACAATCAGCTTAAAAAATTTTGCAGAAACAAGGATATTTCAATTGACAGCAACAAGTATACAGATCACCTTATAGGTCAGCCAAGCGGTGCCGAAGCTCTTGAATTCGGACTTAATGTTAAGGGAAAGGGCTACAATATTTATCTTGCAGGACTTTCAGCAAGCGGCAAAACAACATATGCCGAAAAATTTGCAAGAGATATAGCATTAAAGGAAGCAACTCCAGATGATATGTGCTATGTTCTTGACTTTGATAAGCCCGGAGTGCCTAAACTTCTTAAGCTTAAGGCTGGTATGGGCAAGGAATTCAAGGCAGATATGGAGGAGCTTATCAATCAGCTCAGTATTGAAATTCCAAAGGTCTTTTCATCAATTGAACACAGTGATGACAGGGACAGAATATTAAAAAGCTATCAGAAAAAGAAAGATGAAACATTAAAGGAACTTGGTGAAGCTGCAAAGAAATATAACTTCGGGATAAAGACAAGCAGCAACGGCGGCATATATTTTATGCCTATTTTAGACGGCAAAACCATTACAGAGGAAGAATATGACGAGCTTACAGAGGAAGAAAAGGACGAAATAAATGAAGGTTCAGAAGAGGTTCATGAGCTTGCAAATTCAGCAATGAAAAATATCCGTGACCTTGACAAGGCTGCTAAAACAGAAATTGAAAATATGGACTATAATCTGGGACTTTTTACTGTTGGACATTATCTCGGACCAATACAGGACAAATATGTAGATAACAAAGCTGTATCGGAACATCTTCTTAAAGTGAAGGAAGATATTCTTGATAACATAGACATGTTTACAGATGATGAAGATGAGGGCGAAAACGATCCCCTGTCTGTAATGATGCCATGGAATTTAAAAAAGAATGCTGATGAAATATATGAAAAGTATGGTGTTAATCTTATCGTTGATAACAGTGAAACGAAGGGAGCACCTGTTATAGTGGATTACAACCCCACATATACAAATCTTGTAGGTGAGATCGAGTATGAAAACGAAAACGGAAATCTTACCACTGATTTTATGAAAATAAAGGCAGGACTTCTTCATAAGGCAAACGGCGGCTATCTTATATTCCATGCCTACGATCTTTTGTCAAATTCTTTTGCGTGGGATACATTAAAGAGAGCTTTAATTACAAATAAAGTAACAATTGAGCCTTTAAAGGAGTATCAGATAAGCGGTTTAACAGTTGCGGGACTTCAGCCGGAACCTGCAGACATAAATATAAAGGTTATAATTGTAGGCTCAATGTATTACTACGAACTTTTAAAAGAATATGACGACTCCTTTTCAAAGCTTTTTAAGATATGTGCTCTTTTTGACTACGAAATGGACTTTACGGAAGAAAACATCAATGCAATGCTTGGTTTTGTTAAAGGCTATTGTGAAAAAAACAGCCTTCTTCCAATTGATGACGGAGCACTTTGCGAGCTGCTGGAATATTCTGTAAGGATAGCAGAAAGGCAGGATAAGCTTACTACAAGATTCGGGCTTATATGTGATATTATTGATGAAGCAGATACATGGGCAAAGCTTGACAATGCAAATGAAATCACAGCAGAGTATATAGCAAAAGCTGCAAATAAGCGTGTTGAACGTATAAATATATATGCCAAAAAATACAGTAAAATGATTTCAGATAATGAAATCATGATCGACACAGATGGAATGGCAGTGGGTCAGATCAACGGACTTTGTGTTATGGAAATGGGCGACTATACCTTTGGTATGCCTACAAGGATCACTGCCAGCACATACACAGGAAAAGCCGGAATAGTAAATATTGAAAAAGAAGCGGAAATGAGCGGTTCTATTCATGACAAGGGAATGCAGGTACTTATAGGATACCTTGGGGGAAAATATGCCCAGAGATACCCCCTTACGTTAAGCTGCCGTGTGTGCTTTGAACAGAGTTACAACGGTATTGACGGGGACAGTGCATCCTCAACAGAAACATATGCAATTATTTCAAGCCTCAGCGGATGTCCTATAAATCAGCAGTTAGCCGTAACAGGCAGTATGAACCAGAAGGGTGAAATACAGCCTATAGGCGGGGTAACATACAAAATTGAGGGATTTTTTGATGTATGTAAGGAAAGAGGACTTACAGGAAGTCAGGGATGTATAATTCCTGCTTCAAATATTAAGGATCTGGTACTTAAAGATGAAGTTGTTGAAGCTGTAAAAGAGGGCAGATTCCATATATATGCCATTGAAACTATTGACGACGGTATTGAGCTTTTAATGGGCAGAAAGGCAGGAAAGGCACTTGCAAGAGGAGGATACAGTAAGGACAGCGTACACTACCTTGTTGAAAATAAGCTTAAGAATTATTATAAGAAGGCAAGTGAGAATGAATAACTACAAAGTATAAAAGGGGCATTATCATGAAAAATTCGTATGATTATAAAATCTACTCAATGGTAATTATGACTGTTGGTTTTATTGTTGCTCTTATACCTAAAGCTATACCGGAATTGTCCGGGACAACAATTGAGATATGTTTGGGTATAACAGGTGCTGTTGTAATAATAGGGGCAATTATATATGCAAGTATAAAAATGAGGTGCCCTTATTGCAAAAGATTTCTTTCGATATATTCATCAGGAAAATATTGTCCTCATTGCGGAAAAAGCTTTGAATCTCCGGTTTATATTAACGATATAAAAGTAACATTAAGTATGACCGATGCCGTAATGCAGAAGAAATATTCAAGACTTAATCTTATGGACGGTGAACTTATTTGCATAGAAGATGACGGAGAAGATATGTTTGAAATAAAATATCCGGACGGTATGGTAATAGATGTGAGCTGTATTGATAATAAATACTATATAAGAGCTGTAAGTAATGACAGGACTATTGAAAGCTGGAATAATCCCATATATACTGCTGAAGTTGTGAATAAGGATAAATTATTTGATGAAGTACAAAAGACAATTAGAAGTGTAAGGAAAGGATAGCGCTTTTTTACTTTCAAGTCAGGGGTGATTCACATGAGAAAGCTTATATTAACATTTTTATTTACATTTATGTTAGCTGTCCCTGCTCTGGCACAGACCTATACAAGAGAGGAGGCTAAGGGCAGGGCAGAAGCTTTGTTTGATATTGAGGGATATAAGGATTTTGAAATATACGATAATAATAATTATAGTGTTGTCGCCTATGATATGCGTTGGGATTTCGAAGAAGAAGGAAGATATACAACTGTAACAATGAGGTCTGACGGAAATTTAATATTATATGATATAAATGGAGCAGACTTTCCGAAAGACAAAAAATTTACAGAAAGCCAATGCAGAGAAACAGCAGAAAACTTTATTGATGATGTTTTTGAAGGTGGTTTGAATTCCGCTAAATTAACGGGATTTAGTGATGGCAGTACATACTGTGAATATGAGTACTCATGTGTAAAAAACGGAATAGAAAGCTTAAGCGATAAAATTTCTGTAGAAGTAAATAAATTTACAAATAAAATAACATATTACAGAGCAAGTGACGGTTGTTTCTATAATTATTATTCCTTTGATACAAACTCATTTGAAGAAGCAAAGGATAAGATAAGAGGCGGGCTTGAGCTTGGGTATAGTACCATATATGACAAAGGTGCAGACAGGTACAATGTAAGACTTGTATATGCTTTTACTGATTATCAATTGCGAGCAGAAAATTTTGAACCCATATATACAGACTTTGATATGTTTACATATAGTGACACTTGTATGACAGACGACCCAAATAAAACCGTACCTGATTACTTTATTGAAACAGATCCTCCTGAAAATACTCTTTCGGAAAAGAAGGCAGTTAAAATATATAACAATTTTTACAACACAGATTTTTCTGTTGGTGATATTGAGGTAAACTATGGAGTGGCTTACGGGAATGATGATTATCTGGTTTATGTAAACGGACTGATAATTGATTCGGAAGGCAGAATAGTGGGTAAGGATAATTTTGCCGAGTTTGATGAAAATCGTAAATATGTACCTCTTGAAACAAATCCTTTTTATGAAGAAGGTATGACCGAAGAAGCAATTGCAAAAAAAGTTATAGATAAATTAAATGTAAAAAATTATGTGCTTACAGATATGAGATGCTATGATTTTTATACATATAAAAAATATTTCTGTAATATTGTAAGAAACGGTAATGTATCTTTTAATGAAAGAATATGTGTATCCTTTGATGATACAGGTGATATTTCAACAATAGAGGCAAGATATATAGACGATGATGTATTTAATAAAAAATTTAATGTAAATATTAGTAATGATGAAGCTTTTAATATGGCTGTAGAAAAAATGGAATTTAATCCATATTATTATAAGTATTATACGGGCAGTTCTGAGGTTTCTTATGAAATTATTAAAATATATGGATTCAGAGAAGGCTTTACAATTAATGCAGAAAACGGTATATTTTATAATCATGACAGAGAAGTTATTCAAACAGGAGAAGAACTTCTGAGAGATAATGTAAATGTGTTTGAAAATATTTTTAAAAATAAAATTAATTCTAAGTTAAATGAGCTGTTGTTAATAAACAGTAAAAATGAATTTGACTAAATTTTGAAATAAAATTATTTAATTTAACGGGGAGTGATTTTTTGAAATTGCCAATGAAAGCTTTTTCCATATATGGATATAATGGGGAAAATATTTCAATTACCATTGAAGAAGTATTTGGATATCCTGACGGAAGCAGTTATGATGGCGGTTATGATGTAAAATGCAGTATAAAAATAAAGGCAGGAGGATATACTGCGACATCTTCCGATTTCTATACAGCAACAGGTACCATATTTCGTTTTGAAGAAGATCTGAAGAAATGTTATGAATCTTTAAAAGGCATTGCAAAATATGAAATGTGGCTTGAAAAAAATCTGAGTTTTAACGTCACAATGACCGGAAAAGGTCATGGAATAATATGCGGTACATTTCAGGAGCTGATGTGCAGAGATAATATATTGAAATTTGAAATCGAAACAGACCAGAGCTTTTTAAAAGATACTATAGAAGATATAGAACAGCTAAAAAATATTATTAATAACTAAAACCTCTCGATTTGAGAGGTTTTAGTTATTAATATATAAAATCAAAAATCATCATCTACAGCAAGAGCTTCAATAAGCTCAACATCTTCATTTCTTTCTGCAAATGTATTAAGAGCATATTCATTTGTAAAGAGGAGAATAGGTCTTTCAAAATGGTCAAAAACAAGAGTACATCTTGAATTTAAAAGGTCCTTGATTTCATCGGGAGTCTTTCCTTTTACCCAGCGGGCAACGCTGTAGTCCATAGGTTCCATTCTTATTTCAGAATTATATTCATTCTTTAATCTGTATTCAAAAACTTCAAACTGGAGAGCACCTACAGCTCCTAAAACAACGTCATTATATTCTGTTTTGTAAATCTGAATGGCACCTTCCTGTGCAAGCTGGTCAACACCTTTCTGGAACTGCTTCGCCTTCATTGTGTCAACAGGTCTTACTTTCATAAAAAGCTCGGGAGGGAATGTAGGCAAAGGCTCAAAGAAAAGCTTGTCCTTGCAGTTTGTAAGGGTATCACCTATCTGATAATTGCCTGTATCATAAATACCTATAATATCTCCTGCTATAGCAGTATCCACTGTTTCTCTTTCATTTGCCATAAGCTGTGTAGACTGGTTAAGCTTCATTTTCTTACCTGTTCTTGACAGTGTTACATCCATACCTCTTTCAAAAGTACCTGAGCAAATTCTGAAAAATGCAAGTCTGTCTCTATGGGCAGGATTCATATTAGCCTGTATTTTAAATATAAAGCCTGAGAAAAATTCATCGGTAGGCTGAACCTCACCGTCAAGGGTCTTTCTTGGTCCGGGAGCAGGTGACATATCAAGGAAATGTTCCAAAAAGTTTGTTACACCAAAATCAGCCAATGCAGTACCAAAGAAAACAGGGGAAAGCTTTCCTTTTGATATAAGTTCCATATCAAACTCATTGCCTGCACCGTCTAAAAGCTCAACTTCATCCCTTAAATTCTGTAAATTTTCATGGAAGAGAATATCGTCAAGCTGTTTGTCATATACACCTTCATCAGATAACTCTATTACTTCGTTTTTCTTATAGAGATATATCTTGTTTTCAAGTCTGTCATATATTCCTTCAAAATAAGCTCCGTTACCTATAGGCCATGTTACAGCAACAGAAGGCAGACCGAGAGCATTTTCAAGTTCTTCAAGAAGGGCAAGGGGTTCCATTGCATCTCTGTCAAGCTTGTTCATAAATGTAAATATAGGTATACCTCTCATACTGCACACTTTAAAGAGCTTTCTTGTCTGTGCCTCCACACCTTTGGCAGCATCAATTACCATTACGGCAGAGTCAACAGATGTAAGTATTCTGTAGGTATCTTCACCAAAGTCATTATGTCCCGGGGTATCCATTATTGATACTCTTTTACCTTCATACTCAAACTGCATTACAGATGATGTAACAGAAATTCCTCTCTGCTTCTCTATCTCCATCCAGTCTGACTTTGCCGAACGTCCTCTTCTTGCTTTTACGGCACCTGCCTCATGTATAGCACCACCGTGGAGCAAAAGCTTTTCTGTCAATGTTGTTTTACCTGCGTCAGGGTGAGATATTATACCAAAAATTCTTCTTTTATTTATTAAATTAATATCAGGTTTAGCCATAATGTAAATCCCTTTCTAATACTTCTGATTATTTCTTTCCATCTTTTCTATTTTATAGTATAAAGGCTGTATTTGCAAGCATTTTTTTACTATTGTACCATATATTTTGCATTTAAATATTATTGTTATTCACTTATAATATACACAGGCGCCAAATAAAAAAGCAAAAAGGAGAATACTATGAAAAAGTTAATTATGGCAACAGCTTTAATTGCTGCCTCAATGACAGCAACGGCTTTTGCATCAACGAATAACCTGTCGGAGAACAATAACACTGTTGTTAAAAAATACATAATCAGCGGACAAGATACATATAATAATTTGTGTGACATAATTAAACCTGTTGAAACAACAACTAAAAATTGCTTTGAAGTAACAACTCAGATCGTAATAAAGCCTGGCTGCACAACAGAAGTTACTACACAGGCCAAACCTACTACTGAGGCTACTACAGAAGTTACTACACAGGCTAAGCCTACTACTGAGGCTACTACAGAAGTTACTACGCAGTCCAGACCAACAACCGAAGCTACTACAGAGGTAACTACACAGGCGAACCCCACAACTGAGGCCACAACAGAGGTAACAACGCAGGCTAAGCCTACTACTGAGGCTACTACAGAAGTTACTACACAGGCTAAGCCTACAACTGAAACTACAACACAGGTAACTACAGAAGCTACTACTGAATCTACAACTGCAGACACAAACAACAGTATAGCTAAAAGCCTTCTTGCCCTTGTAAATCAGGCAAGAGCAGAAAACGGTCTTTCAGCTCTCAGTTTAAATGACAGCCTTTCAGCTGTTGCACAGAAAAAAGCCGAAGATATGAAGAATAACAATTATTTTTCACATACTTCACCTACATATGGTTCACCCTTTGATATGATCAAAAATGCAGGCATAAGTTATAGATCTGCAGGAGAAAACATAGCAATGGGACAGAAAACCGCAGAGGCTGTGTTTAATGCATGGATGAATTCATCAGGACACAGAGCAAACATATTAAGTTCAAAATTTACACAAATGGGTATAGGTGTAACTGATGGTTCTGCAAGGTACTGGAGCCAGATGTTCATAGGTTAATATATGTCAGAAAAAATAAAACAATCGAAATCGTCTATGTGAAAGCATAGACGATTTTGCTGTATTTAAGGGAAGGTGCAGAATGTAACAATTATCATTAAAATTTTTTAATTAATTACATTTTTTTCTTTATAGTCTTGAAATAGATTATAAAATATATTAAAATAGTAATAAATGAAACGGGGAGAAAGTTTATGAGAGCAGACAGAAACAATGAAAATGCACAAACTGTAAATGATATAATAAATAAGCTTGATGAAAATATAATTAAACACAGAAGAAGCGAAGATGAAAATAAAAGCAGGAAACAAAGAAGTATAGTCTCAATTATTGCAATATCTCTGGCAGCAGTTTTAATTTTGGCTGTTGCTGTATACACGGCAATCGGTTATATTAAGTATAACGGTAAATTTCTTCCGGGTACTGTAATTGATGGTACAGATTTTTCGGGAATGAGTGTTGACGAAGTTTGTGATTATTATGAAAATAAAATAAATAATTATACACTTGACATTAAGCACAATACATACATTATAGATAAAATCACTCCGGAAAAAATTTCACTTGAATTAAGCTGGAAAGCCAAGTGGTATTTTGCGGGACTTGTAAAAAAACAGGCAAATATTATGTGGCTCCCTGCAATTTTGGGCAGACAGGATGTATATGACCTTAATTATATGGATATTATGACCTACAATGTTCATAAGCTCAATTTCTTTATAGCTGATTCTGTGGGCTATAATCTCCCTGTAACAATAAAAAGCAGACAGGGTTCAATTTATTACAACGGCAACAATTTTGAAATAGTACCTCCTGTTCAGTCAGACCAGATAGAGCCGGCAACATACATTCAGAGAGTATATTCAGCTGTCCAGAGTCTGTCTCCTGAAATGGTAATTGAAGAATCAGATTGTTATATCAAAAATGAAATGACTCCTGAAATAGAAGCAAAGCTCAAGACTGCCTGTGAAACTGCAGAAAACTTTTTCAAAAGTAAAAATATGAATATAAGTCTTAAAAATTATGATCACGACTTTAATTTGGAAATTATAAATGCAATTTATAATATAGATGCAGAATATAATTTTATATGTAATGAAAGCACAATTGACAATGGAATTGATGTAATTTCAGACAGATATAATGATATCGGCAAAGAAAGAAGTTTCCAGACCTCCCATGGAACAACGGTTACTGTAAAGGGTGGGGATTACGGAACATATATGGATACAAGATCCCTTAGAAAAGCAGTAAAATCAGCTATACTTGATAATGAAAATGTTGATGAAGTAATTAATCTTAAAAGAAATACTTTAGACGGTGCTATAGGAGAAATAGGGGATACATATGTTGAGATAGATCTTACAAATCAATATTTATATATGTACGTTGACGGCAAGCTTATTAGAGATTGTCCCGTTGTAACAGGTCTTCCCGGGAGCAGAGCTACACCTCAGGGAGTATACAGGCTGAAATCTAAGTCAATGTATGTTACTCTTGTAGGTCCGGATTACCGTACTCCTGTAAGATACTGGATGCCTTTTAACGGAGGCATAGGAATGCATGATGCAACATGGCAGAGCTACTTTGGAGGTAATAAATATCTTACAAGAGGCTCTCACGGCTGTATAAATATGGCAATGAGTGATGTTGCTGCTGTATATGAGAATGCTAAAGTCAATATGCCTGTAATATGCTATTATCATGACAGGATAGATGCTTTCAAGCCTATAAGCGCATATGAGCGAAACAAGGCATAACAAAAGATAAATTATAGTTTTTGGAGAGATGTATATGAATAACAGGTTAAAGGAGAAACCTGCTGAAAATGAAAAGCAGGGCTTTAATGAAGATGAGAATGTCAGAATAAATTATACTGATTTTTTGAAGGATACAGAAGAAATTGAAAAGGAAATAGCTGAAGAAGAAGAGCTTAAAAGGCAAAAGAGAAAAGAAAAATTTAAAAAGCCAGATTTTATAAAGAGTAAAAATACAAATGATGAAAAAAATCATGAGAATAATGATGATAGTTTTAAAGGGAATGAAAAGGATATAGACCTTGAAAATCCCGAACTTGAGAGGGCAGAGGTCATAAAGGAAAGAGTTATTTTAACTGCCTTTGGTGCTTTTGTTGTAATTGCGGTTTATCTGCTGATTTCATTTGTATACTATAATAACAGATTTCTGCCTTCAACAGTCATAAACGGGGAGGACTGCTCAGGTAAAACTGTCGAGGAAGTTTCACAGATAATGGAAGAAAAGGTCAATGACTATCACCTTACAATTGTATATAATGATATTATTGTTGATGAGCTTTACGGAAGAGACATTAATCTTTCTTTCGGTGATATGGATGTTGTACTGGACGATATATGTGATCATCAGAAAAAAATATCATGGATCAAAGGTCTTGTTTTTGATTCCGAACCTATAAGCACTTCAAAAGGGCTTTATTATGATGCAGATATATTAAATCAGTTTATTAACAGCTCTCTGGTACTTAGCATGACTTCTACAATAAAGAGTGAAAATGCGGGACTTGAATATGTTGACGGTGAATACCAGATCAAACCTGCCGTATACGGAGATGAAATTAATAAAACAGCTTTTATAAATAAACTTATTGGCTCAGTAAACAGTCTTAATACAAGTGTTGATATTAACAGAGATGAATGCTTTATTATGCCCGAGCTGACAGAAGATAACAAGACACTTATAAAATCATGTAAAGAAGCTAACAAGCTTATACAAAACAAAATAGAGTTAAATGTAACAGATGATTTATTTGAATTGCCTGTTGACTTAAAGAAAGACTGGCTTGCTGTTGACAGCACCGGAGAGCTTATATTCAATTCCGATGCTTTTTCAAGATATATGGACAGACTTGATAAAAGTTACAGCTACAGTGATGACGAAAGAGAATTTAAAACATATCACGGAGATACTGTAACAGTAAAGGGAGGAGATTTCAATACTGCCGTAAACAGAACAAAACTTACCGAGGATATGTCTCTTGCTATGCTCAATCAGAGAGATTCAAGGGTAGTTGTTGATTTTATATCCTATGAAAACTCAGAAATAGGTAACAGTTATATTGAAGTTGACCTTTCAAATCAAATGCTCTGGATGTTTATAAACGGTAAGCAGATAGTTGCGGCACCTGTAATAACAGGAAAAGATGACGGAGAACACAATACACCTGAAGGAGTTTACAGATTAAAATCCAAAACACAGAACACGACAGTAACCGAAAATGGTGAATCAAAAGAGGTTGCATATTATATATGTGTAAACGGTGATGTAGGCATTTGTGATGCCTCATGGAAAAATCTTTTTGGCGGAAGTGTATATAAAAACGACGGTTCTGACGGTTCTGTATATGTACTTGAGGATTCAGCAAAGGATATATATGAAAACTGCTATGAAAATATGCCTGTTATCATGTATCATCATGAAATAATTGAAAGCTATTTTATTGAGGATTCATATATGGGAGAACTTATGGAGCTTATTGAAAACAGACCTGAGATACCTACATATGACGAAGAAGAAACTACAGAAGCAACAAGTGAAGAAACAGAAGGGGAGAGCAACACAGAAGCTATAAACAGCGAGGAAGTAACTGAAAGTGATCAGCCGGATAACAGCTCCGAAAACATAACTTCTGATACTGCAAATATTACAGAAAATTCTGAACAGATTTCAGAAAATACCGAAGATGGTAATAACGATAATAATTCAGAAAATAATACGCCATCGGATAATAATTCAGATTCTCCGGAAGAAAATGTTCAGAATTAAAATTTTTAGACATACGTATATGTAACGGCTGTGTCAGTATAATACTGATGCAGCCGTATTTTATATAAATCCCATAACCACTATCTTTCATATTGCACTGTTCCTTGTTAAATAGTTCATTAAAAAAGAGGAATCATCAAAACGACAATTCCTCTGACTTATAAATTATAATAATTATGTTAAAATATTACTGCATTGCCTTTGCAACTTCTTCAGCAAAGTTCTCGTTCTTCTTTTCGATACCTTCACCTGTTTCAAATCTTACAAAGCTCTTAACAGTAACATCTGTACCGATTTCCTTTGAAACTTCCTTTAAATACTGACCTACAGAAATCTTGTCACCTAAAACATATTCCTGCTCTAATAAGCAAACTTCTTTCATTTCCTTATTAAGTCTTCCTGTAAGCATCTTTTCAAGAATTGCCTCTGGCTTGTTAGCATTCTTAGGATCATTCTTAGCCTGCTCTAAAAGAACTTCCTTCTCGTGAGCGATGAAGTCAGCAGGGACATCTTCTGTAGAAACAAACTTAGGATTCATAGAAGCGATCTGCATTGCAACATTCTTACCTGCTGTAACAAGAGCGTCATCCTTAGATGAAGTAGCAAGTTCAACTAAAACAGCAATCTTACCACCTGCATGGATATAAGATACAAGGAAAGAATCTCCTGTGTTTACAACCTTTTCAAATCTTCTGATATTAAGGTTTTCGCCGATAACAGAAATCTTTTCTGTTAAAGCTTCCTTAACAGTCTTAGATTCATCTTCGATCCACTTTTCTTCTAATAAACCTTCAACATCCTTAGCATCAGACTTAGCAGCCTGCTTAGCAACATTGTCAACAAAAGTCTTGAATACATCATTCTTAGCAACAAAGTCAGTTTCAGAGTTAACTTCAACAACTGTACCTACACTGTTGTCATCAGAAATATAAGCATAGCTTAAACCTTCTGCGGCAATTCTTCCTGCCTTCTTAGCAGCGTTAGCAAGACCCTGCTTTCTTAAATATTCAATAGCTTCTTCAATGTTTCCATCAGTTTCAACAAGTGCATTCTTACAAGCACTCATACCAACACCTGTTAATTCTCTTAATTCCTTAATCATAGCAGCAGTAACAGCCATTTTCTTATCCTCCTGTTATTAAAAAATTGATTTTGTTAAAAACAGGCTTCAGCCTTGTGGCTAAAGCCTGTAAGTTTATACTTTAATATTTAAATTTTAATAAATAATTATTCTTCAGTTTCTGTTTCAGCCTCAGCTTCAGGAATATCCTGCTCACCCTGCTTAGACTCAATAACTGCATCAGCAATTCTGCCTGCAATTAACTTAACGGCTCTGATAGCATCATCATTACCGGGGATTACATAATCAACTTCTTCAGGATCACAGTTAGTATCAACTATTGCAACAATAGGGATATTTAAGTTGTGAGCTTCCTGTACAGCGATTCTTTCTTTTCTTGGGTCAACAATGAAGATACAGTCAGGAATTCTTGTCATTTCCTTGATACCGCCAATGTTCTTGTCAAGCTTTTCCTTTTCATGCATAAGCTTTGCAACTTCCTTCTTAGGAAGTAAATCCATTGTACCGTCTTCAATCATTGCATCAAGTTCTTTTAATCTTGCAATTCTTGTCTTAACAGTAGCAAAGTTTGTAAGCATACCGCCTAACCATCTCTCGTTTACATAGTACATACCACATCTCTGAGCTTCTTCCTTAATAGAATCCTGAGCCTGCTTCTTAGTACCTACAAAGAGAATTTCGCCGCCATCCTTAACGATTTCAGCTACAGCATTGTAAGCTTCTTCTACCTTCTTAACAGTTTTCTGAAGATCAATGATATAAATACCATTTCTTTCAGCGAAGATGTATTCAGCCATCTTAGGGTTCCATCTTCTTGTCTGGTGACCAAAGTGTACACCAGCTTCTAATAATTGCTTCATTGAAATAACAGCCATTATTATTTTCCTCCTTAATTTTGGTTTTTCCTCCACGGACTTATGACAAGAAACACATTCAAGTGTCACCATTCTTACCAAATCAGTCTGTGTGTGTTTTAACAACAGTTGATATTATAACATAGATTTTTACCGATTGCAAGCTTTTTTTCATAAATTTTACTTTAAAAATCACTTTAAATTCACATATACATAAACCAAGTTATGTAAAATTTGATTGAAAATATAGGCGAAATATGTTATCATATTATAATAGATATAAAACATGTTATGTACTCATACCAAATAGATTATCATTTAGAATACAGTTTACTTTTTTGGAAATTTGTATATTAATCAGAATTATTAAACTAGCGGAGGTGTTTAAATGGCTATTCAGGAATCCGGCGAAAACTATCTTGAAGCTATACTTATAATTAAGGAGAGAAAGGGCTATGTAAGGTCAATTGATGTTGCCAACGAACTTGGAGTATCAAAGCCAAGCGTAAGCAGAGCTATGTCTGTTTTGCGTAAGGAAGGGCTTATTGATATGGACGGACTTAACCAGATCTTGCTTACGGATGAAGGTAAAAAAATTGCAGAAACTATATATGAAAGACACAGAGTATTAACTAAATTTCTTGTATCTCTCGGTGTTGATGAAGAAACTGCAGCCCATGACGCCTGCAGAATTGAGCATGTTATAAGCCCAATTTCTTTTCAGAAAATTAAAGAACGATTTTTTAATGACTGAAAAAAAGGGTAATATATAAATAAACAAATAATAATTTTTATTGATATAATTAACGGAGGTGTTTAAATGTCAGTTGTAACTATTACAAAGGAAAATTTTGAAACTGAGGTATTAAAGAGTGATAAGCCTGTTCTTGTAGATTTCTGGGCTGCATGGTGTGGTCCCTGCAGAATGCTTTCTCCTGTTGTTGATCAGATTGCAGAAGAAAATCCCGCAATTAAGGTTGGCAAAGTAAATGTGGATGAAGAACCTGAACTGGCACAGCAATTTGCTGTTATGTCAATACCTACACTTATTTCTTTCAGAGACGGAAAAGCTTTTAATAAGAGTGTAGGTGTAATATCAAAAGAAGAAATATTAAATCTTATATGAAACTAATATAGCTATTAAGAGAAAATGCTTCTGCAAATCCGTTTATTGTTTTGCAGAAGCATTTTTTATATTTTAAGATCTTCCTTGCTTATACAACCTAGCTGAAAAATGAGAAATATGTAAATCATAAAAACAGATATAAGAGTTGCAATAACCGAATTCTTATACTCAATATTGTTCCATACATGGTGAAAGCCCAGATTCCCGCAAAGACAGGCTGCTGTTATTGCAAGAGCAGGCTTTATGTATTGCCTTATAATTGGTATATTTATGTTGAGGACATTATTTACCCTATAAATTGCCATAAATGTTGTAGCTATTGAATTAATTATCCATGGATATATAAATCCTTCTATTCCGTAAAAGGGAATTGCAAAGCATATGGCACAAATATTGACTATTGATGAAAAAAGCCCTGTTTTAAATATAAAAAGCTGTTCTCCAAGACCGTTTAAAACAGCTGACATTGTTACCTGAGTATACATAAAAGGGCACAGTACAGCCAGTGTTTTAAGCATTTTTCCTATTTGTGTCTGTGAATAAATAAGGTTACCAAGCTCTGTTGGAAAAGCTATGAACATCCCTGTTGTAAAGGCACTGATTATTGCCGTTATTGTAAGTGACTGATGTAGGGTGCTCTTTATTCTTGTATGGTTATGAAGAGCATAACTTTCGGATATAGCAGGCATTGTAGCCGTTGCAAGAGCAGTCAGCAGTGAAGACGGAAATGTAATAAGAGGCATTGCCATACCCGTAAGACGTCCGAGAAGGCTTATTGCTTCGGCCTGGGTCATTCCATATACCTGCAGCTGCTGAGGCATAAGCAGATTTTCAGCTGTTGAAAAAAGAGAGCCTACCATTCTGTTAAGAGTAAGTGGCACAGCCATTGCTGCAATCATAACAACAGCACCTCTTGGGCTGATAATAGGTTTGGAGTACTTCTTTCTTTTTATTATGTAATATATGAACACATATAAAAATGATATTATTTCACCTGCTGCCATGCCGCATACAGCCGCTCCGCAGGCATATTCAAGACCTTTTGGTATAAATACACCTGCTAAAAGGTATATGACAACCATTCTTACACTTTGTTCGAGAACCTGACTTATAGCTGAAATAGTTGTATTCTGTAAGCCCAGGTAGTATCCTCTCAATATTGAGCCTGCAGCCATAAAAGGAAAGCATATACTTATTATTCTGAGAGATAAGGCTGTTCTTATATCCTTTACTATTATTTCAGCAATAAATTCTGAAAAATTATATGTAACTAAACTAAACAAAAAAGCAATTGACACAGCTGCAAAAAGAGAGTAGTGGAGAATTCTTTTAACATTGCCTATTGCTCCCCTTGCTTTTTCCTGAGCTGTAAGCTTTGACATTGTTGTGGAAAGCCCCGAGGAGGATACTGACCATACAAGCATATACAGAGGCGTTATGAGCTGATAAAGTCCCATGCCCTCTGCCCCTATGGTCTTTGCCATATATATTCTGTAGAAAAATCCTATTATCCTTGTTATAACATTTGCTATAGTTAATATTAATGCACCTTTTATTATGGTTTGTCTATACATAAAATCCTCCCTCTGTCCCTTAAAATATTCTATGAGGGTGAGCATAAATTATGAGGAATTTATCTACACAAACCTTTGCACTTATATAAATTTTTAAAGTATTCCGTCATTTTCTATTGACAAAATTGTTCAAAATTGTTATATTAATTATAGATGCTGCATAACTGACGGAAATGTGGATAACCACAGGGAAGTGCAGCAGGTAAGAGCCGACCGTCTGGGCATGGAGCTTGGATTGGTGCGGCATTTTTTATTTTTACTTTAAATTTTAGGAGGTCTACAAATGAGAGCTTTAATCAGTGTATCTGACAAAACAGGAATTGTGGAATTTGCAAAAGAGCTTAATAATTTAGGTATTGAGATCGTATCTACAGGAGGTACCTATAACAAATTAAAGGAAGCGGGACTGCCCGTAATCGGTATTTCAGAGGTAACAGGTTTTCCTGAATGCCTTGACGGAAGAGTAAAAACACTTCATCCAAAAATACATGCAGGACTCCTTGCAATGAGAAGCAATCCGGAGCATATGGCACAGGTAAAGGAGCTTAATGTGGATTTAATTGATATTGTGGTTGTAAATCTTTATCCTTTTAAGCAGACAATTATGAAGCCTGATGTTACATTAGAGGATGCTATTGAAAATATTGATATCGGCGGACCTACAATGCTTAGAGCTGCAGCAAAGAACTATCAGGATGTTTCAGTTATAATTGATCCTGCTGACTATGAACAGGTTTTAAGCGAATTGAAGGAAAATAATAGGGTATCTGTTAAAACTAATTTCTACCTTGCTGCAAAGGTATTTAACCACACAGCTTATTATGATACAATGATTGCAAATTATCTTAAGGATAAGGCAGGACTTCCTAAATACCCTGATACAATTTCAATGACATTTGAAAAAGTTCAGGAAATGAGATATGGTGAAAATCCTCATCAGGCAGCCGCTTTCTATAAGGAAGTAGGGGACAATTCAGGTATGCTTACGGGAATTGAACAGTTACACGGCAAGGAACTGTCATTTAATAATATTAACGATACTCATGGCGCACTGGAGCTTTTAAAAGAATATGATGAGCCTACAGTTGTTGCCTGCAAGCATTCAAATCCATGCGGTGTTGCAAGCGGCAAGGATATTTACGAGGCTTATACAAAGGCTTACAGCACAGACCCTGTATCTATTTTCGGCGGTATTGTGTGTGCAAACAGGGTGATTGACAAGGCTACAGCCGAGGAAATGTCAAAGATTTTCCTTGAAATAATTTTGGCTCCCGGATTTGATGATGATGCCTTTGAGATTCTTGCAAAGAAGAAGAATATAAGACTTTTAAAACTTGACAATATTGAACGCAAGCAGCCTGAAACAGCTTTCGATGTTAAGAAGGTAAGCGGCGGTATTCTTATTCAGGATATAGATAACAAGCTCTTAGGTGATGAATTAAAGGTAGTTACAGACAGAGCTCCAAGTCCTGAAGAAATGGAAGATTTACTCTTTACATGGAAGATCGTAAAATATACTAAGTCAAACGGTATAGCTATAGGCAAAAACAAGCAGTCTATAGGTGTAGGTCCGGGACAGGTAAACAGAATATGGGCTACAGAGCAGGCAATTGACCATGGTACAAAGCAGTTAGGTGCTGATGCTGTAAAGGGTGCAGCTCTTGCAAGTGATGCATTCTTCCCATTTGATGACTGTGTTGAAGCAGCTGCAAAGGCAGGAATTACATGTATTATTCAGCCGGGCGGTTCAGTAAGAGATCAGGACAGTATCGATGCATGCAATAAGCATGGTATAGCTATGGTATTTACAGGTATGCGTCATTTCAGACACTGATAAATTATTTAAAAGAGGTCAGATCATTTCTGACCTCTTAAATTTTGTATAGGCTTAAATTTTGTATTTAAAAGCTTATAATATATTTCGTTGTCAATAATTCTTATTTTGACCATACCGTTATAATTTGTGCTAAGAAAGGGAATATCCATACTGTTATAAAAAGCTATTGTTTCACCTGAAGGATGACCGTAAATATTGTTGTTTCCTGCTGAATTTACTGCCAGTTCAGGGCTTACGGCAGCTACAAATTTTTCTGAAATTGAACCTGACGAACCGTGGTGAGGGACTTTAAGTATATCTGCATTGATTTCAGCTATATCTGATGCTCTATCCATAATATCACTGTCAATGTCCCCTGTAAAAAGAATGCTTTTACCTCCGTATGTCACTTTATATACGGCAGAGCTGTTATTTGTACTTACAGCATTTTTGTCGGTATATACAAGCTTTATTGACATATTTTCAGTAAGCTGTTCTTCATAATTCTCATTTACATATTCAATATTTATATTGTTTTCGGCAGCATAGTCTATAAGCATATTATAATTTTCATTTTTATCACAGTACTCCGAGATATAAATGTTTTCAACGGGCATAAGTTCTGCAACCTCGGTTACGCCGCCCATATGGTCGTAATCCATATGAGAAATGTATATACCGTCAATTTTATTTATGTTGTTATACTGCAGTTCATTAAAAAGGACTTCACCGTAATTTTTATATTCACTGCTTCCTGCATCCATAATATAGCATTTGTCATCATCCCTGATAACTGCACAATCGCCTTGTCCGACATATATAACATACATTTCAAAATCATCGTATCTAGTGTTTATACCGACAAAAAGAATGACAGCAGACAGAACTAAGGGAAATATGGCATAAATTTTTCCCATAAGAATTTTATATATAAAAATCAGTGCAATATACATAAGGAGGAAGCTTATTATTGATATAGCTCCGGTCTGTACATGGGTAAAGGGAATGGACAATGAAAACTCAGAAATATATTCTATCACCTTTAAAACTACATAAACGGAGCCTGACAGAAATACACCGATATTAAGCATAAATGTGCCAACTATTGCTGAAATAAGCCCGAAAATCAATATAAACTCAGAAAGAGAAACAACCAGAATATTTACAATAAAGTCAATACAGTTTATATAATAAAAGTTATAAACAGTTATCGGCTTAGTAGTTAAAGATATAGCAATTGAAATAACTATAAGATTTATAAACTTGTTTTCAATTTTATATTTTTTAAGTATTTCTGATGTAAAGCCAATTGTAAACACTGCTATAAATGAATACTGAAACCCCAGATCGAAAATGTAGTAGGGATTTACAAAAAGGAGCAGGGTGCAGGCAAGGGCAGTTGATGATATAAGGTCATACTTTCTGCTTATTAAGCCGCTTAAAATATAGAAAAACATCATAATACCTGATCTTACTACAGAAACACTTCCACCGGTAAGTATAATGTAAAAACACATAAACAAAATAACAATTGCTGAGGATATGTATCTTCCCAGAGGTTTTACCAGAATTAAAATAATTCCTGCAAGTATAGAAATGTGCATACCCGAAATTGCTATAATATGAACAATGCCGGCTTCTCTGTAAAGGTCATATAACTCATCATCCAGATTATTTCTGTCACCAAGGAGCATTGCTGTCATAAGACCTGCTTCTCTTTGTGGATAGAGTTTGTTAATTGTTGACTGTAATGATAATGATATTTTTTTAACAAAATATCCGAGGGTGTTACTGTGACCTGTAACAGTTACATCATCGGGAAATGTTTTATACTCAATACCTTTTATTTTAAAATAGCGTATTTCGTCAAAATCAGCTTCGTTTCTCTTAATGTTTCCATGAGATATTGTTGATTTGAATTCTACAGTATCACCGATATTAAGCTTTTTATTTACATACATATACATATTTATGCTGTCATATATATCTGTATTGTTATAGCTCATATGCTTTGCTTTTATCTTATACTTTGTAATATCATCATATATATTTACTATGTCGCAAACATCAGCTTCAACAAAAAGCGGATAGTCTGTATCTGCCATAGACTCAATATGAGAATTTGTATGCAGTCCCGAAGAAGCACCTGCAGAAAGAGCAAGGAGAGCCACAGGCATAAGCAGACAGCAGAGCAGATTTTTATGAACAGTAACTATAATAAATGTGAGTACAATGATCACTGCAATAAAAATACAGGAGATGCTGTAGTCATATGAATATATTCCGAAAAGTATACCGGTTATTGTATATAAAAGAATGTATAGAGCAGGTCTTAGCATAGGATACCTCTGAAACTGTGTTGTATTTAATATAAATATAACACAGGGCAGATACAAAAACAACATAAACCGATAATATTCGACAAAATAAATGTATTTAAACAGATAATGAGGTATGTTTTTAACTATTCACAAAACACAAGTTTTACGAATAGTTAGATGTATTTTTTAAGGGCAGTATAATTAACTGCCCCTGAAATAAGCTGTATTGCAGTAATATTTGTAAATAACCTTGTTTCATTTATTACATATTTAATATTATTATATATCTTAATATCCGAATATCTCTTCCGCTTTTTTCATTTTATTAATTATCTCTACACCAAAGGGACAGTTGCTTTCGCACTGACCGCATTCAATACATTCACTTGCATGATGCTCCAGTAATTTATAATGATCTGCAACCGTTTCAGGCACTTCACCCTGTGCCAGTGACAAATTTAGATATTTATTTACATCAGCTACATTTATACCTACAGTACACGGTGCACAATGTCCGCAGTACATACAGTTGCCGTAAAACTTGAATTTTTCCATTTTTGACAGTACAAGTGAATAATCCCTTTCATCCTTTGGTATATTATAATATAAGGAAAGTTTTTCCATTTCCTCTATGGAATGGCAGCCAGCCATAACAGCTGCAACACCGGGTCTTGTAAGGCAATACTCAATACACTGATATTCATTAAAAGCCACACCAAAGGGAGAAAGCTCGGCACTTAACATATCTCCTCCGCCAAAAGCTTTCATAACGTCAATAGCAACATTTTCTCTCTCACAGAGCTCATATAATTCCTCTCTGTCAGGATCAATATTAACAAGACCGTTTTTGTAATTTTCGGGATTCCAGAGCTGTTCAACATCCTCATCAGGCGGCTGCATATCATAGGCAGCATTTACTGAAAACATAAGAACATCAATTAATCCTGTTTCAACAGCTTTCTTTGCCACAACAGGATTATGAGAACTAAGCCCTATTCCCTTTATTATGCCCTTTTCTTTAAGGTCAATACAGTATTTGATTATATCACCATTAAATACTTCATCAAAATCATCAACACCGTCTATGTAATGGATCATACCGATGTCCAGATAATCTGTTCCAAGTCTTTTAAGCTGATCCTCAAAGGCTGCTTTTGCTTTTTTCAGATCTCTTGATCTTAAATACTGCCCCTTTTCCCATGTTGAGCATATGTGCCCCTGGAGAACAAATTTATCCCTTCTGCCCTTAAGTGCATAGCCCAGATTATCTCTGAACTCCGGATTTGACGTATACATATCAATAAAATTTATTCCCAGTTCTGCAGCTCTGTCGATCATTTTATTATATTCTTCTTTAGTTTTTCCCATAAAGCCTTCACAGCCCAGAGCAATTTCACTGACTTTTATATTACCGCATCTTTTCAGTTCTCTGTACTTCATAATTTTGCCTCCTGTTTATTTATGTTTATTAAATTATATCACTTGAAGTAAACTCCAAGTCAATATTAATTTAATTGAAAATTCATTATAAATATGGTAAAATATCTTAAAATACAGCAAAGGAGAATAATTATGACAGAGAAAGAAAAAATGCTTGCATCTGAGCTTTATGATGCTAATGATGAAATTCTTGTAAATGACAGAAATGTGTGTAAAGACCTGTGCTTTGAATACAATAATACAAAACCTTCGGATACAGAAAAACAGAAGGATATAATGAGAAAAATTTTAGGCAGTATAAAAGGTGATTTCACTATTACTGCCCCATTTTGGTGTGATTATGGTTATAATATAGAAATTGGCAAAAATTTTTATACAAATCATAATTGTGTGATTCTTGACTGTGCAAAGGTCAAATTTGGTGACAATGTTTTTATAGCCCCCGACTGTGGCTTTTACACAGCAGGACATCCTATTGATTCAGAAACAAGAAACAAAGGACTTGAATACGCAAAACCTATTACAGTTGGCGATAATGTATGGTTTGGCGGAGGTGTCAGAGTAATGCCCGGAGTCACAATAGGAAGCAATGTTGTTATAGGAAGTGGAAGTATTGTAACCAAGGATATCCCCGATAACGTTGTTGCAGCAGGCAATCCCTGCCGTGTTTTACGTCCTATTACAGAAAATGATAAATAGTAGATTAAAGCTAAGAGAGGAACGTCTTTTGATGTTCCTCTCTTTAAAATTACTGAGTTATATCATTTACAATATTATAGTCAACACCCTCAGTATAGCTGAATTTAACATTTGAATTTATACCATAATTAAGAATATCAATATTATTTACAACATCCACATCAAAAAGTCTGTCATTGTTTCCAAGCTTAATGAAATAGTGACTGCTGCCATCAATAATAACCTCTGATATTCTTTCTATGATCCCTTCCGCTTCCTTTATTTCTTCTGTATCCGTTTCCTCTATACCGTTGCTGTTCATAAGTTTAATATAATTCTGTTCACATTCAAGTATAGAGCTTCCCACAGCAACGATCTGATACTTTTCAATATTTACCATTGCATAGCTTTTAACCAGCCCTGCATCGTCCTTTAATGCCATAAAATATGTGGGCTGGTCTGCTATATTCAGAAGCAGAGGGAATGTTGCCTTATATCCCAGATGCTGTACCTGACCTTCAGCTGATGCCATTGCCGAATACTCTTCCGCACCCGAAACGGCATAATATCGTGTTTCGGCAGTCCTTTGATTCATGAGCACAAAGCCTACAATTGACTGATCGCCTGTAACGGAGGTAACGCCTGTATAGACCCATACGTCATCATCAAGAGCAATATAATTATATCCCATAGTGGTCTGCAAACAGCCCTTCTGTCCTATTATACTATTGATATAACCGCCTCTTAAAGTACCGTAATAGTCATAATAACTTATTAACAGATCAGCGGAATAAACTCTGTCTACCCAGTTTGGGACTTCACCTATATCATAGCTTACTGATGAACCGTCCTGAGCATTTACGATAATGACCTTACTTATTTTAACACCGCCGAACAAACCTATAGTATAATCCCTTACAGGACATATCCACACAGGAGTACCGTTATCATCAATTTCAAATGAAATATCATCAAAAATATAGGTAGGATACATAAATCTGAGATGCCTGTAAATATTTCTGTTAAATATTTCAGATGTGGAATATTTGATTCCCTCATCAAGCCTTACACACTCAACATCCTGAGTAGTCATATCAATCCTGATATAGGCAGGTATGCCCTCTTTTCTGTTGGCAAGCCACTTAAAGAAATCACCGTAATCAAGAGGAGTAACTCTTACAGGCTTGTTGTTGTAATTTATCTGTGAATATAAATTATTGACTTCAAACTGTGACACCAGATCTCCCATTGTACCCATTTCCCTTAAACCCAGCTTTTCTGCCGAATCCTTGTCAAGGCTTGGTATTTCGGTATAATTTACTTCCTTTATGTCCTCACTGAAATCTCTCTCTGATATATTTATAAGCTGACAGTACTTTTTTGCATTTATTATCTGAGATGAAAGAAGTCCTCCCACTATAAAAACAGCAATAATTATACCAAATACAGCTATATATCCTGTCTTTACTGCCTTTGGTATACTCTTAAATGCTAAAAGCACAATCCCTCCTACAGCAAGTATTGAAATTATAAATGACCACAGTCCCGGCGAATGTAAATTAATTGCAGGCAATGCCACATAGTAATAAATTCCTCCTGCTATAAGCAGAATTAAAATTAAAAGTGCCGTTAATTTTTTCATTTAACCCCTCTATTCTTCATCAAATAACGCCTTTGCAAAGTCCTTTGAATTAAAAGGCTGCAAATCATTGATCTGTTCTCCCACGCCTATATACCTTACAGGAATGTTCATATCATGCTTTATAGCAAGTACAATACCGCCCTTTGCAGTGCCGTCAAGTTTTGTAAGTATAAGTCCTGTTATATCAGCTACTTCCTTAAAAAGCTTGGCCTGCTGCAGCGCATTCTGTCCCGTAGTTGAATCCAGCACAAGGAACACCTCTGTATGTGCCTCGGGATATTCTCTTTCTATGACTTTTGCAATTTTTCTGAGTTCCTCCATAAGATTTTTCTTGTTATGAAGGCGTCCTGCCGTATCACATATAAGAATATCGGTTTTTCTTGCCTTTGCGGCATTTACTGCATCAAATACAACAGCGGCAGGGTCCGAATTTTCCTGATGCTTTATAACATCACAGTTGTTTCTGTCACCCCATATCTGCAGCTGGTCAATAGCAGCTGCTCTGAATGTATCTGCTGCCGCAAGAAGCACAGACTTTCCCTCTGACTGGTAGTTATGTGCAAGTTTGCCTATAGTAGTAGTCTTTCCCACACCGTTTACACCTATTACAAGAATAACCGATGGACTTGGAAGTTCCAGAGGTTCATCGTCCTTTTCAAGTATTTCCGTTATTACCTGAATCAAAAGACCTCTTACCTGTGAAGCCTCGGTAGCTTTTTCGTCCTTTACCTTTTCTCTGAGCTTTTCAATAATGTAAAGAGAGGTATCAACACCGATATCAGCCATTATAAGAGCTTCTTCCAGCTCTTCAAACAAGTCCTCGTCTATTTTAACAAAGGATTTCAGAACATTGTCAACACCTGACATTATATTATCTCTTGTTTTGCTTAATCCTGCCTTTATTCTGGCAAAAAAGCCTGTCTTTTTCTCCTGAACTTCTTCTTTCTCAGGCTCCTCATATGCATTGACTTCTTTCTCGGTTATATTTTTATCAGCTGTTGCTTCTTCCGGATCACTTACCTCAGCTTCTGCTGTTTCAGATATATTTATATCTGTATTAATACTTTCTGTTATTTCAGTGATATCTTCCTCTTCTTCTGGAATTTCTTCTGTTTCTGTCACCTCAGTGACATTTTCAGCTTCCTTGTCACTTTCATCGGCTTTCACGGTTTCAAATGTATTTTCTTCAGCAGATTCACTTTCAGGCTGAACATCTTTTTCCATGACCTCATCATCTGAAACTTCTTCCGTCACTTCATCAGTACTTACATCTTCTATAACATTTACATTTTCATATTCGTTATTTTTTTTCTTTTTTAAAAAATCAAATAAACCCATTATAACTGTACTCCTTTTTCGTCAAATTTAACTGATACCAACTTTGAAACACCCTGTTCCTGCATAGTTACACCGTATAAAATATCGGCAGCCTCCATTGTACCCTTTCTGTGAGTTATGACAATAAACTGTGTATCGTTTATAAAATTGCTGAGATAATTTGCATATCTGTTTACATTTGCATCATCAAGAGCAGCCTCTATTTCGTCAAGTATACAGAAAGGTGACGGTTTCATTTTAAGTATGGCAAAAAGCAGAGCCATAGCAGTAAGAGCCTTTTCACCTCCTGACAAAAGCATCATATTCTGGAGAGATTTTCCGGGAGGCTGAACAACAATGTCAATACCACTGTTTAATACATCCTCTGAATCACTTAATTTAAGCTCGGCAGAACCACCTCCGAACATTTCCGCAAAAGTCTTTGAAAAATTATCACGAATTATGGTAAACTGCTCCTTAAACTGCTTTTCCATCATATCATTGAGGTCATTTATGATATTGGTCAGCTCTTTTTCGGTTTTAATAATATCATCCCTGTTGTTTTTGAGAAAGTCATATCTTTCCTTAACCTCTGCATATTCATCAACGGCATTGAGGTTTACATTTCCCAGAGCTTTTATTTCGTTTCTGAGCTTTTTCTCTTCCTTCTTAAGCTCCTCGTCTGTTGCTTCAAGTTTTTCGCACTCTTTAGCCGCAACATATGTAATTTCATATTCCTCCCACATTGAGTCATAGAGCTGTCTGCACTTTGTATCAGTCTGTTCCTTTCTCATTACCACTCTGTCAAGCTCTTTTTCCAGACGTGTCTTAGTTTCAAGCTGTTTTTTCATTTCAGCATCAAGAGTTTCTGTGGCAGAATTTATGCTGTTCTTTTCATTTATAAGCTCATTGTTTCTTTCCGCAAGGGAATTATATTCATCGCTTATTTTTATTATATCCCTTTTTAATTTTTCCTTTTCATCTTCTTTAGCCTTTATTTTTTCTTCATATTCTGCTATTATACCGCTGCTGTTTTTAAGGCTGTTTTCGATTTCCTCAATTTCAGTATTTATTCTCTTTATACTGCTTTTAAGGGTATATATATCGTTTTCAAGCTGATTAAGCTCGACCCTCATTGATGAAAGTTCTTCATTACTGCTCTCCCTTACATCCCTGTCAGACTGTATCCGTCCTTGGAAATCCTCAAGCTTTTTATTTGTTTCATCTATTTCATTATTTATAACATCAAGACTTTCATTTAATTCGGCAATCTTTTCATTTCCACTAGCAGCACTTTCCTCAAGCTGTGAAAGTTCTGTATTATGCCCTGAAATTCTATTTTTAATATCCTCTGCAAACTCCTTAGCCTGAGATATGTCGGCAGAAGCCTTTGTTCTGTTTATTGCAAGCTTCTGAAGTTCCTCCTTAGCCTCATTTATTTTATAACTGAGGTTTTCATAAATTTCTGTCATTTTCTCAACATCTGCATTTATAGAAGCCTGTTCTTCAAAAAGACCTTTAAGTATATCTCTCAGTTCTCCTATTTCTCTTCCTCTTGAAAAAATTCCCGATGTTTTTTTGCTTACGGAACCTCCCGTCATTGAGCCTCCGGGGTTTAAAAGTTCACCTTCAAGGGTTACAATTTTATAGGCATACTTAGTTTTTCTTGCAAGAGCAATGGCACTGTCCATATCCTCTGCCACAATAACTCTTTCAAGAAGTGATGACATAATATTTTCATATTCCGGAGCGTATTTAATAAGCTCCTTTGCAATGCCTATAATTCCTTTTTCCTTAATTATATTGTATTTTTCACTTCCAAGGCTTTTTGGCTTTATGGCAGTCATAGGAAAGAATGTAGCTCTTCCCTTGTTGTTCTTTTTAAGGTAGTTGATGGCCTTTTTTACATCCTCTTCAGTTCTTGCAATGATATTCTGCACAGCAGAGCCAAGAGCTATTTCAATAGCTGTTTCATATTTTTTTTCACAGCTTATTGTTTCACCCACTGCACCGCATATTCCCTTAAATTCAGGATTTTTATTATCCCTCTGGTTAAGTATAGCCTTAACACCTGTGTAATATCCTTCATAGCTTTTTTCAAGCTCTGAAAGAGCCTTTAATCTTGCATTTTTTTCCTGTATTTCTCTGTTTACAGACTGTAGCCTGCTGTTTGCCTCATTAAGACTTTTCTGTATCTTGTTAAGCTGTACTGTATTTTTATCTATATTTTCCCTTGCAAGGCTGTTTTCCTTTTCAATTCTCGCCATTTCTTTTTGAGCTTCTTCAAGAACTGAATTTCTCTCACTTTCCTGTTCCTTTAACTGTGAAAGTTCTTCTGAAAGCTTGTTTCTTCTTTCATTGATCTGCTCTGTCATAGCAGCAGCCTTGCTTATTTCATTTTTAACATCTGTAGCCCTGTTCATTTTTTCAATTATAAGGCTGTTAAAATTATTAAGCTGTTCTTCGTTTTCACTTACCCTTGAGCTTATTTTTGAAAATTCTTCGATTTTTGTATTATACAGATTCTGTTTCTCATTTAACTCTTTTTCTTTTTCTTCTATTTCACTTTTTATATTCTCAATTGAATTTTTCTTTTCATCAATCTGACTGCTTCCTGCAGCACTTTCTTCATTTATTCTGTTTATATTTTCATTTAAGTGCTGTATTTCCTGATTGCAGAGCTTAATATCATTTTCTTTCTGCTCCTTTTCGGAACGCTTGTCGGAAATATATACATTGTGGTTTTCTATATCCTGCTCCGTTTCCGTAAGCTTTTGTCTGAGTTCAGCCTTTCGTGCATTATTTTTTTCTTCTGTTCTCAATTCTCTGTCAATGTCATGCCTGAGCTGATTTATATTTGTATTTAATGCCTTAAGCTCTTTTTCATACTTATCTGCATCACGCACAAATATATTTACCTGAACAAGCTTCATTCTGTCAGCAAGAACAATACACTTCTTAGCCTTTTCAGCCTGTATTGCAAGAGGACCCACCTGTTTTTCAAGCTCATCTATAATGTCATTTACTCTTACAAGATTTTCCTGTTCCTTTGCAAGCTTATTTGAAGCCTCAACACATCTTGTTCTGTACTTTACAATACCTGCCGCCTCTTCAAATAAAAGCCTTCTGTCCTCAGACTTTGATGACAAAATTTCATCGATCTTACCCTGTCCTATAATAGAATAGCCTTCCTTACCAACACCTGTATCCATAAAAAGCTCAAGAATGTCCTTAGCCCTGCACTTTGTACCGTTTATAAGATAATCGCTTTCACCTGAACGGAACACACGTCTTGTTACGGTTATTTCACTGTAATCAAGATTAAGCTTTCTGTCCTCATTGTCCATAACAAGGGACACTTCCGCAAAGCTGAGAGGCTTTCTGTTTGCCGTACCGTTAAATATTACGTCCTCCATTTTTGCCCCTCTCAGGCTTTTGGCACTTTTCTCACCCAGCACCCAGCGTACAGCATCTGCAATATTGCTCTTTCCGCTTCCGTTTGGTCCCACTACAGCGGTAATACCTTTATTAAATTCCAGCTTTATTTTTTCAGGGAAAGATTTAAACCCCTGCAACTCAAGTCTTTTAAGATACATACTGATTTCTCCGTTTATGCAAAATTATACAAATAACATTATAACATATATCCGCCGTGATTTCCACTAAATAATTTTTAACATAATAAAAAATACCTTTCATATGTAAAACCGTAATATTTACAAGTTTTACATATGAAAGGTATTGTATTCATGTTATATTAAGTATGTATTATTCAACCATTCTTCTCATTTTCATAATTTATTATAAAATTCTCTAAATCAGAGGTGATTTTTCCATTCTTTTGGTGGCGCTTAAGAAACTTATTTAAAACATTGTAAATATTAAGCTTTCCCCCTGATGTTCTTAAAATCTCACCTAATCTCATTGCTGCATACTCATCTAAATTAACAGCAGGAGCATATAATCTGCTGACTGTTTTAACTACCCTAACACTTCCCGTCACTTCTATAAACCCTTTTTGGATCAGCTTATTTATCATAGGGTGCAGTGAATTGTCTGCAATTTTGTCAGCTTTCATATGTATATCCGAAATAAGCAATGGTTTTTCACTGTCCCACAGTATTTTCATTATTTCGTATTCTTTGGATGTCAAGCGTTTATTATCATCTGACATTTCTTCACCTCCGTTTGTGTTTTTATAATAATAAATTTTATATTAATTTACTCTGCTAATCTACATAATCAAAAATCATAATATATTTATACTGTTAAAACAATCACATACTCTTTACAAATCATCTGTTATGATATTTTTATTTACTGTTCTGTTATTATAATAACATATTTCTTACAAAACTTCAATACTTTTTTTATTTATATTTGTCTTTACTGATCTTCTGAAAACCATTAGCATTACCCGGACCTGCATATCTTATATGTTAATTGCACATTACTTAATTATGTACATATTTTGACATATATTTTACATACCTATTTCTAAATGATATTAAAGTAATATCTTCATAATAAATATCCAAAGGATCTTTATCCCAGGTTCCCTCACCATCAAAGTTTAAAAACATTATATGATCATCATAAATTTTAAGAATTCTTCCAATATTAAATTCTGAATTTCTTTCACATTCTATTATAAT
>CAJFNV010000010.1 GCA_904395805.1 Candidatus Gallispira edinburgensis | reverse complement strand
TGAACTAATCCACAGCATCTTATACATTATAGCATAAGTCCATGAATTTGGGCATTAAACACTATAACTATATAATACGAGGAGGCAAGACGGAACATCGGTTGGTGCGGTAAACAGGAATTTAACAGAGTGAGAATCGTTAAGGAGTAAGGAGTGGGAGAAAGTCAGAAAATAGGCAGCAAGGGGCAGGGGTGTTGTGTATATGAAAATGGGCATAAAAAAGTCGGGGCGACAGGATTTGAACCTGCGACCTCAGCGTCCCGAACGCTGCGCGCTACCAAACTACGCTACACCCCGATAAATTATAGTTTAATACTATTTATGGAAAAGGTCAAGTGTTTTATGGAATTTTTTTACAGAGTTTTTTACGGGAGGTGCTTTGGTGAGGGGAAAGGAATATCTTGAAGAGCTTAAAAGGCTGAGCATATTTATAAAACAGAGGGAAAGGGAACTGGAAGAGCTTAAGGAAAGAGCTTACGGCGTTTCGGCTGTAAATACGGAGAGGGAAAAGGTAAAGGGCGGAAGAAAGCCCTTGTGTACCGCTGTTGACAAGTATATTGACAGGGAGAGGGAAATACATAAAATAATCGGGGAGTATATGGATAAAAAGCACTGTATAATAGGGGAGATACAGAGAATGAAAAATCCCCTTTATGCCGAGATATTGTATAAGAGATATGTGGAGTTTGAAAGCCTTGAAAAAATTGCCGATGAAATGAATTATAATTATAACTATATAAGGAGAGTTCACGGGTATGCGTTAAAAGAGTTTGAAGAAGAGGGGTTAGGAGTGAATGGTTGACCGGGGAATTGTCCCCGGTTTAAAAGTTGTAGGAAAATTTATGTAAAATTAAGTACAAAAGCTGAAACAAAGAACTATTCCCGGGCTGCGGGTTCAGGTCAGAAATTCATTTATTAAATTTATGTTATTTGTGTCGAATCTGACACAGAGGAAATTTTCACTCCCTGATAACTTATTGCCTGAAATGTCCTTTTTGTTTTCACATGACAGGCAGGCAAAGGTTTCCTTGTCTATAGCATAGGTATATTGCTGCTTAAAATTTATAAATCCAACGGAAACAGAATAAATATCACAGGGGCGGTCTGAAATAACGGATTCGCCTATGTATTTTATTGCCGACATATTTAAGAAATTTAATTTATCCGTATAAGTGTTAAATTCCTTTGTAAGTTCATCAATATAATTTAACCCATATTTTTCGTTGGCGCAGGGTTCAAACTTACCGTTTACGGGCTTGTATAAAATATAATCATTTCCGTTGTTTATAAACAGATATTCCTCTGTGTTTTTATAGTATATATTTCCCTCGGAATCAACAGCTTTTGATATTGTGCTTATTATTCCTTTTTCATCTGTAATTTCATATGTAATAAAATACTGACGGGGAAGTTTTGGTACACAGAATACAGCTTTGTTTTCAGGTGAATTTTCATTGATGTTAAAATCGGAAGTTGTTTCTGTATTTAAATTTTGCTCTGATTTTGAAAACGGGCTATTGCATCCGGCTAAAACAGACGTAATTAAAATGCCTGAAAACAGAATCGTAAATTTTCTTTTCATGGTTATTTCTCCTTTATATGTAAAATTTTTATTTGTCTGAAATAATAATATTGCAAAAATATTTGTGTTTTATTTGATATGTGTTTAATAAATATTAAGTTTCGGGACTGATTTTAATTTATTGATATATACTTATAAAATTTGAAATTAATAAAACTTAAACGAAAAAATGACAAAATATAAATATTTTTGATATATAGTTACACCATCAACTGAAGGCAGTCTGAAAAAATTATAAGGGAGGTTTCAGATATGAAAAAGGTCACATTAATTCTGATTTCTGCTGCAGGAGCATTATTTACATTTAATGCACTTAGAAGAAAGATAAGCTTTAACAGATAATTTCAATAATACTTAAATGGAGGAATGATAATGGCAATTAAAGAAAACCTGGAAACCTTTGCGGTAAAAACCGTATTAAAATATTTGAATAAGGATCCTGAAAACAACATTCCAAAGCTGCTGGATATGTTTGAAATACTTGATGTAAAAAATGAATTTGCACCTATATTTGACTCTATAAGACTTGCTGTAAATGATAAAAACAGCAATTGGTACAAGCTTATTTTAAGCCTGTGGCAGGATATTGATCCAGGGGTGAGAAACCGTTTGTTTGAAAATTTTGTCATTAAGGGCAGTATTGCCGGATATAAAAAGCAGAATGAAAATAAAGCCAGATATAACTGCAATATACCATGGGCTATTCTTATGGACCCTACAAGCGCATGCAATTTAAACTGTACAGGCTGCTGGGCGGCAGAATACGGAAATCATATGAATTTAAGCTATGAAGAAATGGATGATATAGTCAATCAGGGTGTTGAGCTTGGAACATACATATATTTATTTACGGGAGGTGAACCTCTTGTACGAAGAAGGGATATTATAAAATTATGCGAAACCCATCCTGACTGTGTGTTTTCAGCCTTTACTAACGGAACATTGATTGACGAGGACTTTGCCGATGAAATTTTGAGAGTTAAAAACTTTGTTCCTGCAATAAGCATTGAAGGTTTTGAAAAGGAAACCGATTCAAGAAGAGGTCTGGGAACATATAATAAAATTTTAAATGCTATGGATATTCTGAAAAGAAAAAGGCTGCCTTTCGGTATTTCATGCTGCTATACAAGAGCTAATGCGGAAATTATTGCAAGTGAAGAATATTTTGATTTTATGATAGAAAAGGGAGCTAAATTTGCATGGTTTTTTACATATATGCCCGTTGGCAAGGGTGCTGTTAAGGAACTGATGGTCACAGCAGGTCAGCGTGAAATGATGTATCATAAAATAAGAGAGTATCGCAGCAGTAAGCCTATTTTTACTGTTGATTTCTGGAATGACGGCGAGTATGTGGGCGGCTGTGTTGCAGGAGGAAAAAGCTATATGCACATTAATGCTAACGGAGATATTGAGCCTTGTGCATTTGTTCACTATTCCGATTCGAATATAAGAGAAAAATCTCTGCTGGAGGCTTACCGCTCTCCGCTGTTTATGGGATACCATGACAACCAGCCGTGGAATGATAATATGCTGCGTCCCTGTCCCGTACTTGATAATCCCGGACGCCTTACGGAAATTGTTGAGAAAAGCGGTGCAAAAAGTACTGATTATGAAAATACGGAATCCGCTGAAGAATTTTCCGCTAAGTGTGTAGATGCAGCCGAAAAATGGGCTGTGACGGCAGACCGTATATGGAATGAAAGTCATAAGATGTGTGAAAACTGCAGTAAATGCGGTAAGATAGTTATTTAAAATATATAAGGGGAATGATGTGTATGAATAAAATTATTGCTGTTCTGCTGACGGTAACAACTGTAATAGGTGTGATATGTGTTGTTAAATATAAAAGAGAATATGCCGGAAAATAAATGAGGTTTGTATGAAAGAAAAGAAAAAAATCGTTGCGGTTCTGCTGACAAGGTATAGTGACAGAATGTCTGATGTGCTTTATTACATTAACGGGAGAGGGTTCACTCATGCAGCTATTGCTCTGGATGATGAGAACGAATATTTTTACAGCTTTAATATTAAGGGGTTCAGAAGGGAATATCCTAAAGGGCACAAAAACAGAAGTAAAAACAGTGTGATTATTAAGCTGGAAGTATCTGAAGAGTGTTTTGAAAGGATGAAGAGAAGGATAGAGGCTATGGAAAGGATAAAGGATAAGCTGCATTATTCACTGATAGGGCTGATGTTTTGCTGTTTGCATATTCCTTTTAAGCTAAAAAATCATTATTTCTGTTCACAGTTTGTTGCGGAAGTACTTAAGCTGTCGGATAGGATTGTGCTGAGTAAGGACAATTCTTTATATTTGCCCAACAGTTTATCAGATGAATTGTGCAGGCAGAGCTGTCTGAATGAAATTGTTTATGATCCAATATAAGGCAGCAGAAGTATAAAAGGAGAAGGGAAATAAACCGATACGGGTGAGCTGTTTTGGGATTTGAATGGTAAGGTGATCGGGCGTTTTTGCCTGATCGCCTTTTTGCTGTTTGGGGCGGGAAAATATACAATGTCATTAACTTAAGGGATTTAAGAAAAATTTATATCGACTCAGAACTTTTGACTGTGTCCTGTCGGATGTTCTTCCAATTTAACAGCGAGCAGCATTCGAGCAGGAATCCCTCCTCTGTCAGAACTTTTGACATTTGCACCGAAAGATTGATCGGACAGCCCAAAGGGCTGGCTTTCAGCGGAGCTGAAAGTGCTGAATGGTCAAAAGCAAGGCTATGCCTTGTCGGATAAGTCTTTCCGATTCAATAAACGCAAGAGTTTCTCATCCTCCCTGGATGCTTGATTCAGAACTTTTGACTTCATCAAAAGCGACACTGCGTGTCGTCGGGTAATTAGCACAGAAAGAAGTCTGACAGCCTGAAAGGCTGGCTTTCACCGAAGGTGAAAGT
>CAJFNV010000009.1 GCA_904395805.1 Candidatus Gallispira edinburgensis | reverse complement strand
TAGGCAAGGGAGCCAAGTTTGAAGCAAAAGAATATTTGCCGACACGAAGTGTCGCTTTTGACGAAGTCAAAAGTTCTGAAGGGCGGGCACGCCGCCTTTTTGAACAGTTAGGGCTATGTTAATCCTTTAAGTTGTCAATATTGCTTTAGGCAAGGGAGCCATGGTTGTTTGGGCGAGCAGTATTGTGAAGCAATACGACAAGCCTTAGTTACTTGCAGAGCAATGCTCGCCCTTACTTATATTTGTCTTATCAGTTTACATTTTCAATAACATATTCAATAAACTTTCTTGAAGAAATATCAAGAGAGTCATAGTCCTGAAAAATAAAGGCTATGCTCCAGTTTATTGTTTCATCCTCAAAGGGAACGAGAACAGTGTTTTTATAGAGTGCACTGTTATACAACTGGGGTATGCCTATGAAAATTCCCTTTCCCTTGTTTGCCAGACTGCAAAGCTGGTTTGTGTCAGAGGATTCAAATACAGATTTTGCTTTAAATCCGCTTCTTTTTGCATATCCGTTTATTAGTTTTCGGTAATATGATTTTTTATCCATAAACAAAAAATTTTCATTTTTCAGCATTTCAAATTTAATTTTTTTATACTTTGAAAGAGGATTATCCTTATTTACAAAAAGATAGAGAGGAACTGTTTTTACAGTGATAAAATCAAGTCTTTCGCCATGTCTGTTTTCCGCAATTGCAAGAAGTCCGAAATGACTTTTATCTTCCTCAACATATTCATCACATTCCTTATCCGACATTTCAAGCATATTTAAGGTGATCTGAGGGTGTTTCTCCTGAAAGGTCATAAGAAGCTCTGGGTTTAAGCACCTGAAAATACCGGGGGCACAGCAGAATGAAAGTGTTTTTGGTCTGCTTTCAAGAGCAGATATTGTTTTGCTCAGGGTGTTTCTGAAATTCATAATTACAGGGTTAAACTGTTCATAGAGATATTTGCCTTCATCTGTAAGAGTTATTCCCTTTACGGTCCTGTTAAAGAGTTTACAGTTAAGGCTGTCCTCAAGTTTTGCTATGGAGCGGCTTAATGCCTGCTGAGATATGAACATACTTTCGGCAGCCTTTGTAATGGATCTGTGATTGCAGGTTTCAATAAAGTATTCAATTTGCTTGTATTCCATATTAACTGACCTCCCTTGATTTGTTAATATAATTTTACCACAACTTTAAGTTGTTGCCTATACAATTTTTTGATTATTTTCAAAAGAAATGTTATCGGCTATACTTAAATCACAAACAGGAAAGACGTCAGACCTGATGAAAATAACAGTTAAAATGGTTTAATATATGGAGGTAATGATAATGAAAATAGCAGTTGTATGTGCAAACGGTAAAGCAGGACAGTTAATAGTTAAGGAAGCAATCAGCAGAGGTATTGATGTGACAGCAGTTGTAAGAGGAGAAAACAAGTCTGCGGCAGACAAAGTAATAACAAAGGATATTTTTGATATAAAAGCTGATGATTTAAAGGGCTTTGATGCTGTAGTAGATGCTTTCGGAGCATGGACAGAAGATACACTTCCCCTTCATTCAACATCTTTAAAGGTACTTTGTGATGCCCTTTCAGGAACAGATACAAGACTTATTGTTGTAGGCGGTGCAGGCAGCCTTTATGTAAACAAGGAGCATACAGCTTGTGTAGCTGACGGGGCGGACTTCCCTGATGCATTTAAGCCACTTGCTGCAGCTATGGCAAAGGCACTTGGCGAGCTGAGAGAGAGAAATGATGTTAAGTGGACTTATATAAGCCCTGCGGGAGATTTTCGGGCTGATGGAGAGAGAACAGGTGAATATATCCTTGGCGGTGAAGAACTTGTGCTTAATGACAGAGGCGAAAGCATTATAAGCTATGCTGACTATGCAATTGCTCTTGTTGATGAAATTACTAAGGGCAGCCATATTCAGGAAAGAATAAGCGTGGTAAGAAAGTAATTACGGCTATGCCGTCATAACCGATTTCTTTCGTTTCATCATCAATAAAAACACAGTCGTCCGCTTATATGGACGGCTGTATTTTTAAGAGGTGTTAACTATGCTTAGAATAATAAGTAAAAATCAGATAAAATTTCATCTTACAATAGAAGAACAAATTGAAAATGTGAGAGAAGCCTGTCGGAAGGCGGATGCAATTGTTATAGGGGCAGGGGCAGGATTGTCAAATGCGGCAGGTCTATCATATGCAGGAAAAAGGTTTGATGATAATTTTAAGGACTTCATATATAAATACGGTATGACTGACATGTATACTGCAGGATTTTATCCCTTTGAAACACAGGAGGAAAAGTGGGCATACTGGTCAAGACACATACTTATGAACAGATACAGTGCCCCTGTCGGAAAAGTTTATACGGATTTATTAAAACTTGTCAAAAACAAGGATCATTTTGTTATAACAACAAATGTAGATCATCAGTTTTATAAGGCAGGCTTTGACAGTGAGAGAATATGGGCTGTACAGGGGGATTACGGCAAAATACAGTGTGCAAGGGGTTGTCACAATAAACTTTATGATAATGAAGAAATGGTCAAAAGCATGGTAAGAAATCAGCATAACTGTAAAATCCCCGGCGATATTGTGCCACGATGTCCTGTATGTCACGGCAATATGGAAGTAAATATAAGAAAGGATATGTTTTTTGTTCAGGATGATAAATGGTACAGGTCAGAGGAAAGGTATTATGAGTTTTTAAATCAAATTGAGAACAGCAATGTTGTATTTATGGAGCTGGGAGTGGGGTATAATACACCTTCAATAATTCGTTTTCCCTTTGAAAAGTATACCTGTAATTTAGATAATGCACAGCTTATAAGAATTAATATGAGCAGTCCCGAAGTTCCCGTAAAAATAAGGGAAAGGAGTATATCAATAGGTGATGATATAGGAAATATAATACCTCGGTTAATTGATTAAAATAAATTTAATGAAAACAGCAAATTATAAAAGCCATAGGTCCTTTAGGAAATATGGCTTTTAGGCTGTCGAAGTCGACAGCCTTGAAAGAAATGCGAGCATTTCTTTCAGTTAGCTAAGGTGGGAACCATCAAGTTTTCCGCAAACAAGCTGTCAAAACAGCTTGTTTACAGAAAAGTTCCTGTCCTCGGCGAAAATGCGATTTCCGCCTGCGGATTAAAGTCTGCGACGCTAATTGCAAGTTAGTTGTTCAAAAACTGCAAATTTTGGTTAAAATTAGTTTATTGACAGTCTGAGCCATAGATCCTCTAGGAAATATGGCTTTATTTTTGCTTTTAAACATATTTATTTACTGTCGGAAATTTTGCCTTTTTGTAACAAGTATTGTTTTGACAATAATTTATCTGTCAGATTTTTTAAATAAGAATCAAAAAATTTCTTTTCATTGTCACTTAATTCCAAATAGCTTTCAAGTATAAGCATTGCATATTCACTGAGACCATAAGTTGACTTTAATTCTTCCAGTACAGAGTCTTTGCTTTTTATATATTTATCTCCGCTGCCGTAAAGTAACCAGTCTTTATTTATCTTATATTCGGAACATAGAGATATAAGCATTGGTTCATTTATTGTTTTATTTCTGCCGGATTCTAAATTATATATAACATGATTTTGTACACCAATTCTTTTGCCAAACTCTTCTTGTGTAAGGTTTAATTCATTTCGTATTGATTTTACTCTTTGTCCCAATTCTATACTTTTTATGCTTTGATCCAAGATTAATCATCTCCTTAGGGTTAGTATATCATTACAAATTTAATTTGTCAACGAAAAAAATGACAATAAATTTTAATATAATCGTTGACAAATGAGACGGATTATGGTATTGTTGATTTATAAACGAATAATTTTGATTAAAAATTGATTTATAAATGAAGGTGGTTAAAATTATGAATGGTGAAATAAGCAACACAGACATAAAAAAGGCTGAAAGTATAGCATCAGAATTGCAATATCTTTCTAAAAGCGAACTTGAAAAGACATATGAAGTAATTGAAAGAATTAAACATATAAGAAATTTAAAGGGAAAGAGAGGAATTGAGGATCATGAAAAAGGAACATTATGATAAATACAGAAAGTTATGCCTGAAAATAGCTTATTACAGAAAATTAAGAGGGTACACTCAGGAACAGCTTGCAGAAAAAATAGGAAAGTCTGTGGAACATATAAAGTGTATTGAAAATGTAAATATTGATTACATATTTTATATTGATATTTTTCTTGATATTTCAAATGCTCTTGATGTTAAACCCGATAAACTGCTTGAAGAAGATTAATAAAATTTTTATTATAAAAAAAACCTAATAAAATTGACAAGCTGTAATATTTGTTGTAAAATGTTATGGATAAAGGCTTGCAGTTATAGAAGAAGCCTTAATATACTGACTTAAGAGGTACTGATATGAACAAAAATGTAAAAACGGCTTTGATTATTATAATTGGTCTTCTTGCTCTTACTACTGTTGTAGGAATTATATACGGTATGCAGAACAGGGCAGAGGTGAAAAATATTTATGCTTCATATGATGAAAACATATTAACTGCCGTGGACCGTGCTGTAAAAGTATGTCAGGGAGTATTTGAAGAAGCTAAGGTCGAAGATGAGGATATGGAAAATTTAAATGACTATGTCACAAATATCGAAAATGCTGAAAGCCCTGTTTTAAAGGGATATATTGCTGATTCCATGCTTGCATATGTGGGAGATTTTATGACTGTAAGATCACAGTATTATGCTAACGGTGAAGATATCCCCAGGGCAAACTTTACGGGAATTCAGGAAAGACTGGCATCAGCAAGGACATCTCTTGATACTGCGAGAGAATATAAGAACGACACTGCAACTACACAGGCACAAAACTAAGGAGGATATATTAAAATGGTTAGAACAAGATTTGCACCAAGTCCTACGGGATATATGCATATAGGTAATTTAAGGACTGCACTTTATGAATTTTTGATCGCTAAAAGTCAGGGAGGCTCTTTTATACTGAGAATAGAGGATACTGACCAGGAAAGATTTGTAGAGGGTGCAACCGATGTTATATACAAGACTCTTGAAATGGCTAAGATCACCCATGACGAAGGTCCCGATGTGGGCGGAGATTACGGTCCATATATTCAGAGTGAGAGAAAAAACGATTATATGAAATATGCCCTTGAGCTTATTGAAAAGGGTGAGGCTTACTACTGTTTCTGCACAAAGGAAAGACTTGATTCCCTTAAAACAGAAACAAGCCATGAGGCTGTTGCTAAATATGACAGACATTGCCTTAATCTCTCAAAGGAAGAAATAGAAGAAAATCTCAAAAATGGTGTTCCTTTTGTTATACGTCAGAAAATAAGAGATGGCAAGACTACATTCCATGATGAGGTATACGGTGACATTACAGTTGACAATTCAGAACTTGAGGATCAGATTTTAATTAAATCCGACGGGTTCCCAACATATAACTTTGCAAATGTAATTGACGACCATGCAATGAACATTACTCATGTTGTAAGAGGTGCAGAGTACCTTTCTTCAACACCTAAGTACAATCTTCTCTATGAGGCTTTTGGCTGGGAAATACCTAAGTATGTTCATCTGCCTGCAGTTATGAAGGATAAGCATAACAAGCTTTCAAAAAGAAACGGTGATGCTTCATTCCAGGATCTTGTTGCAAAGGGTTATCTGCCTGATGCCATTGTAAATTATATCGCCCTTCTGGGTTGGTCTCCTTCAGTAAATCAGGAAATATTTACTATGGATGAGCTTATTAAGGAATTCAGCATAAAGGGACTTTCAAAGTCACCTGCAATTTTTGATATTGAAAAGCTTACATGGATGAATGGTGAGTATATCAAGAAAATGGACTTTGAGGATTTCTATAAGTGGGCTGAGCCTGAATTGAAGGCTGCCGTTAAGAGAACGGATATAGACTTAAAGAAAGTTGCAAAATATGTTCAGACAAGAATAGGAACTTCCAAGGACATTATTGCCATGGTTGATTTTATTGATAAGCTTCCGGAATATTCAACAGACCTTTATGTTCATAAGAAGATGAAAACAACAGAGGAGATCTGTCTTGAAAATCTTAAGGCTGTTCTTCCTGTTATCGAAGGCATTGACACTGCTGATTGGAACAATGATACAATTTACGGCAGAATGGTTGATTTAATAAAGGAAATGGGCATTAAAAACGGTCAGATGTTCTGGCCTGTGAGAACTGCTCTTTCAGGTGAGCCTACATCTCCTTGCGGTGCAAGTGAGCTTGCCGAACTTCTGGGTAAAGAAGATACCATTGCAAGGATCAATAAGGGTATTGAAATGCTGTCAAAGTAATACTGGATTTTATGAATAAATACAAATTAAGATATATAATTTTTATCACCTTAAACCTGATAAATATATTGATTTATCCGTTTATAAATTATGCCGGTATAGTAGAAATTCATTATGAATTGTGGCTTGGTATAGTTTTAGTATATATGCCTGCTGCTGCATTTATACTGTCTTTAATATACGGTATGATATTTAAAGGATATGCTTTGTTTATGCTTATCAGCATAATTTACGGAGTAATTATACTAATGTTTTATCCCCTTTTTGGGAATGGAATACATGATAAACTTATATCATTTGCAGTAATATCACTTATTTATATGTTTATTTTTATTGTTGGTATAAGTTTTGGTATTCTTCTGAATTTTTTGTGTGATAAAATTTTACAGCTTATAAAAAACAGATAGAAATAAAGGGGATGTGGCGTAATGCAACACCCCTTAATTTTTAAGCAGGTGAGTATATGGATACATTGGTACATGATGCCTTATTAAACAAACAAAATTTAAAACAGATACTATCTACCGATAAATATGATGAGAAGCTTTTTGAACTTGCAAGGGAAACAGCTTTGTCTGTATTCGGAAACCGTATTTATATAAGAGGGCTTATTGAATTTACAAATCACTGTAAAAACGGCTGCTATTACTGCGGGATAAACAGGGAAAACAACAATGTGGAGCGTTACAGGTTAAGTCTTGATGAAATTCTTGAATGCTGCAGAAAGGGAGATAAACTCGGATTTAAAACTTTTGTGCTCCAAGGGGGAGAGGACGGTTATTACAGCAATGCCCGTGTTGTTGAAATGATAAGGGCAATCAAAAAAGAATTTCCAAATCACGCTCTTACACTTTCAATAGGTGAGAGAAGCTATGAGGCTTATAAAAGTTTTTATGATGCAGGAGCCGACAGGTATCTGCTGCGGCATGAAACCTGTACTCTCGAACATTACAGCAAGCTTCATCCTGATGATATGAGCCTTTTTAACAGGTTAAACTGTCTTAAAAATTTAAAAAATATCGGTTTTCAGACAGGCTGTGGTATAATGGTCGGTTCACCTTATCAGACAATTGACAATATTGTTGATGATATTTTGTATATGTATGACTTTAACCCGCAAATGATAGGCATAGGTCCCTTTATTGCTCATAAGGATACGATTTTCAGGGATATGCCTGACGGCAGTGTTGAAATGACTTTAAGAATACTTGCTATTATGAGAATTCTCCTGCCTCATGTGCTTTTGCCTGCTACAACTGCACTTGGTACTCTTGATAAAAAGGGAAGGGAAAAGGGAATACTGGCAGGTGCCAATGTTCTGATGCCTAATTTATCCCCTTTGAAGGACAGAAAGAAATATTCTCTCTACAATAACAAAATATGCACAGGGGAAGAGGCTGCCGAAAGCATAGAAAAACTTAAAAAATCAATCTCAAAGATAGGTTATGAGCTTGTATCTGACAGGGGAGACTATAAAGATTAAGTTTTTTAAAAAAATATATTGAATTTTTGTATAAAAAGATTTATAATGCAAGATAAGATATTTTAACAGAAAAGAGGTATGATATTATGCTTAATATCAAGTACGATTTATCAAAAAATCCAAAGGAGAAGCCTGATCAGAATAATTTAGGCTTCGGTATTTATTACACTGACAATATGTTTGTTATGGATTATACAGAAGGACAGGGCTGGCATGATGCCAGAATAGTTCCTTATGGACCTGTAGCTCTTGATCCTGCTGCTATGGTATTCCACTATGCACAGGAATCCTTTGAAGGATTAAAGGCTTACAGAACTCCTGACGGATCTATTCAGCTTTTCAGACCTGAAAAGAACGGCGAAAGAATGATGAATACAAACAAGAGAATGTGTATACCTGCTATTCCTGCTGATGATTTTGTACAGGCTTGTAAGGCTCTTGTTGCTGTTGAGAAGGACTGGGTCCCATCAGCTGAGGGTACATCTCTTTACTTAAGACCATTTGTTATTGCAACTGAGCCACATTTAGGCGTAAGACCTTCAAATACATATTCATTTATTATAATTGCATCTCCTGTTGGGGCTTACTATTCTACAGGTATCAATCCTGTTAAGATCTATGTTGAGGATGAGTATGTAAGAGCAGCTCCCGGACTTACAGGCTTTACAAAGTGCGGCGGTAACTATGCTGCTTCTCTTGCTGCACAGGTTAAGGGTCATGACCTTGGCTATGAGCAGGTTTTATGGCTTGACGGTGTTGAAAGAAAGTATGTTGAGGAAGTAGGTTCAATGAACTGTTTCTTCAAGATCGACGGAACAATATATACTGCTCCTACAGTTGGTACAGTTCTTCCCGGTATTACAAGAATGTCTTGTATCGAGCTTTTAAAGAAGTGGGGCTATACTGTATCTGAGGAAAGACTTGCTATTCAGGATATTATAAAGGCATCTAAGGAAGGCAAGCTTGAAGAAGTATTCGGTACAGGTACTGCTGCTGTTATTTCACCTGTTGGCGAGCTTCGTTATGAAGATGATGTATGTATCATTAATGACGGTAAGATCGGTGAGGTTACTCACAAGCTTTATGATACTCTTACAGGTATTCAGTGGGGCAAGCTCCCTGATGACATGGGCTGGACAACTAAGGTTGAAGAGTAATTGATATAAAGAGTAATTGATGTAAAATAAGCCATCTGTTTATACAGGTGGTTTATTTTATATAGAAGGTGAAGTTATGAAAGTACATAATAAATTGGTAAGGGATAAAATTCCGGATATTATAAAGGCAGATGGCAGAGTAGCTTTTTTCCGTACTCTTTCTGATGAGGAATATATCAGTGAACTTGACAGAAAACTTGTGGAAGAGTGCAAGGAATATTGTGAGGATAAAAGCATTGAAGAGCTTGCGGATATACTTGAAGTTATATATGCTATTGCCGAAGTAAAGGGCTGCTCCCCTGCTGAACTGGAAGAATTGCGTAATATAAAGGGAGATAAGAGAGGCGGGTTTAAGGAAAAAATTTTTTTGGAGAAAGTTGAAGAATAAGAAAGTTAATCAATATAAAGTATAAATTTAAGGAGGTGGTATTATTGCTGCTGCGTCAGATGAAATATTTTGTAAGTGTTGTTGAGTGTAACAGTTTTACGGAGGCGGCAGAGCAATGTTATATTTCTCAGTCAGCCATATCACAGCAGATACAGTCTCTCGAAAAAGATCTGGGAGTTCAGCTTATACACAGGGAAAATCGTAAATTTTCGCTGACTGCTGCCGGGGAATATTTTTACGGCAAAAGTAAAGGTATTATAGAAGATATTGAAAATTTAAGACGGGAAACAATTCGTATAGGGCTGGATGATGAGCTTAGGCTTAGGATAGGCTATTTACGCAGTTATAGCGGACAGGAGCTTCATCAGGCTGTGGCAGAGTTTTCACAGCTTTATCCCGAGGTTTCAATAAGCATTGTGAACGGAACTCATGAAGAGCTTTATGACTACCTCCGTTTTGGAAATGTTGATATGATATTGAATGACCAGCGTCGTGCTTTTTCTGATGAATACATGAATTTTCAGCTGCCGGAATGCGAATGTTATGCAGAAATGTCTGTTAGAAATAAGCTTGCAGCCAATGAATCTGTAACTCTTGATGAATTGAGGGGAACCCCCTGTATCTTGATATCATCACAGGAACAGAGAAAGACAGAGCAGGAGTATTATAAAAATATAGTAGGATTTGGCGGAAGCTTTATATTTGCGGAGAGTATAGAAGAAGGACGGCTTATGGTGGTGGGGAACCGTGGCTTTTTGCCAGTTGAAGGTGTTGGTACACTTACGCCTGAGGGAACGTCAATAAAAAGACTGCCTGTTTTCAGAGGAGGAAAACAAATCAAACGTAATTATTGCCTTTTCTGGATCAAAGAGCATACAAATTATTATATAGAAGAGTTTGCAGGAATTTTTCGCAGGCTTATTTTGGAATGTATTGGCAGTTAAATTGAATATAATATTCGCATAAGTTAAACTTATTAAAACTATTCATAAATGGAATTGCTGATTTTTATATTTTTATTATAATTATATATAGAAAATACAAAAAGCAGGGAGGAATTTAAATTATGGATGTAATGATTTTAACCGGTGCGGGACAGATAGGTATGGCAATTGCCAGAAGAATGGGATATGGCAAAAAAATTGTCATCGGTGATAAGAAAACTGAAAATGCACAGGCAATTTCAAAAATTATGAATGATGCAGGCTTTGATACAGTTCCCATGGAAATGGATCTTTCCTCAAGAGAATCTATAAAAAATCTGATTTCAGAGGCACAAAAGTATGGCGATATTAAAATGCTTGTCAATGCAGCAGGTGTTTCACCAAGTCAGGCGCCTATAGAGGCAATTCTTAAGGTCGACCTTTACGGTACCGCTGTGCTCCTTGAAGAGGTCGGAAAGGTTATTGCAAAGGGCGGCACAGGCGTAACAATTTCAAGCCAGTCAGGACACCGAATGCCTGCTTTAAGTCCAGAGGCTGATGAACAGCTTGCTGTAACTCCTGCTGAGGATCTGTTAAAGCTCGATATCCTGCAGCCTGAAAATATAAAGGATACTTTGCATGCTTATCAGATGGCAAAGCGCTGCAATGAAAAGCGAGTAATGGCAGAGTCTGTCAAGTGGGGTGAGAGAGGTGCCCGTATCAATTCAATCTCTCCCGGAATTATTGTAACACCTCTTGCAATTGATGAATTTAACGGTCCGAGAGGTGATTTCTATAAAAATATGTTTGCAAAGTGCCCTGCAGGCCGCCCCGGAACGGCAGATGAAGTTGCTAATGTTGCAGAACTTTTAATGAGTGAAAAGGGCGCATTTATTACAGGGGCTGATTTCCTTATTGACGGAGGAGCTACAGCATCTTACTTCTACGGACCTTTGAAGCCTGAGGTATAATAGCAAGAGTTAAAATCTAAAAGTTAAAAATCACATACAAAAAGTACTGTCAAAGAAATTTAAATGACAGTACTTTTTGTATTTTATCTGTAAATTTTGGTACTTTTTTCTTTTTTATAATTGTATTTGACACATGGCTGATGCAGCTTATTTCTTATATCTCCTGCATTTATGTATCGTACAAATACAAAGTGTTTATCCAAAAAAATTCCTATAAGTGATATAGCCTTTCCCATGGAGAAAGCTGCAAGTACGGTTCCAATGCCAAGTCCTCTGATATCATGAAGAAATATAAATGTTGTTAAGGCAGTAATACCAAGACAAATTACATCAAAAGGTATTTTTATTTTTGAATAATTTATGCCTGTAATTGATGATACCTCTCTTGGAAACAGATCAGTAGGGATAATAGGCATTTTGCAACGGTTTGACAGTGCTATGCCAAATGAAATAATAATGTAGCTTATAATAAAATAGATTACTCTTAAATAAATATTCTCAGGCAGTATGTTGATCCAAAGTTCATGTAAATCAACACATTCTCCGAAAATAAAGCCAACTACAAAGCTTAACAGGTATTGGGTAACAAACTTTCTTTTAAGTATAAATAAACTTAAAATAAGAATGCCCTGAAATATATATGTCCATGTTCCAAGTGATACAGCAGGGATTATTTCCGAAAATGCATAGGGTACACTTGAAATAGCAGAAATTCCTGAACCTGAGTACAGCATTAGTACTACTCCAAAGCTGTTTATTAATACAATAACAAGCAAAGCAAGTTCTCCGGGAATTTTTATTTTGTTGTCTTCCATATATATGATCCTTTCACTTTATATAATTTGATCTGATGTTTACTCATTTATAGATATTCTGAAATTGATACATCAGATATTATTATATTACACGAAATAATATTGTCAAATAAATGATTTTTATGATATAATAGATTTTATCTATGGAAACTTTTAAATTGACGGGGAAATGTTATATGAATCTAATACATCTTAAATATTTTGTCGAATTGGCAAATACAGGTCATTATACAAAAACTGCTGAAAAGCTATTTATTACACAGCCAAGCCTAAGTCATGCTATTTCTCAGCTTGAGGCCGAACTGGGAGTACCTCTTTTTGAAAAAAGGGGCAGGAATACAGAGCTTACATGTTTTGGCAAACAGTTTTTAGACTGTGCCGAAAAAACACTGGAAACATTGAATAACGGTGTTGAGGCTATAAAGCTTGGCTCACGCGGCTCAGGGACTATTCGACTTGGCTTTCTCAGATTTATGGGGATTGAATTTATACCTTCTCTGGCAGAAAAATTTATACAGAATAACAGAGATATGGATATTAACTTTACATTTGGGACGGGAACAACAACAAATTTAGTAGATGAATTGCTTGCGAATCATTATGATATAATATTCAGTTCAAAACCTCGGTCAGATGCAAAACTTACTTCTGCAATAATATTACAGCAAAAGCTTGTGCTGATTGTTCCTGCAGGACATCCGCTGGCATCCTATGATGTAATTGATTTAAAGGACACATTGGATTATGAGTATGTGTATTTTTCAAAAAATTCCGGATTAAGGTATGTAATAGATAATATGTTTGAAAAAATCGGTGAATACCCTAAAATCGCATATGAAATTGATGAAGATCAGGTAATTGCAGGATTAGTGTCACGAAAATTTGGAATTGCAGTTATTCCTCAAATGAATTTGCTTAATAATATCAATGTTAAGCAGATTGAAATAATATCGCCTGATATTAAAAGAAATATATATATGACAGTTAATAATAATATTTTTGTACCGCCGGTAGTTGAGAATTTTTATAAATATATATTAAAGGAAACGGTTTTTGCCAATAGCAAGAACATTATGGAATATTAAATTTAAAAACAGTACCGAAATAGCATTACTCTAAAATAAAAATGTAACCAATGACTGACTTTTTAAGAACAAAACTTTCAAAAAATTTTTCACTTCTGTTGACTTTATATTACAGACGTGTTACAATGATTATAAGCGAAAAGCTTCGAATTAAAGAAAGGTGGTTTTAATAAAATGAATGATGTTTTAAAGAAATTAAGTGCTATTGGTATTGTTCCTGTAGTAGTTATTAATGATGCTGATAAGGCAGTTCCTTTAGCTAAGGCTTTAGTTGAAGGCGGTATCCCATGTGCTGAGGTTACTTTCAGAACTGCTGCTGCTGAGGAAGCTATTAAGAGAATGTCTGCGGAAGTTCCTGAATTAATCGTTGGTGCAGGTACTGTATTAACTAAGGATCAGGCTGACAGAGCTGTAGCTGCAGGTTCTAAGTTCCTTGTATCTCCTGGTTTAGATCCAGAGCTTATTGCTTACTGTCAGGAAAAGAACTATCCTCCGTTTACTCCGGGTACAGCTAATCCTAGTGACCTTAACCATGCTGTTAATCTTGGTCTTGATGTTGTTAAGTTCTTCCCTGCTGAAGCTGCAGGCGGACTTAAGATGATCAAGTCTATGGCTGCTGCATTTACAACTCTTAAGTTTATGCCTACAGGTGGTATCAATGCAGGCAATTTAAACAGCTACTTAGCATATGACAGAATCATCTGCTGCGGTGGTAGCTGGATGGTTCCAGGAAAGTTAATTGACGAAGGCAAGTTTGATGAGATCGTTGCTCTTTGTAAGGAAGCTGTTTCAACTATGCTTGGTCTTGAAATGGTACATGTTGGTATCAACACTGAAGATGAATCTGCTGCTATGGCGCTTGCTGAAAGATTTAACAAGTTATTCAACTTCCCTATCGACAATCACAATTCTGCTGTATTTGCTTCAAAGGGTGTTGAGGTTAGAAAGCAGATGTTCTTAGGCAAGAACGGACATATTGCTATCGGTACTAACTATATGGACAGAGCTATCAGATACATTGAGGCTATGGGCGGCGAGTTTGATTATGACACTGCTGTTGAAAAGAACGGAAAGATTACTTCAATTTACTTAAAGGAAGATTTCGGTGGATTTGCCGTACATCTTGTTCAGAAATAATAATAACTAGTTATAAAAAATCGGCGCAGTTTTTAACTGCGCCGGATTTTTTAGGTAAGGGATAAGGAAGATAATTGTAATTTATAAAAATGCAGCAGAGTTCCAAAATATGTAAAGGAGCTTACTGCTCCTGAGGAAGGTCTACAGGCGGTATATCGCCATCACCGTAGTCATCCTCGTTTGGTGTGTTGTCATCCGGCATAGTATATCATATCCTTTCAGGGGTATTATATGAAGATAGAAGAAAATTATTCATCTCCGCTGACTGATTATGGCAGACAACATATCACCAATCACCTGAAGGTCGGCAGTAAATATATTTAATACTTGCTATAAGCAAAAAACCTCTGAACTTATGTTATTATACATTAAGTTCAGAGGTTTTTGAATTTAGTAGGGGTTATTGGTATCCATATGATAATATAAAGATCAAAGGTTGCTCTTGATCTTGTTTATGATTTCGGTATACTCATCCTCTGTAAGATACTTAGGCGGATTAACATTCATTTCAAACGTACCTCCGAAACCATAACCGTCTTTCTGTTTTGGAACAATGTGTACATGAAGGTGAGGGAGAGTGTCACTGTACATACCGTAATTAACCTTTGCCGGATTAACACTCTTCATAATTGCCTTGCCTACTGTCTGCATATCACTTATAAATGCTGCTGATTCTTCCCCATTAAGCTCTGTAAAGTCAACATTGTGATCTTTATATGCAATAACACATCTGCCGTAATAAGTCTGCTCTTTAAAAAGATACAGCTTACATACCTTAAGATCAGCAATATAGATCATGAGAGAATCAAGCTTTTCCTTGTTATCACAGTATAAACAATCTTTTTTATCCATAATAATACCTCCGTTTTTTATTAATTGTATTATACATTTATTATAATTCTTTGATTAAATAATGTCAATATTTTATGCGTTAAAACTTATAGTAATATGTCATAAATTATGGTATAATTATTTTTAAAGCGTAAAAAAAGGAGGTTGTGTTGAATGTATGAGTTAATAAGCGAATTCTGGTATTTGTTTCTGGCTTTTTTATTTGTAGTGAATCTTATATTTGCTTTTTTTGTAGTTTTCTTTGAAAAGAAAAATCCCGGAGTTATATGGGCATGGCTTATGGTCCTTGCGTTTATTCCATACTTTGGATTTATAATCTACCTTATTTTCGGATTCGAAGGTAGAAAGCATAAATGGTTTGAATTGAAGAGCAAAGAGGACAGGGCAATACTTAAGGAGTTTGCTGAGAAATTCCCTGATATTGCAAGGAGAAGCTTTTCGGAAGATACAAGCAAAACAATAATGCCTATGAAGCATACATGGCATTTGAATAACTTTGTTGTTATGAATTACAATAGCAACAACAGTATATACAGAAGAAATAACAAAGTGACTGTATATCATGAGGGAATGTCAAAGTTCCATGCTTTAATTGAGGACATAAAAGGGGCTGAGAAATATGTGTATATGGAATACTATCTTATGCACGATGACAAGCTTGGAAATATTATAATGGATCTTCTTGCCGAAAAGGCAAGAGCAGGGGTGGAAGTCAAGGTATTGTATGACGGAATAGGAAATTATAAAAACGGTCCGGGCTTCAGAAGAAAGCTTAATAACGCAGGAGGAGAAGCCAGGGTTTTCCTCCCTCCCAGGGGTATAAGAATAAATTACAGAAATCACAGAAAAATTGCTGTAATTGACGGTGTTATAGGTTATGTGGGCGGACTTAATATAGGAGATGAGTATGTAAGCGAAAAGAGACGTTTCGGCTTCTGGAGAGACAGCCATATAAGAGTTGAGGGAAGTGCTGTGTATGATCTGCAGCTCAGATTTATTATGGACTGGAATTTTACAAAGGGAGCTAAAATGGCTCTTGAAGAAAGACATTTTCCTAAGATTACAGAGGAAAAGGGAAATATAGATATGCAGATCGTTTCAAGCGGTCCCGATACAAGATGGGACAGTATTTATTACGGATATTTCAGGCTTGTGACGGAGGCAGATAAGAACATATATATAGAATCACCATATTTTGCTCCTGATGACGGCTTGCTTGAAGCTCTTAAGACGGCTGCACTGTCGGGAGTTGATGTGAGAATAATAATACCCGCAAAGCCTGACCATCTCTTTGTACATTCATGCAGTTTAAACTATATGGGTGAGCTTCTTGAAGCAGGTGTGCGTTGTTATGAATATACAAAGGGTTTCATACACTCAAAGGTAATGACTATGGACGGAATTGTTACATCGGTAGGTACCGCAAATATGGATATAAGGAGCTATAAGCTTAACTTTGAAGTCAACGCCTTTATATATGATGATAAGACAACAGCTGAGTTTGACAGGCAGTTTATGGAAGATATTAAGGACTCAAGAGAAATAACTCTTGAGGAGTATAACAAGAGAGGAATTGTCAGAAAGGTGCAGGAGTCATTTGCAAGGCTTATTTCTCCGTTGCTGTAATGTTTATTGTTTTTATACAGTAAATTATAAACTGTATTGATTATAAATAATTACTATGCTATAATAGTATTAATAAGAGTGTAATTGTTATGTATTACAGGGGGAATTTGTATGAATGTATATACAATTATTGCCGGTGTAAACGGAACAGGCAAGTCAAGTTTCAGAGGTGTTTTAGAGGGACAGAATGTTAATCTCGGTCACATAATAGACCCTGACTTAATAGCGAAGGAAAATAATAATGATCTGTATAAGGCTGCAAAAACTGCCGTAGCAAAAATACGGGAATGTTTAGAGAAAAACATATCCTTTACCCAAGAAACGACTCTGTCAGGTCATACTGTCCTGAATACTGTGAAGAGAGCAAGAAGAAAGGGATATTATATTTCTCTTTACTACATTGGCTTAAGCAGTGCCGAAGAAAGTCTTACGCGTATAGCAAACAGAGTTAAAAAAGGCGGTCATAATATACCTGAAAAGGATGTAATAAGAAGATTTAATAAAAGATTTGATTTGCTTTCAGATATTATTTCTTATTGCGACGAGGTAAATTTTTATGATAATGAAAACGGCTTTATAAAGGTAGCCGAGATTAGAAACGCTCAGTTCAGATTTGTAAACGGTTACAGACCTGAGTGGATTGTCAAATTGTCTGATATTATAAATAATAAAATATAATAAAGAAATCAGGGGCTCCTTAGTCAGTTTGATGACATGGAGCCCTGTTTGTTTTATAAGAAAAGTAAAATTAAATATTATCAAAAAGATTGACCATTTCAATTGCTGAAACGGCAGCATCAAAGCCTTTATTGCCTGCTTTTGTGCCTGCTCTTTCTATTGCCTGTTCAATATTTTCTGTAGTCACAATGCCGAAAATGACGGGAACACCGCTGCTTAAACCAACAGAAGCAATACCCTTTGAAACTTCGTTGCATACATAGTCATAATGGCTTGTAGCACCTCTTATGACCGCACCGACGCAAACAACTGCATCATACTTACCGCTGTTTGCAAGTTTTTTTGCAGTTAAGGGAATCTCAAAGGCTCCCGGAACCCATACAAGTGAAATGTCATCTTCATTTACGCCGTGTCTTATAAATGCGTCTTCTGCACCGCTTACAAGCTTATTGACAATAAACTCATTAAATCTTGATGCAACGATAGCAAATGTCTTTCCCTCTGCAACTAAATTACCTTCAATTTTTCTCATTTTAATTACCTCCGATTTATAATAAATTTAATAAATGACCCATTTTTTCCTGCTTTGTGTGCATATAAAAGTCTGCACTATGACTGTGATGTACTATAATAGGAACTCTTTCCGTAATTTCAATGCCCAGCTCCTGCAGCTTATGGATTTTGTCGGGATTGTTTGTCATAAGTCTGACTCTATTTATGCCCAGATCTCTGAGTATTTCTGCGGCTTTATCATACTTTCGCATATCCTCGGGAAAACCGAGAGCCAGATTGGCTTCCACAGTGTCCATGCCCTGTCTTTGGAGCTCATAGGCTTTGAGCTTATTAATCAGGCCGATACCTCTGCCTTCCTGACGCATGTAGAGAAGGGCGCCTCTGCCTTCCTTTGCTATTCTTTTCATAGCCTCATCGTACTGCTGGCCACAGTCACATTTTGCTGACCCGAGAGCATCCCCTGTAAGGCATTCCGAATGTACTCTGCATAAAACAGGTTCACCATTTGATATATCGCCCATATAAAGAGCTAAATGCTCTCTGCCCTCATTGTCAACATAGCCGTTAATATTAAACTCTCCGTATTTAGTCATAAGTTTTGTTGAAACGGCTTTTCTCAAAGGAAATGAATTAGCCCTGATATATTCGGCAAGCTCTGCAATAGATATAAGCTTTAAATTATGCTTTTTGCTGAATTCTATTAAATCGTCAAGTCTTGCCATAGTGCCGTCGTCCTTAATGATTTCACAGCATATACCTGCAGGTTTAAGTCCCGCAAGCTTCATTAAGTCTACTGTTGCCTCTGTGTGACCATTTCTTTCAAGTACGCCCCCTGATTTTGCGAGAAGGGGAAACATATGTCCGGGACGTCTGAAATCCTCGGGCTTTGAAGTTTCATCTGCAAATTTTCTTACAGTGTAAGCTCTTTCTTCTGCCGAAATACCTGTTGTGGTGTCAACGTGGTCAATGGCAACGGTAAAGGCTGTACAGTGATTATCTGTGTTGTTTTCAACCATCTGAGGAAGATTAAGCCTGTTTATCATTGAGGCATCAGCAGGCAGGCATACAAGACCTTTTGCATAGGTGACTATAAAATTCATAGTTTCTGTAGTTACCTTTTCGGCAGCCATTATAAGGTCACCTTCATTTTCTCTGTCCTCATCATCAACTACTATAATTATTTTTCCGTTTTTAATATCTTCTATAGCTTCTTCAATAGTGTTAAATTTAAACATATGATTTACCTCCTAAAATCCGTTTTCTCTTAAAAAATCCATTGTGATTCTGCTTTCGGATCTTGTAAATTTTTCAACATACTTTCCTATAATGTCGGTTTCAATATTTATTTCGGAACCGACAGACTTTAAAAGCAGGGTCGTTTCCGACTGAGTGTGGGGTATTACCGATAACTTAAAAATCTTATCGTCAACATAAGCCACTGTTAAGCTTACACCGTCAAGAGTTACAGAGCCTTTTAAAACTATGTACTTTAAAATACTGCTGTCTGCTGAAATTGTAAGCCATTTTGCTATGCCGTCACTTGTAATGTCCGTTAAAATTCCCGTGCCGTCAATATGTCCGCTTACTATGTGTCCCCCGAATCGTCCGCCGGCTGACATTGCACGCTCCAGATTTACTTTAGTTCCGTATTTAATATGCCTTAAGTTTGTTCTGCCGTAGGTTTCATTCATTACATCAAGGGTGATTGTGTCATCTGTAAAAGAAGTAACCGTAAGACAAATGCCGTTTACTGCTATACTGTCACCTAAGTGTATATCCTCAAGTATTTTTTTTGCTTTTATTACAAGAGGATTTCCAGATTTTAATACTGTTCCCGTTTCTTCAACTATTCCCGTAAACAAGCTATCACCTCAAATCTCCGTATATTAAAACGTCTCCGTCAATTTCTTTGATTTCTGTATTCTTAAGATTTATGGCATCTTTCATAAGAGGTATTCCTTTTCCTTCAACAGGAGTTTTGGAATCAGAGCCTCCTATGATTTTAGGTGAAATAAAGAAAAGGGCTTTATCTACCAGACCTTCATTCAGCATTGAAAAATTAAGAGTTCCGCCGCCTTCAAGGAGTATGCTGTCTATTTTTCTTTTGCCAAGCTCATACATAAGCTCTTTTAAATCAACACTGTTATTTTTAGTATCTGTTTCAATAATTTCCGCACCCATGGCTTCAAGCTGAGATTTTTTATAAGAATCTGCTTCTTTAAGTGTGGCTATAATACAATGGTTATCAATATTTAGCTTAAGTACATTTGAGTCAAGGGGAATTCTGAGCCTTGAATCAACTATTATTCTTACGGGATCAATGCCATTATCTATTCTGCATGTAAGGCTTGGATCATCTGCGATAACTGTGTTTATGCCAACCATAATTCCTTTAAGGTTATGTCTTAACTTCTGGACAAGTTGTCTTGAAGTTTCGTTTGATACCCATTTTGAGTCACCTGTATATGCTGCAATTTTGCCGTCAAGAGTCATTGCCGTTTTCATAAGAACATAGGGGAGTCCCGTCTTAATATATTTAAAGAAAATGGGGTTTATTGCCTTACATTCTTTCTCCATAACTCCCACTTCAACATCAATGCCTGCATCCCTGAGCATTTTTACCCCATTGCCTGCAACAAGTGGATTGACATCAAGGGAGCCTATGTAAACCTTACTGATTTTGCGGTCAATAATTGCCTTTGCACAGGGGGGAGTGTGTCCATAGTGGCTGCATGGCTCAAGAGTGACATACATTTCAGCTCCCGATACATCTTCCTTTGCACTTAAAAATGCATTGACTTCAGCATGATTTGAGCCGTATTTTTGATGATAGCCTTCACCTATGATTTTTCCGTTTTTAACTATTACTGCTCCTACCATTGGGTTGGGGGAGACAAAGCCTGCACCTTTTTTGGCAAGCTCAATTGCTCTTTCCATGTAATTCATAAAATCATTCCTTTAAAATAAAATAGTTGTTGAACTTATAATAGGGATTTTTGATATAAAATCCAGCTGTTTGTAATGGGGTAAATCGGGCGAGCAATGCTCGCCCCTACAAAATTGTTATTATTAGGTGTCAGGAATTGTTTATTTAAAATAAAAAATCCCTGTATAAATACAGGGAAAAATTGTAATGAAAATATTTGTGTGTCGGAAATCAGTTTTGCTTAATTCTGAAAAATAAAAAACCTGAGTTTAAATAAAACTCAGGGAATTAATTACACAAAGCATAATCTTCTCACATCCAGACTTTACTGTCGGCTTCGGAGTTACACCGAATCATGCCATAAGGCTCGCGGGCTTTACCGCCGGTATTGAATTTCACAAATCCCTGAAGATTGCAGTCAGCATAAATAACATTTATGTTAGCTGTAATTTATTAACTTAAGATAAGTATATCACTTTATTTTAATTTGTCAATAGCAAATCTTTAATTATTTTATAACTTTTCAGTTTTATATCCATATGATAGTCTATATATTTTTCGATAAAGGTTTCAAGCTCTGATATATATACAGTATCAAGGGATATATTAAATGCCTTGTTTAAAGGTGATGAAAGTATATACAGTGCAGCGGAATATCCTGTTGCACTAAGTGATGAAAGAATTTCATCATCGGGTCTGTAACCCAGAATATCAAGAAATCTAAGATGGAATATACATCCTGTAAGTCTTGGCTCTGCATTTTCTTTAGAAAGCTTTTGAAGGGATTTAAGCAGCAGGAGCAGGGCATTATTATCGGGAACTTTTTCAATAAGAGCTTTATCAATAAATTCAGCAAAGCAGGAGGCATATACCGCTGTTGCAAAATCATTGCGTATATTATAAAAGCTTTCTATAACATCGGCAGTTAAAAGAGTAGGGGTTTTTGTTACAGTGCGTATAATAAAGTCACCATATGTAAATAATGAGGAGGAGGCAAGGAATTTGCTCCTTGTGTTCCTTGCTCCTTTGGCAAAAACAGAAATTTTGCCTTTGTCCTTTGCAAATATGGTCAGAAATTTATCGGATTCCCCTGAAAAATTTTCACGTATTATTATTCCCCGTATTTTTTCTGAACTCATCTGCATCTGCTCCCTGTGTTCCCAGTCTTTTGTAAGCTAAATAATAGTTTATATTGCCGCTTTTTTCAAACATCTGCCATAAGAAATCATTCATAAGAATTCCTCCTTTATGGTATTAGTTTTTGTTTTTACGGTAAATGTATGCTGTATAAAAATTGCCATTAAATATTTTTAGAATCATAACCGAAATTTTTTAAAAGAAAATCACTGTCACGCCAATCCTTTTTGACCTTTACCCATATTTGCAGATTGATTTGTCCGCTTAAAAATCTCTGTATGTCACGGCGGGCGTTTGAACCTATTTTCTTAAGCATAGAGCCTTGCTTGCCTATTATTATGCCTTTGTGAGAGTCTCTTTCGCAGTAAATCGTAGCATCGATATCGGTAATGTCTTTGTCTTTTCTGTGCTTCATTGAAGTTATCTCAACGGCAATGCCATGAGGAATTTCATCCTGAAGAAGATAGAGAGCTTTTTCTCTTATTATTTCAGACACGATCTGCTTTTCGGGCTGGTCTGTTATCATATCCTCGGGGAAATACTTAGGTCCCTCGGGAAGATATTTTTCAATATTTTCAAGGAGAGTTTCATGATTTTTTCCCTTTAACGCTGAAAGAGGTATAATTTCGGCAAAATCATATTCCTTGCTGTAGTTTTCCATAACCTTTAAAAGCTCGGGCTTGTCCACTGTATCAATTTTGTTTATTATAAGAAATACAGGCGTTTTGACTTTTTTCAGTCTTTCAAGAATTGCCTTGTCGCTGTCCTTTATTTTTTCATAGGGCTCAATAAGATAGAGGACTATATCCACATCGTTTAATGAAGTCTCGGCACTTTTGACCATATAGTCACCAAGCTTGGACTTTGCCTTGTGAATACCGGGAGTGTCCACAAATATTACCTGCATAGTATCAGTCGTAAGTATAGTCTGTATTTTGTTTCTCGTTGTCTGAGGCTTGCTTGAAATTATTGAAATTTTTTCACCTATAAGGAGATTCATCAATGTAGACTTGCCTACATTGGGTCTGCCTATTAATGATACAAAGCCTGAATGAAATTTATTACTCATATTATTTACCTTTCGTCTATTTCTTTTAATTTATCTCTTATTGCTTTAAAATCCTGCCAAGCTGCAGGTTTTTTGCTTTCATCACGGAGAAGAGCAGAGGGGTGGTATGTAGCTATAATGTCTATTCCCTTTTTGTTGTACCATTTACCTCTGTCACGGGTTATTTTAAAATCAGGCTCTATAATAGCCTTTGCCGCAATTCTTCCAAGACAGACTATGATTTGTGGTCGTATAAGCTTAAACTGCTGTCTGAGATATCTTATACAGGCAGTCTGCTCCTCGGGAAGAGGGTCTCTGTTCTGAGGCGGTCTGCACTTTACAATATTTGCAATATAGACCATACTTCTGTCAAGATTAATGGCAGCAAGCATTTTGTCAAGGAGCTGTCCTGCAGCGCCTACAAAAGGTTCTCCCTGCATATCCTCGTAATATCCGGGACCTTCACCGACGAATAAAATATTACTTTCTCTGTTGCCTACACCTACAACTACATTATGTCTTGTTTTACAAAGATCACAGTCATGACAGTTGTTACATAAATAAATCAGCTCTTCCCATGTCATATAATCAGTCCTTCTTTAATTCAAATCCGTGAGGAATAAGTTCTGAAACCTTATATACTTTGATTTCACTGCCGTTGCCTAAAATTATTTCACCCTCAGGCATAAATTCATTTATTACCTGTCTGCAAATACCGCAGGGATATGTGAAATCTTCTGTATCGGAGGCTATAGCGATTTTTACAATATTTTTCTTTGCCTCTGATACTGCTTTGAATATTGCAACTCTTTCGGCACATACCGTAGCACCATAGGATGAATTTTCAATATTACTGCCTAAAAATACTATGCCGTCATTTGTAAGGGCGGCTGCGCCTACTTTAAAGCCCGAATATGGAGCATAGGCAAACTCTCTGGCTTTTAATGCCATTTCGTAAAGCTTTTTATTTTCGTCCATTTTTATCTCCTTAAATTAAGGTTATTAAGTATTTCTTCCTGTTTTTTAAACATAATTTTTTCTTCATCTTCAACCATATGGTCATAGCCAAGGAGATGAAGCATACTGTGGGCAGTGAGAAAGCCGATTTCCCTGTCAAGAGAGTGACCGTATTCTTTTGCCTGTTCCTCTGCTTTTTCTATACTTATAATTATATCTCCCAAATAAATTTTTGAACCATCATTAGGAAGGGTTTCCTTTTCAAAATTTATTAGGGGAAATGAAAGAACATCTGTGGGTCTGTCAATTCCTCTGTGCTTTAAATTTATTGAATGGATTTCATCATTGTCAACTATTGTTACGCTTACTTCACAGTTATCGGATACGCCTTCATATCTGAGGCTTTCGGCAATAACCGAATTGATAAGCTCTTCATTTACTTTTATATCTGTTGTGTTCTCAAATAAAACATCCATTATTCTTCACTCTTTTCCTTAGCCTTTTCAAATGCTTCATAGGCTGAAATTATCCTTTGTACAAGTGGGTGACGGACAACATCCTTATTTGTAAGATTGCATATTTTAATACCCTCTATATTGTCAAGGATTTTTACAGCTTCAATAAGTCCCGACTTTTTGCCTCTTGGCAGGTCGATCTGTGTAACGTCTCCTGTAATAACAGCCTTTGAACCATAACCAAGTCTTGTAAGGAACATTTTCATCTGTTCCGGAGTAGTATTCTGTGCCTCATCCAGTACTATAAAGGAGTTATCAAGAGTTCTTCCTCTCATATAGGCAAGGGGAGCAACCTCAATTGCACCTTTTTCCATATTTTTAAGAAATGTTTCTGCACCCATTATCTCATAAAGTGCATCATAAAGAGGACGCAGATATGGGTCAACTTTATCCTGCATATCTCCCGGGAGGAAGCCAAGATTTTCTCCTGCTTCAATTGCGGGACGTGTAAGAATAATTCTGTTTACATCTCCGTTTTTAAAGGCTGTAATTGCCATAGCCATTGCAAGGTATGTTTTTCCTGTACCGGCAGGACCTACACCGAAAACAACTGTATTGTTTCTTATGCAGTCAACATAATATTTCTGACCGAGGGTCTTTGGCTTTAAGGCTCTGCCGTTTATTGTCATACAAATTATATCATCTTTTAATTTATTTACTTCATCGGTATTGTTATTATTTACTTCTGTTATGATATAGTTAATACTTTGAGTATCAATAGATTCACCGGATTCAATAAGCTTTATCAATGAATTGATTACATTAACAGCTTTTTCAATATCTTCGCTCTCTCCAATAATATCTATATCATCGCCTCTGTTTATGATACTTACGTCATATTCCGATTCGATCTTTTTTATATTTGAATCAAAGCTTCCGAAAAGACCTGATATGATATTAGCTGATATTTGAATTTTCTGTTGTTCCATTTAATGCATTTCCTCCTGAATTTTCATATGGAATTTCTTTTCCGACGTTTTCTTCAGATATTATTTCCGAACTGACCTGAAGTGTATTCTTGGCAGTGTTGTATCTGGTTTTAACAGAAATAATGTCTGAATCTGTACTGTAATTCTGAACAATATGTTCAATGATCTGTTTATCTGCAATTTTCTTAGCTGCAGCCTCATCTCTCCTGACAGGTGTTAAAATATACTCCCTGTTGATCTCCTTTACAATAAACAGGGGAAGAGGGCAGTTTTCGCCGAGTTTAAGCTGTACTATATCCGTTGCCTTATCACTCAGAGAGAATGCCTTTACTTTATTCAATGTAAGAGATTTATTGAAAAACTTGATCCTATACTGTGTTCTTGTATTGTCCGTATATTTTTTTTCTTTAGCCTCAAAGGGCACGGTAAAGGAATAAACTCTGGTTACAACTCCCCTTACGGTTCCTTTTGCGGAAACAATATCCGTTACGGGATTTTCTTCAATCCCGCTTGGAACAAGCTGTGCGGATATAAGAACATCTCCTGCTTTTACAACATCGTTTTTCCTGACCTGAGGTGTACCCTTGTTTGTAATAATAGAGGCTATACGGCAGTCAACAGATGAAACAATATTGATGGGTCCTGATAAAGCTGTGTTTACGGTTTCAGGCTTATCCTCCGAAAGCTTGATATATACAGTTGCTCCTTTTAAGCTGACATTTATCCATGAAATGTTTTTATATTCAAGCTTAAGGTTTTCTGCTATCTTTTTGCAGTCAAGAGAATTTTTGCTGCAGCCCGTATACAGACCGTTTTCACTGCAGCTTGTCAGTATAGAAAGCTTGCTTAGCTGAGAATTGCCCGTAATATCGATTATCCAGACTCTCTGAGTCAGAAAATATATAAAAAATACAGCAAGTACAAGTCCTGCAAGATACAGGAGATTAAGCTTTAGGAATATTATTATGCGATAAAATCCGTTTTTATTGATGATTTTAGTTTTGCATTTGTATTTTCTGCATAACTTTATTAATGTCTTAAAATCCTTTGGAGATACTGTAATATGTGCCGTATTTCCTTTTTTATCGATATTATGGATTTGAATATCTGATTGTACAGCCTTATTAATAAGCTTTTCTATATTATAACCCTTTATTGAAATTATAACATAACCCTGAATAAATTTCCATAGTTTGCTTATATAAATCACCTCAAAATTTTATCAAACCTGAAGGAATTAAAAATTCCCGTTAAATATATATGATCTTTGTTAATTTCCTGTATGGAAATTTTTTCTCCTTCTATGACAAAAAGACCTTCTTTAAGTTTTATTATAACAAGGTCGGAAGTCAGAAGTTTAATTCCTTTGTGGTTTTCAATATAAAACATATTGTTTCCGGTGATTTCTATCTTAGGGGCAGAGGATATTACTTCAAGAGGAAATTGACTTTTTTCCGAAAGCTTTTCTGTTATCTTTTTCATATTCTCCACACACCTATCCCTTTATAAATTTATATGCCTGCTATTTATAAATATGTTATTTTTAAGATAATGTTATATTGTAATTTTTTATGTTTTGATTTATAATCAAGGTATAAATATAATTTTCAGGAGGAAATAACAATGTCAAATTTTTTCTATAATTCAGACAGCGAGCTTGAAACACTTGTTCCGGGCAAAAATTACAGAAAGGTTCTTGCACACAGTGAGAATTTAATGATTGTTGAGGTTTACTTTGAGGATGGGTTTGATGCCCTTGAGCATAAGCATGTTCATGAACAGGCATCATACTGTGCAGAGGGTGAGTTTGAATTCAGAATAGGAGGAGAAGTTAAAGTAATAAAAGAGGGGGATACAGTATACATGCCTTCAAATGTTATGCACAGCTGTAAAGTTCTTACACCTAAGGGGAAGCTTGTAGACGTATTTACACCACAGAGAGAGGATTTTCTTAAATAATGAGAAGTGCATTTGGCAGAACATTTAGTTATTACATCATAGTTTTGCTTGTATCCTCTTTTTTGTTAAGTCTGGGATTTACAGAAATATTCAGAGGCTATTTTTACAGTGATCAGAAAAACGATTTATTGAATCAGGCTATGAAAATTTCTGATATTTACACTCAGAGCTATAAAAATGGTGTATTTGATGAGGCTTACTTTGAAAACGAGATAACTATACTTGACAAATATATGGATTATAGCTTTTTCATGACTGACAGAGATTTAAATGTCATTGCAGAGTCAAAGGATATTTTAAATACGACTGTTGGAAATAAAATATCTTCCGTTCCCAGTTATGAAAATATATTAGAGGGCAAGGTTAAGTGGATAGAGGGAAACATTGACAATATTTATTCTCATAGCAGATATATATTATGTTATCCTACAATGTATGACAATAAGGTTGAAACAATCGTTTTTGTAAGTGTACCTATGAGCGAACTCATAGCAAATATAAACAGAATATATATAATAGTTGCATTTTTTCTTCTTCTGGCTGTTATTCTGGGATTTGTGACAATTCACTGGACTGTAAGTGAGTTTGTTAAACCCATAAGGGAACTTAACTCTGCTGCAAAATATATATCAAAGGGAAATTTTGATGAAAAAATCGAAATCCGAAATAATACAAACGATGAACTTTCAGAACTTTGCTATACTTTTAATAAGATGGCGGAAAATCTGGACAGTCTTGAAAAAAGGCGCAGGGAAATAATATCTAATATTTCTCATGATCTGAGATCTCCCATAACATCAATAAGAGGATTTTTGCAGGCTATGCTTGACGGAACAATAAGCGAGGACAAGTATAAGCATTATATGGAAATCATATATAAAGAAACCGAAAGACTTCAGACCCTTTCGGATAATATACTTGATCTGACAAAACTTGATAATTCAGTAAATGCTTTAAATATAACAGAATTTGATATAAATTTTGTCATAAATGAAGTAATAAATTTAATGAAAGTAAGAGCTTATGAAAAAAATATTTATCTTAAAATGATAACAGAAAGAGAAGTAATAAATGTAAAAGGTGATGCTGAAAAAATAAGAAGAGTAATAAATAATCTTGTTGACAATGCTGTTAAATTTACAGACAGGGGAGGAGTAACTGTAAGCTCCGTAGTAAAGAATGGAAAAGCGTATATTTCTGTAGAGGATACGGGAATAGGTCTTTCAGAAGATGAGCAGACAAGAGTATTTGAAAGGCTCTATAAGGCCGATGCATCAAGAGGTATGGATAAGGCAGGCAGCGGTCTCGGACTTGCGATAGTTAAAGAATTTGTAAAGGCTCATAAGCAGACAATAGAGCTTGAAAGTGAAAAGGGGATAGGAAGTAAATTTACATTTACACTTGATCTGGTATAGGATATTAAAATAAGAGGTGCATATAGCGGTGCCTCTTATTTTATTGTTTTAAAAATTATTGCATTAAAATCAATGCAGCTGAAATTTGACAAAAGAAAAGTATATTATAATATGTGTAAGTATTGAAAATAAAAAGACTATGGTAAAGTATTTTTTTCTTATTTTATGATGAAAAATAAGCATAGCTAAAAAGCCACCCAGTCCGCCTCCGATTAAAGAAATTGTTAAAAGTGTGGCTTCTTTAATTCTCCATTTATGAAGTTTTGCGCTTAATTTATCTATGCCCATAAGAATGAACAAAACAGAATTAACCAGTATATAATAGTAAAGATACAGTTTATCTGTCATAGGTTGCTGTTATTTCTTACAAGATTACGCCAGTCAAGATCCCCTCTGTCAAGAGCCAGAAGAAGAGCTTCTGCTGTCGCAAGATTAGTTGCCAGAGGAATATTGTGCATATCACAAAATCTGAGTGCAGAGCTGAAATCAGCGGCACCTATTGCAGGATGCTTTGGTGGATATGATGTATCTCTTAAAAAAATTACCAAATCAATTTCATTGTTACTTATCTGAGAGGCAAGCTGCTGTTCTCCTCCTAAATCACCGGCTAAATATTTATGTATAGGCAGGCTCGATGTATCTTCAATGAGCTGACCTGTTGTGCCTGTTGCATACAAGTCATGTTTAATAAGGATATGTCTGTATGCAATACATAAATTTTCCATTAAAGTCTTTTTACTGTCATTTGCAACTAAAGCTATGTTCATTTAATCACCCCTAAAAAATATTTTTTTGTCTGGTTATACCCACATTTAATACTAACCCTATAGCAATCATATTAGCCCACATTGAACTGCCGCCATAGCTTAAAAAAGGAAAGGGCATACCTGTGTTAGGCAAAAGACCTGTAGCAACGCCTACATTAACGAAAGTCTGGAAGGCTATCATTCCTGCCACGCCTCCGGCAATAAGTGTTCCTAAAAAATCTTCTGCATTAATAGCAATATTAATACATCTGCTTATAATTACAAACATAAATATGAGTACAATAAGACAGCCTATAAATCCGAATTCTTCACCTATAACAGAAAAAATAAAGTCATTGTGAGAATCGGGAAGATAGCTGAGCTGATTTATTGTGCCCTTAAACAGACCTTTGCCTGTAAGCTGTCCTGAACCTATTGCCCAGATCGAATTTTTAGTCTGGTAGAAATCAGGACTTGAAAAGTCTGAATGAATATACTCAACAATTCTTGATATCTGATAATCACTCATAAATAAGCTGAGTATTCTGTGTTCTGAGCTTATGGCATCAAAATATACCACTGCAATAACTGCAATAACTGCAATAACTGCGATCTTTATATATTTTGAGCCGATATTGCCCACAAACATTTCTGTAATAAATATAGCAAGCAAAACCATACTGGCAGATAAAGAAGGCTGCATTTTAATAAGAGCCACAGGTATAATTACAGCAACAGCAATAAGTGCTACTATACTTATATTATTAATCTTTTCTTTAAATTTGTCAACAAGTTTTGACAAATAAATTATAGTAAATATTTTTGCAAACTCAGAAGGCTGAATACCGAATATCCAGCGGCGTACACCTCTGTCCTCATTGCCTATTAACAATACAAGTACAAGAAGAAGTATATTTAAAATATAAATAGGAATATAAAGCTTTGCAATTTTTTTATAATCCCAGAATGTAAAAAACAGCATAAGAAATATTCCGGAAATTAGCCAGAGTATCTGATTTAAAAAATTGCCTTTTATTCCGTTGACATTTATATGGGTCGTACTTCCTATTGTTATTATGCCCACTATGGATACTGCTAAAACAAAAAATATAAGTACATAGTCAAGGCTATAAATTTTCCTGTGCATTTAACTGTCATCCTGTCTTTTTATTTTATTGGTGCCTTAATATTGATATATGTTATGCTTTTATTGTTTTTTGTGTCCTGTTCAAGGGACAGTCTGACAGAGTACCTGTCAATATCTATGTAATTTGATATTGTTTTGACAACGTCCTGCTTTATCATGTCAAGAGTTTCATCTGTACAGGATACTCTGTCCTTTAAAATCAAATATTTTAATCTGTCTTTTGCTATTGCTCCCGAGGAGTTATTATCATACATAATATCACTCCTTTTCTCTGTGCATCCAGCCAAACAGTTTATCAAAAAGGCTTGTCCTGACAGAGGGCATAATATCCATTAAGGGTACATCCTCTCCAAGTATACGTCTTACTATATTTCTGTAAGCCTCTCCTGCAAGAGAATTTTCGTTTGCAACTGCAGGCTCACCCTTGTTTGTGGATATTACAATACTTTCATCATCGGGAATAATGCCAAGTGTGTCTATTGCAAGAATCTCTTCAACATCTTCAAGTGACATCATTTCATTACGGGCTACCATGTCAACTCTTATTCTGTTTAAAATAAGTTTTGAATTCAATAGTCCGTTTGACTCAAGCATACCTATTATTCTGTCAGCATCACGTACTGCAGAAATTTCAGGTGTTGTTACTACAATTGCCTTATCGGCAGCTGCAATAGCATTTTTAAATCCTTGTTCAATTCCCGCAGGGCAGTCTATAATAATATAGTCAAAGCCTTCTTCCTTTATACTGTCACAGAGCTTTTGCATCTGTTCGGGAGTAATAGAATCTTTATCCCTTGTCTGTGCAGCAGGCAGGAGATAAAGGCCTTCATAGCGCTTATCTCTTACCAATGCCTGCTTCAGACGGCAGGAGCCTTCAATAACCTGTACAAGGTCGTAAATGATCCTGTTTTCAAGACCCATTACTACATCCAGATTACGAAGCCCTATATCGGCATCGAGCATTACTACTTTTTTGCCTGCAATTGCAAGACCTGTGCCGATATTTGCAGAGGTGGTGGTTTTGCCCACACCGCCTTTGCCTGATGTTACAACAATTACTTCACTCATTGTTATCCTCCTAAGTACATAGATTTATACACTAATAATAGCACAATATACATAAAATTTACGAAAAATAAATCCAAAAATTAATGTATATTTTTACAAAATGTGATACCTATCGTACCAAAGTATTATAACTTCTGTTTTCAATGGTGGTGTCAAGCTGCATATATTTTGAAATTACTGCTTTTGCAACAGTAGGAGCGGGAGCAGTGGAACTGTCGTTGCCATATGGTATCATAACAGATACGGATATCTGAGGTGATTCATATGGTGCAAAGGCAACAAGAGTTGTATGCTCGCTTCTCTTGCTTGACTCCTGAGCTGTACCTGATTTTGCTGCAACACTGACAGGGAAATCCGCAAATGAATTTCTGAGTGTGCCTCTGTCACCTGATGTAACCAGATACATACCTTCGAAAATTGCATCCATAGTACTTTGCTTAAGAGAAAGCTGTTCTTCTGTAACCTCATTATATTCACTTATGAGGTTGCCGTCTGAGTCTGTAATTTTACTCATAAAGTGATTTTTATATCTTGTACCTCCGTTTGCCAGAGTGGCAACATACTTTGCCAGAGTGGCAGCGGTGTAATTGTTGTAAGACTGACCGATAGCTGTTCTTATTGTATCGCCTGCACTCCATTTTAAATCAGAGGAGGATGGGTCTTCGTATCTCTGTTTTGTAATATACTCCTTATATTCAGGTGAAGATATACGGGACGGATAATCTGTCATTGAATTATAAAGCTCGTATATTTCAACACCTGTAGGATTGTCAAGACCAAAGGCTCTCATATAGTTGTTAAGCTTTGTTATAGCATCTGAACCCATATTATATGCAACTGTATAGAAATAATAGTTACATGAGACTTCAAGAGCTTCAGATACATCTACAGAACCATGGGAACCGCTTCCCGAGCCGATCCAGCAGCGGGCATAGGGCTTTCCTGCATCTGTAAAGGTCCCTTCGTCATATATGGTAGTATTGGGTCCGACAATACCTTCTTCAAGAGCTGCGGCTGCAGTTATCATTTTAAATGTTGAGCCGGGAGCTCTCGGCTCCTGATAGGGTCTGTTGACCATAGGAGTTGTAGGGTCATTTTGCAGCCTTAAATAGTATTCACTGTTAAAGCTGTTGACAAGCTCATTATTGTCATAGGATGGGTAACTGACTGCTGCAAGCACTTCACCTGAATGTACATCATTTACAACAACAGAGCCTGTACACGGATCCATTGCGGTCATCTGAGGAGTAATTTCCTGTGAACGCATTTTATCAAGGAGAGCTGTTGAGGAGCTTATAACTCCTGATTTAAGCTTTGTTATTATACCGTCATTGTCGGTAATAAGTCCCTGTTCATACATGGCAATCAAAAGCTGAGAGCCTGATACGGCGCCGTTTTCATAGCCCTTAAGTAAAATTTCACGGGCTTTTTCAACATCACCTGAAGCTTCACTGTCCTGTGAGAGAATATAGCTTTTTATTCTGCCCTGAGTTGTACCATCCTGTGAGTTAAGAATATTTTTAATTCTTATATTATCGCTTTCGATCATTGATTTAAAAACATCACTTACACTGTATCCGTAGTCACCGCCTGAAAGTCTGTTGAGCTGTGCCTCTGTAAGGGCATCTTCAAGAGCATCGTAAGCAGCTTTCTGAAGTTCTGCATCTACAGTGAGGTAGACATCATTTCCTGATACAGGGCTTACACCTTCGTTTTCAACGGTTGTAATTCGTCTGCCTGAACTGTCAACCTCTATATACTGGCTTCCGTCAGTACCTCTGAGCTCAGATTCATAGGCTTTTTCAATGCCGTCCTTGCCTATTACATCATCCATTGAATAGCCTTCCCTTGAATACTCTTCAAGTTCCTCATCTGTTATACTTCCGATATATCCAAGTATATGGGAAAAATATTTTCCGTAAGGATATTCTCTTATACTCTGGTTATCTATAAAGGCACAGGGGAAGGATGACCCTTGTTCTCTTAGTGTAGTTAATGTTTTTTCTGAAATATTATAGGCAATTGTAACGGGAACATACTTTGAATATCTCTTTTCATAAAGGGCACATCTTAAGCCCAGTATTTTTCCTGCCATTGTATTGTCTATTGTATCGTCAATTTCAAATCTTTCCTTAAGCTCGTTAAAGCACTGTTCTGCTGTGTAGCTTTCGTCAAGATTCATATTCTCTTTCCATCTTTTTTCCTGATTTATGCTGCCGTCAAATAAAAACTCATGGGGCAGGGAAGATGTAATGGGAAGGGTTTCCACTATCTTCTCGCCGTTTTTTTCAAGTACATTTATTAAATCGTACAAAACCATATTTAGGTTATCCACACCAACGCTTGGATCAAGACTGACAGCATAAGCTGTATTATTTACTGCAAGAGGACGTCCGTACCTGTCATATATAGTACCTCGTTCTGCTTCTACATCAACTTCTCTCAATGCCGTGTCATTTACTTCCTGACTGAAGTATTCGCCTTTGGCTATCTGAAGTGAAAAAAGCTTCAGCACCAGAATAAAAAATAGAAGGAGAATTATTCCATGCATAATATATAACCGGTAATTATCCAATTTTGTTATATTGCGCAATAATTCTTTCATACATACATTCCATTCTATTAAAATCTGTGTTTGCGTCCTATTCTGCCAAAAGAACTGTTGTTTACTGTATAAATAACAAAATAAACAATAAACGCAAATATTGTGTTATATATGAGCTCAGGCAGAATATTCAAAACAATATATATGTTAAAGGTAGTGTAGCCCCTTAAAATTATATTAAGCATATAAAAGCCAAGATTGTAAATAAGTGTTGCTATAAATGTAAGCAGCACAAGTGCTACAATATTGTCCTTATTAAAATTATCTGTGAGGCAGCCTACAGCATATCCAATGATACCGTATAAAAACAGGTTGCTGCCTATTGTCTGTCCGAAATAACAGTCCTGGAGCAGACCCATTATTATACCCGCAAGCAAACCTTCACCATTGCCCTTAAGAAAAGCTATGGAAACAACAAAAATAAGCATAAAATTAGGCTTAATGCCTGCAATTGCTATGTATTCGCAGAGAGTTGACTGGAATATAAATATTAATGCTGAAACAATCAGATAAAAAACATATCTCATTTTATTGTTCCTCACTCTCTGTTGTTGTGTTTTCTATAAATTCCTTTTCAAAAGAGGTATCAAGAACCAACACGTATTTCAGCTTTGAAAAATCCACTGATGGTTCTATAATGGCATACTGCATTGATGTCTGGGAATCCACCGTAAGATCACTTACATGACCAATGCTTATGCCTTCGGGAAAAATTTCACTGAGGTGAGAAGTTACAATTTCATCACCTACTAAAATATCGGCGTTTGCATCGGAATACTGCATTTTACATTTTGCATCTCCCGAAAAATCAGCCACTACATAACCGATGTCATTTGTTCTCAGGCTTTCGGCACTGACTGCATCGGTATCATTTATTATTGAGACTACTTTAGAGTAGTTATATCCACATTCACTTATTTTTCCAACAAGACCGTCTTCATTCATAACTACCATGTTCTTTTCCAGACCATAATTTGTGCCTTTGTCTATAATAAAAGAATTAAACCAGTTGCCCGGATCTTTTGCTATGACCTTTGCACCTATTGTGGAGTACTGTGAATAGTCCTGCTGAAGTTTTACCAAAGCTTCAAGCTGAATGTTTTCGCTTTCTACCAGTTTAAGACGGTTAAGCTCCGCTCTGGCTTCAAGCAGATCAGCCTTAAGCTCTTTGTTTTCGGCATCTAAACTGCTTATGCCCTTGAAATAATTTGCAATACCGCCAAACCAGTCCGGTATACTTAAATTAAAGGACTGAAGAGGGGTTATTACATAGCCGAAAGCATTTTCTGCAACTGTGGGTGCCTTTCTGTTATAGGAAAAGCCTGCACAGCCTATGGAAACTACGGCCAATGTAATGAAAACAACTTTAAACTTCTTGTTCACAACATCATACCTTTTCAGTATACTTTGATATGAAAATGCAGCGTCATAGCCTGAATAAAAGACTTGCTGTATTTCATTATGCTAATGTTTTTTTGTCGCTGGAAGTCAGCTTGTTGACTATATCAACATCATCAATTATTTTTCCTGCACCATTAACCACACATTCCAAAGGATTTTCTGCTATGTGAACAGGCATACCTGTTTTCTTGGATATAAGGCGGTCAAGCCCTTTAAGCAAAGCTCCGCCTCCTGTCAGATAAATACCTATTTCCATTATATCAGCTGCAAGCTCCGGAGGAGTATCCTCAAGAGTACGCTTTATAGCATCAACTATAATGTCTAAGGAATCTGCAAGAGCACTTTGGACCTGACGTGAGTTAATAGTCAGCGGTTTAGGCAGACCTGTAACCAGATCTCTGCCTTTTACAGTTATTTCCTTTATGTCGGAATTAATATCCAGATATGCACAGCCGACATTTATTTTTATTTCTTCGGCTGTTATTTCTCCTATTTCTATCTTATATTCAGAGCGTACATAGTTAATAATGCTGCTATCAAACTGATCACCAGCTATTCTTACAGAGCGGCTTGCCACAATGCCGCCAAGAGATATAACTGCAACCTCGCTTGTACCTCCGCCTATATCAACTATCATATTGCCTGCAGGCTCGTCTATTTTTAAATCGGCTCCGAGTGCTGCTGCCATAGGCTCTTCAACTATATAAATGTGTCTCTCCTTTGCACCTGCACCTCCTGCCGCTTCTATAACGGCACGTTTTTCCACAGGTGTTATTCCTGAAGGTACACATATAACTATTCTTGGTTTTGGAGAAAATGGATTTTGGGGATAAGCCTTTGAAATAAAATACTTAAGCATAGCCTCAGTTACAGCATAATCTGCAATAGCACCGTCTCTCATAGGTCTTATAGCCGTGATATTGCCCGGTGTTCTGCCGATCATTTCCTTAGCATCATTGCCAACAGCCAATACTTCTCTGGTAGTAGTATCAATTGCTACAACTGATGGTTCGTTTATGACAATACCTTTGTTTCTTACATATACAAGGGTATTGGCTGTACCCAAATCTATACCAATGTCTTTACTAAACATACTAAACCTCCAAAAATTTACAAAAATAACCATAATAGTATAATACATCATTTTTGTTACGTTTTCAATTACATTTATATTAAATTTTAAAATAAAATCTTACAAGTTGTTACAACATTATTAAGGGATACATTTTTGATCTGTATTAATTACAATTAAGATTATAACCTGTTTATGTAAAAATTATTTACAAAGACAAATAAATATATTATAATACCATTTTGAAATGAGGTGTTTAAGTGAAACCGAAACTTATAACGATTGCAGGACCTACTGCCTGCGGAAAAACCGCTGTGTCCGTGGAGCTTGCAAAAATTATAGACGGAGAGATAATATCTGCAGATTCCATGCAGGTATATAAATATATGGATATAGGAACGGCAAAAGTGACAGAGGAGGAAAAGCAGGGCATAAAGCACTATTTGATAGATGATTTATATCCTGATGAGGAATTTTCAATTGCTGTTTTTCAGAAAATGGCTAAAAATGCTCTCTCTGAAATATATGCAAAAAATAAAATGCCTGTACTTGTAGGAGGAACGGGATTTTATGTAAACGGTCTTATATATGACAATGACTTTACTCCTGGGGAAAAAGACGAAAAAATGCGTCTGGAGCTTGAAAAAGAGGCAGAAGAGAAGGGAAATGATTATGTACACAATATTTTAAAGGAGCTTGACCCTGAGTATGCCGAGACCGTTCATCCTAACAATTTAAAAAGAGTGATAAGGGCAATTGAATATTGCAGAGATACGGGAGAAAAATTTTCCGAATACAATGCAAGAGAAAGGCTGAGAGAGCCTGCCTATGATGTCAAAAGCTTCATATTAAATATGGACAGGGAACGTTTATATGAAAGAATCGAAAAAAGAATTGACATTATGATCGAAAAGGGCCTTGTAGATGAAGTAAAGTGGCTTATGGAAAGATATCCCGACAATCTTGTGTCCATGAAAGGACTTGGATATAAGGAAATAATAGGCTATTTAAAGGGAGAATATTCCCTTGATGATGCAATATATATACTTAAAAGAGATACAAGACATTTTGCAAGAAGGCAGATAACATGGTTCAGGCATCAGAGTGACGGAGTGTGGATAAATATGGATGAGTTTGACTCTGCCAGAGCCGCTGCCGAATTTATTGCCGAAAAAATTACCAAGGAGAAATAAAATGTTAAGAGATTATATATTAAAAGAGTTTGGAATAGATGAAAAGGTGCTTGATTTCTGCCTTGAAGCGGAAAAAAGTGTAAAGCACAAATTTGCCGAAATTGATGATATTTCAGAATTTAATCAGTATAAGGTCCTGAGAGCTATGCAGAAAAATGGTTTAAATGATACTGCTTTTAACGGCACAACAGGATACGGATACAATGATATAGGAAGAGATAAGCTTGAAGATATATATGCCTCTGTTTTCAATACGGAAGCTGCCCTTGTAAGGGCACAGATAATTTCAGGTACTCATGCTCTTACTGTTGCCTTATTCGGTAATTTAAAGTATGGCGATGAGCTTTTATGTGTAGCAGGAGCACCCTATGACACCCTTGAAGGTGTTATAGGAGCCAAGAGAGAGGTCAAAGGTTCCCTTGTTGAACATGGCATTATTTATAAAGAACTGCCTCTTCTTGCTGACGGTACCGTTGACTTTGAAAACATACCGAAAATGATAACAGACAAGACAAAAATAGTTGAGATACAGCGTTCAAAGGGCTATGAGTACAGACCAAGCCTTACAATTGAAACAGTAAAGAAAATTATCGAAATCGTAAAAGGTGTAAGAAGTGACATCATATGCATGGTTGACAACTGCTACTGTGAATTTGTAAGCGAACTGGAGCCAACAGATGTAGGCGCTGATATGATAGTAGGCTCTCTTATCAAAAACCCGGGCGGCGGTCTTGCACCTGTGGGCGGATATATTGCAGGGACAAAGGAATGTGTTGATAATGCCGCATACAGACTTACTTCTCCGGGAATGGGAAGAGAGGTAGGACCAAGTCTGGGAGTTACAACAAGCCTTATACAGGGACTGTTCCTGGCGCCAAATGTTGTAAATGCCAGTCTTAAAACTGCTGTATTTGCCGCAGGCATATTTGAAAAACTTGGCTTTGAGTGTATGCCGAAGGTGGATGAGGAAAGAGCTGATATTGTAGAGGCAATACAGATGAAAACACCTGAAAATGTCATTGCCTTTTGCCAGGGAATACAGGCAGGAGCTGCCGTTGACAGTTATGTAAAGCCTGAGCCATGGGATATGCCGGGATATGATTCACAGGTAATAATGGCTGCAGGAGCTTTTGTACAGGGCTCATCAATTGAGCTTAGCGCAGATGCACCTATGAAGGAGCCTTATACTGTTTATATGCAGGGCGGACTTACATGGTTCCATGGTAAAATAGGTGTTATTATAGCTGTTGACCAGATGTATAAAAGAGGACTGATAAAGTTTTAAGTCTTTATATGAATTTGATTTAAATGCAAAAACTGTCGGCTTAAAAAGATATTTAAGCTGACAGTTTTCTTTACATAGATAATTTTTATTTTAATGGGAATTCGATCAAAACGGAAAAGCCGTCTTTATTTAGGGCAGTAAATTTACAGCTGTGGACTGTAAAAATCCTATAGGACAGGGGAAGACCTATTCCATGGGCGGTTTTGGGAATAATGTTTATGTTTTTAAGCACATTATCTGGTACACCTATCCCGTTATCCGATATTTTTAAGTATACATTATTCTTTTCTCTGTATTCACTTATGTTTATTGTACAGCCCTTGGGATTATGGGTAATGCTGTTGTTAATAATATTAAAAACTGCTCTTTCAAGGAGAAATTCATCTCCGGAAATTAAAGCAGGCTCATATTTTAAGTCAAGGGTTATTGAATATTTATCCGACAGTCCGTTGTTTATGATTTCCGATACTATATTTCTTATCAAAGGACATATTTTTACAGGCTTTTTTCGTGATGGCTGCATATCATATTCAAGAGATGAAATTAAATTTAAATCCTCAAGGAGTTTTTTTATTTTTAGGCTTTGAGATTTAATAATTTCAGCTTTTTTTCTGTCACATTCTTTTATTTCACCAGAGCTTTCCAGTGATTCGGAATATCCCATTATCATTGAAAGGGGTGTTCGTATATCGTGGGAAATGCCTGATATCCAGTTTGAACGTACCTCATCTCTCTTTGCAAGTGCTTCGTTTTTACTGCCGAGAGCTCTTGAAGTTTCATTTATATTTTTTGCCATTTCTTTAAATATTCCCTTTTCTTTTAATTTAACAGGTTTTTCACTGCTCATATTTTTTATCCCTTTAGTGAGAGTGTTTATTTTACGGTATAAATTTATTCCTACCAGACAGGCAACGAGGGCTGCAAGACCGATATTCATAAAAAATATAATAAAAATTCTCTGAGGAAGGGTGCTGAACCAGTTCATTGAATATTCTATGTCATATTTTCCTACCGAGTTTTTAGGTGTGCCAAGGACAAGAAGTCCGTGATCTGTGGCTTTTTCATATACGGGATAGTCATTTAAAAACCATTTTGTCATATTGGCAATGTCATTTATAGTGTAATGGTCAGGTATATCATCGGGCTTATTAAGGCTCCATATAATATTGCCTTCTCCATTTAATAGGATACACCATGTATTGTCGGGAATATTTACGTCATTCTGTAATAAAACTTCTCCGCCGGCAGTGCTTATATTTTCTGAAATACTGTTAAGTATACGGCGTGGTGAACTGTCATTGCTGTTTGAAAATGTATCACTTGCTATGAAGGCAAAACCTGCAAAATATATGCACAGCATAATAGTTGAAATTATTACAGACGTCAGAATAAAGTAAGTAAAAATTTTTAAAGCTGTTTTATTCATTTTTTATCACCAGTTTATATCCAAGTCCTTTTACGGTAATCAAGTGTTTGGGAGAAGATGGATCTTCTTCGATTTTTTTGCGTAATCTTCTTATATGAACCATAAGTGTATTTTCATATCCGTAGTATTCATCTCCGTAGTATTCATCGCCCCATGCAGCCATTGCAAGGGAATCATTTGTCACTATCTTATTTTTGCTTTCCCATAGTTTTTTCAGCAATATAAATTCTTTTGCTGTAAGAGGTGTTGATTTTCCTTTATAAATTACGCAGGCTGTTTCTAAATCTATTATCCTGTCCGAAAGACTTATCTTTGTTTTTGCTTCGGCTGTTTTGTATGTTCTTCTTAAAAGGGCTGTTATACGGAGTATAAGCTCCTTTGTAAGAAAGGGTTTTACAATATAGTCATCTGCACCAAGCCCGAGACCGTGTATTTTGTCGTCAGCTTCTCCTCTTGCCGTTAGGAAAATAACGGGAGCCTGAGAAAATGTCCGCAGTTCATTAAAAAGTGAAAAGCCGTTGCCATCGGGGAGATTTACATCAAGTATAAAGAGGGCAATTGGCTGTTCCTTTGCAATATTAACTGCTTCACGGCAGTCTGATGCCTTGTATATGTTAAAAAATCCTTCATTGAAAAGAGCACTCTCTATAATTTTTAAAAGCTCCTTTTCATCATCAACAATAAGTATTTTTTTGTTTTTCAGTTCGTCCATTTAAATCACCCATTATATTTATAACATATAAATAATTTTATTAAAAGCTGTATTTTGAATTTTGATCAAATTTAAGGTTTATGTAAGGTTGAATTAAGTTTAAAGACAGGCAATTGTATTAGAATTATACTGCAAACAGGAAAGGAAGTGCATAAAATGAATGAAGTTGTAAAAACATATGACCTTACAAAAAAATACGGAGAAAATACCGTTGTAAATAATTTGAATATGGAGGTGAGGGAAGGGACAATATACGGATTCCTGGGACCTAACGGTGCAGGAAAGTCTACAACACTTAAAATGCTTCTTGGGCTTGTTCATCAGACAAAAGGTGAAATAGACATATTCGGAAAAAGATTTAATTCAAAAAACAGAATTGAAATATTGAAGGATGTAGGCTCTCTTATAGAATCCCCTTCTTATTACGGACATCTTACAGCAAGGGAAAATTTAAAGATATTTGCCACTATGCTTGATTTACCCAATAAAAATATTGATGAAGTTCTTAAAATTGTGAGGCTTGACAAGCAGAAAAGCAAAAAAACATCTGCATATTCTCTGGGAATGAAACAAAGGCTGGGACTGGCTTCAGCTCTCCTGTCATTTCCAAAGCTTCTTATACTTGATGAGCCTACAAACGGACTTGACCCTGCAGGGATACAGGAAATAAGAGAGCTTATTCGTTCACTGCCAAAGAAATACGGTATGACTGTAATTATATCAAGCCATCTTCTTTCTGAAATTGATCTTATAGTTGATAATATAGGCATAATAGGAAACGGTAAAATGATGTATCAGGGAACACTTGAAAATCTCCATGAGACGGACAGAACAAAAAGCCTTGAGGAAATATTTATAAATCTGACAGGAGAGGAAGTAAGCTTATGATGAGTCTGTTAAAATGTGAGTATAAGAAAACAAGGGGAAGATATATACTTATAACCGCCATTGTTATAACTGTTCTTGAGCTGTGCTGGGTCTTATACGGCGATTATGATGCCGACAGTATAGAAAAGGGCTGGATGGCATTTTTATATCAGCTCCCTTTAATAAATGAAATTTTTATGCCGATACTTGCTATTGTTGTTGCATCAAGACTTTGTGATATAGAACACAAGGGAAGCATGCTTAAATTAATATGCTGTATGACTGAAAAGAAAAAACTGTATGATGCCAAGCTCATTTACGGCATTTCGGTTATTGCCGTATGTTTTGTGATACAGTATGCAGCAGTAATTGCTTTTGGTTTTATAAAGGGGTTCGGCGGAGTATTTCCCATAAAGTCTTATCTGCTTTGTACTCTTTTTACATTTGTGCCTACGATTGAAATATACATAGTACAGCATACATTGTCACTTTTGTTTAAAAATCAGGCAATATCATTTTTTGCAGGTGTAATAGGTGAATTTTTAGGGTTGTTTTCAATGTTTCTTCCTCAGTTACCACTCCTTAGAAAATTGATAATATGGGGACATTACGGTGCATTACAGTTTGTGGGGCTTAACTGGGACAGAGAAACAAGAATATCTGATTTTTATTATTTTGATTTGGACTGGGCATTCTTTACGGCAGTGGTTATTGTCACAATAATACTTTATTTTGCGGGAAGAAAGCTTTTTACTTTAAAGGAGGTCTGATAATATGATGTTAAGATTATTGAAAGCCGAAAGAATGAAACTTCGCCGCTCTCCCGTGTGGCTAGCTTTTATAATAATGCCTGTAATACCTGCTTTGCTTGGAACAATTAATTATATTGCAAATATAGATATTCTTGAAAGTGAGTGGTACAGCTTATGGACACAGCACACACTTTTTACATGCTATTTTTTTCTTCCTGTTATGCTGGGAGTTTACTGTTCTTACATTATGAGAATTGAATACAACAACAATAACTGGAATAAGGTGCTTACAATGCCTGTAAATAAAGGAATGATTTTTATAGCAAAGCTTATTACGGTATCTTTTATGTTACTGATAAGTGAAGTATGGATAGGTGTTCTATTTGTTTTATCAGGTAAAATTGCAGGGATAAGCAGTGCTGTTCCCATAAAGGAAATGATAGTCTGGTGCGGTTTCGGTACACTCGGAGGTATAGTTATGGCTGCAATACAGCTTTTGATCTCAATATTTATAAAAAGTTTTGCACTGCCTGTAGGTATTTCCTTTGGAGGAGGGCTTTCGGGACTTGTTTTTTTGGCAAAGGGGTTAGGGCATATATGGCCTTATTCATTAATGGCATATGGTATGAATTCAAATTCACCTCAGAAGATGCTTGAGAACGGATATGTAAGTTTTGTGATAATATGTGTTATATACATAGCTGTTATAACTATAGTAAGTGTTACGCTGATGTCGGAAAGGGATATTTGATTTACAAATAAAGTTGACAAATTAAAGTTGTGGTATTATTATGATATTAACAAATTTCGGAGGTCAATATTATGAATCATATTATATCAAGACTTTTAATATACGGAGATATGCCAAAGGATTCCATACTTATGGAGTTAGGTGATATTTTTAAAAACTATTATGAAAAAAACCAGTCCGAGGATGAGCTTACAGTAAGAATTTACACACAGATAAAGAGAATACTTGAGGTCGCAACGGACTATGGCTTCGATAAAAATCTGTGGCACAATTATCTTACATTTCTGCTTATAACAAACGAAAATCCTTTCAGCATTACATGTGAAAAAACAGGGGCTAATGAGGGCAGTGTAAATTATTTTGCAAAAAATGATTTCAGAGCCTATTTTGAACTTTTTAACTTTGATTTTTCTGAAATTGAATATGCTCTGGGTATAGACTGTTTTTCAAGAATTTCAGATTACAAGGCTATAGGTAAAAAAGAGCTTATGTACAATAAAAACGTAAGTGAAAAAGTACAAATGTTAAGTGAAAAGCTTGAAAGTGCAAAAGATGAAAATGATATATTTAATTATGTTACGGATTTCTACAGGGATTACGGTGTAGGAATGTTCGGACTTAACAAGGCTTTCAGAATTGCTTCATCAACTGAAAGCAGTGTTGTGCTTCATCCTATCAACAATATGGACAAGGTCATGCTTGATGATCTTATAGGATATGAAATACAGAAGAAAAAACTTGTTGATAATACGAGAGCTTTTGTTGAAGGCAAAAAGGCAAACAATGTTCTGCTTTTCGGTGACAGCGGCACAGGAAAGTCTACAAGTATAAAGGCTATTGTAAATGAGTTCTATGACAAGGGACTCAGAATGATAGAAATATACAAGCATCAGTTTAAGGATCTGTCAAATGTAATAGCTCAGATCAAAAACAGAAATTATAAATTCATTATATATATGGATGACTTGTCATTTGAGGAATTTGAAGTTGAATACAAGTTTTTAAAGGCTGTAATAGAGGGCGGAGTTGAAACAAGACCTGAAAACATACTTATATATGCAACATCAAACAGACGTCACCTTATAAAGGAAAACTGGAGTGACAGAAACGATATGGAACACAATAACGGTATGCACAGGTCTGATACAATGGAGGAAAAGCTTTCCCTTGTAAAGAGGTTTGGTGTAACTATAAGCTATTCAAAGCCAAGCCAGAAGGAATACTTTGAAATTGTCAAGGGGCTTGCTCACAGAGCGAATATTAAAATGTCTGATGAAGATCTTTGCAAGGAAGCCAATAAGTGGGAATTGAGCCATGGAGGAATTTCAGGAAGAACTGCACAGCAGTTTATAAATTACATATCAGGTATGGAAGAAGAGTAAAAATTCAGGGTGTCAAAAATCTTGACACCCTGAATTTTTAATTGTTGTTTTTTATAAGCAGTCTGTGTTCACGGATAACAAGGAAAAGAGATATAACAAGAGCGAGAGCATCGCTTATGGGCTGTGCAAAGAAAATGCCGTTTATATCCATAAATACAGGAAGAATATATATAAAAGGTATAAGGAAAATAACCTGTCTTAACATTGTAATGACAATTGAAGGTACAGGCTTTGCAACTGACTGAAAGAATGTTGTTGCAAGCATAACAAAGCCTAAAACAGGTGTTATGCAGAAATTGATCCTGAGTCCCGAAATTCCTGTTTCATACATATCGGCAGTTCCGCCGAAAGCAGAAAGTATCGCCTTTGGAAATACCAGAACGATTATCCATATGATACAGGTTACGGCAACTGAAAATGCGGAAGCTATATAAAGTGTTGACATAACTCGCTTATACTTTCCTGCACCGAAATTGTTGCCTATAATAGGTTGAATTCCCTGACTTATACCGCTGGCAGGCATAATAACAAAGGTCATAATGCTTGCAATAACTGCATAGACACTTATAGCAACATCACCGCCGTATTTTCCTAGCTGGCTGTTATAAACAAGGCAGATAAAGCCCATTGCCATCTGTGCTACCCAGAAGGCAAAACCGCAGGAAATTATTCTGCCTGACATTTTAAGGTCAAATTTAAAGGTCTTTTTTGTTATTTGTACAAGAGTTTTACCGCCGAATATCCAGTATGCACCGAAAAGGGTAGATAAAACCTGTCCTATTACCGTTGCCCATGCAGCACCTGCTACACCCCAGTTAAAAACAGCAACAAAGAGGGCATCCAGAATAATGTTAGTTACAGCTCCCACACCTGTAACACACATACCTGTAAAGGGTTTGCCTGATACACGGACAAAATCACAGAATACCTGAGTGAGTCCCTGAAAAACACAGCCTAAAGCTACAATTCTGTAATAAGTAAGGGCATAGTCATAAGATGTTTGGGTAACTCCGAATATTTTAAGAAGGGGATCTGCTAAAATAAGCAGAAAAGCTGTGAGAATAAGCTCAAAAACAATTACAAGCATAAAGGCATTGCCGAAGGAGCTGTTCATTTTATCCTTATCTTCCTGCCCTGTGAAAACGCTGAATAATGTTGAGCCTCCTGCACTGCATGTAAGTCCGAATGCCATCATCATATAGGAAAGAGGAAAGCATATTGACAGACCCGCAAGGGCAGAGGTACCGACAAAGTTTCCTACAAATATTCTGTCTACAATATTGTATATAGCTGTTATAAGCAGTGAAATTGCAGCGGGAATTGAAAATTTAAGTATAAGGGGATATAGTTTTCCGTTTAAAAAATCTGTTTTGGTATTCATTATAGATATCCTTTCTTTATAAAATTAGTTTCCTAAGTATTTGCTCTTGATAAATGCCGGATAATTTTTCACTTATTCGGAAAGATTATCCAGCATTTTTTCAAGAACATTAAAGCAGGTCTCAAGGTCTTCCTTTGGAATGTCTTTTGTGATTTTTTCCTCAAGGTCGGTCAGGTCTTTAATAACCTGTTCCTTATAGCTTATTGCTTTTTCTGTAAGTATGATCTTTTTAAGCCTTTTGTCATAGGGAACGGCTTCTCTTGTAATAAGACCGCTTTTTTCCATTTGTTTAAGCAATTCTGTTGCTGTGGAAGGGCGGAGAGAATATTCTTCTTCAATATCCTTCTGAAAGACATCTTCATTTTGTGCAAGAAGAAAATGAAGTACTTTGCCCTGAGCACCGCTGAAAGCTCCCTTGAATGAAAATGAGTCAAGCTGACGACGTATTTTATTTGAAAGCTTGCTTAAATAACGTCCTGCACTTCTTGTAAGATTGTTCAATTCATACACCCTCTAGTTATTTAGTTTCCTAACTATTTTAATACCGATTTACTTAAATGTCAATACTTATTTTAAAAATTTAATTACAGAAAATAATGTTATATAAATTGACAAAAATAAAGTCATTTGTTATAATAAAATAAAGTCTGTGTGCGGGCACGGAAAGAGGGTGAAAAAATTGGGATAACAATTAAAGAAATTGCTGCACTGGCAGGAGTATCAAGAGGTACTGTAGACAGGGTTTTGCACAACAGACCGGGTGTCAGTCAGGAAAATATCGATAAGGTAAACAAAATAATAAAGGAATATGATTTTAAGCCCAATTTTATTGCAAAAGCTCTGGCTGTTAAACAGAAAGACAAGAAAATAGGCATTATATTAAACTGCGTGGGAAACAGCTTTTTTGATGATGTTCTGAAGGGTATATATGCTGCCGAAAAGGAACTTTCAAATTTCGGTACGGAAATCGAACTTATAAAGCTTAAGGGTTATGTGTCCGATGAGCAGATAAGGGCAATTGATGATTTAGTAAAAAAAAATATTGACGGACTTATAATATCACCCATTAATAACGAAATTATAAAAAATAAACTGGAAAGCCTTGATATGCCTGTGATAACCTGTAATATGGACATTGATATTAAAAACAAGGTGGACTATGTGGGCTGTGATTACAATATAAGCGGAAAAATTGCAGGAGCTGTACTTAATATGTATGCTTTCGGCAAAAAGCTTAATGTAGGCATTGTACACGGCTCCAAAAATATTAAAGGTCATATTGAAAGGTATGAAGCTTTTAAAGAAGTTGCGGGGCTGTGTGAAAATGTAAATATTATAGACCATTTTTACACAGAGGATGATTCTGTGACAGCTTATGAAAAGACAGCTGAAATGCTGAAACAAAATGATATTGACTTTATATATGTTGTAGCAAGCGGTATTGAGGGAGTTATGGAGGCAATTTCAAAGTCAGGTAAGAAAATTTATGCTATAACAAACGATGTGCTGCCTGTGACAGTAAAATATCTTGAAGATGATATAATAAAGGCGACTATATATCAGCACCCCTTTAAACAGGGATATAATGCTGTATCCGAAATGGTAAACTATATATGCGGCGGAAATATAAACAGCAGCAATTATGAAATAAATCTTGAAATAATAACAAGATACAATATACCAATAAAAAATTAATATTAACAGGAGGAAAACAACATGGAGTATTTCGGCAATGTAAAAAAAGTTAATTATGAGGGTGCAAAAAGCAAAAATCCACTCTCATTTAAGTTTTATAATCCTAATGAGGTAATTATGGGTAAGACAATGAAAGAGCATCTGAAATTTTCAATGGCTTACTGGCATACATTTACATATCTTGGTGCGGACCAGTTTGGCGGAGCAAGCAAATCTCATCACTGGGACACAGAGGATGCAATGGAAACAGCAAAGAACAGAGTGTATGCTGCTTTTGAATTTATGGAAAAAATGCAGATACCTTATTTCTGTTTCCATGATGTGGATATTGCCCCAAGAGGAAAAACTCTTGCAGAAACAAACAAAAATCTTGATACAATCGTTGAAATAATTAAATCAGAAATGGCAAGAACAGGTATAAAGTGTCTCTGGGGCACAACAAATGCCTTTGGCGATGCTAAGTTTGCTCACGGTGCATCAACATCATGTAACAGTACTGTTTTTGCATATACAGCGGCACAGATAAAGAAGGCTATGGACATAACAATGGAGCTTGGGGGCGAAAATTATGTATTCTGGGGAGGAAGAGAGGGTTATGAAACTCTTCTTAATACAGATACTGAGGCTGAATTAAATCACCTTGCAATTCTTCTTAAAATGGCTGTGGATTATAAAAAGAAAATCGGTTTTAAGGGTACTTTGTTAATTGAGCCTAAGCCAAAGGAACCTACAAAGCACCAGTATGACTTTGATGCAGCTACTGTTATGGGCTTTTTAAGAAAGTACGGGCTTGAAAATGAATATAAGCTTAACATAGAGGCTAACCATGCAACTCTTGCACAGCATACTTTCCAGCATGAGCTTAATATGTGCAGAATAAACGGTATGCTTGGAAGTGTTGATGCAAATATGGGTGACTATCTTCTTGGCTGGGATACAGACCAGTTCCCTACAAATATATATGACACAACTCTTGCAATGTATGAAATTCTTCAAAACGGCGGTCTGGGAACAGGGGGCCTTAACTTTGATGCCAAAGTGAGAAGAGGCTCAATTGATGAAACAGATCTGTTCTATGCACATATTGCAGGTATGGATACATTTGCATGGGGCCTGAGAGTGGCAGCAAAGCTTATTGAAGATAAGGTATTTATTGATTTTATTGATAAGAAATATGCAAGCTGGAAAACAGACCTTGGAGCAAGCATTGAAAATGGTACCATTGACTTTGAGGGACTTGAAAAGTATGCTCTTGAAAATGGTGTTACTCCTAACGAATCAGGCAGACAGGAGATGCTTGAAAGCATTTTAAATCAGTATATTTATAACAGCTAAGGTGAAGCTATGTATTATATAGGTATAGATTTGGGAACATCTTCAGTAAAGCTTTTGCTTTTGGGAGATGAGGGTATCTGCAATATAGTAACAAGAGAATATCCTGTGTATTACAAAAAACAGGGATGGTCGGAGCAAGATCCTGAGGACTGGTGGAATGAAACAATTGAAGGGATAAAGGAACTGACAAAGGACATAGACAAGTCACAGGTAAAGGCTTTAAGCTTTGGCGGACAGATGCACGGACTTGTTATACTTGATGAAAATGACAATGTCATAAGACCTGCAATACTGTGGAATGATACAAGGACACAGAAGGAAACAGACTATCTTAACGATGTAACAGGCAAAAAACGACTTGTTGACTTAACGGGAAATATTGCTTTTGCAGGATTTACTGCACCTAAAATAATGTGGGTAAGAGATAATGAACCTGAGAATTTCAGCAGAATATCAAAAATAATGCTGCCTAAGGATTATATAGCCTACAGGCTTACGGGAAATCACTGTACAGATGTATCGGATGCATCAGGTATGCTCCTTCTTGATGTGGAGCACAGGTGCTGGTCAGAGGAAATGCTTGAAATCACAGGCATAAAGAAGGGACAGTTACCCAAGCTTTATGAAAGTTATGATGTTGTGGGAAGTATAAAGAAGGATATAGCAGATGACCTTGGTTTCGGTGATGTCAAAGTTGCTGCGGGAGCAGGAGATAATGCGGCTTCAGCAATAGGCACGGGAACTGTAAAAAACGGCGACTGTAATATTTCTCTTGGAACTTCGGGAACGGTTTTTGTAGCAAGTGACAGATATAAAGCTGACTATGAAAATGCTATACACAACTTCTGCCATTCAAATGGAAAATATCACTATATGGCATGTATGCTTTCTGCCGCAAGCTGTAATAAATGGTGGCTTGAAAATATTATAGGAACCGATGACTATGAGAATGAGTATAAAAATTACAGCAGATCAGGTGAAAATAACGTGTTCTTTCTGCCATATTTAATGGGAGAAAGGTCACCTCTTAACGATTCTGAAATAAGAGGTATGTTTTACGGTATGAGTATGTCGACAACAAGACAGGATATGTCTGTCGCTATACTTGAAGGTGTTGCCTTTGCCTTAAGACAGAACATAGATATTATAAAATCTATGGGTATTGACATTAAGAAAAGCAGGATATGCGGCGGAGGAACAAAAAACAGGCTCTGGCTTGAAATAATCGCAAATGTTCTTAACATTGAACTTGAAGTACCTGAAAATCAGGAGGGTGCTTCATATGGAGCTGCACTTCTTGCAGTAAGAGGATGCAGTGAAGAAGAATATAACAGATTTTTATCAGAAATGAAAATTACTGCTGTTATAAAGCCTGACATAAATATTGTAAAGAAGTATGAAGAAAAATACAGACAGTTTTTAAAATTTTATCCTGCCATTAAAAATATTTTATGATACAAAGCCCCTGTGCTGTATTTGCACAGGGGCTTTACATGAATTTTATGAATTTTATACAAAATTTGCGTATTTAATTGCAATTCTTACGAAATTATGATATAATCATTAAAATATTCTAATTTTTATCAAAATTAAGATAAATTAGAAGGTCGGATGAAATTCCAATAAATATATTTAACAGGAGGTATAAAATGAATTCCGATACGTTAATGGTTTTATTTGCAATGATCGGTTATATGCTTGTTGTTATAGGCATAGGCTTATTTTTTGCAAAGAGAGCTCAGGCAAACAGTGAAAATTACTTTTTAGGCGGCAGATCTCTGGGACCTTGGGTTGCAGCTATGAGTGCGGAGGCTTCAGATATGAGCGGCTGGCTCCTTATGGGGTTACCGGGACTTGCTTACTGGACAGGTCTTGCAGATGCTGCGTGGACAGCTATAGGTCTTGCTGTCGGTACATATGTAAACTGGCTTATTGTAGCAAAACGACTTAGAAGATATTCTGCTGTTTCAGGCGATGCAATAACAATACCCGACTTTTTCAGCAACAGATTTCATGAAAAAAGAAAGGTAATACTTGGTATATCAGCTTTGTTCATACTTGTTTTCTTTACAATTTATGCTTCAAGCTGTTTTGTGACATGTGGTAAGCTTTTCAGTGCACTTTTTGATGCGGATTATCATGCTATGATGATCGTAGGTGCATTGTTTGTGGTTATATATACTGTTATAGGCGGTTTCCTTGCTGAAAGTGCATCTGACTTTATGCAGGGTGTTGTAATGTTCTGTGCACTTGTAATAGTTGTTTCCCTTGGTGTAATAAATGCAGGAGGCATTGGTGCGGTCATTGACAATGCTAAGGAAATTCCGGGATACTTTTCCCTTACTTCTCTTGCAACACCGGAACTTAATAGTGAAGGTGTACAGCAGGCTGTAAACGGAGTTCCTCAGTTTGGTGAAGCTTCAAAATATGGAATTATAACAATACTTTCAATGATTTCATGGGGACTTGGTTATTTTGGTGTACCTCAGGTGCTTTTAAGATTTATGGCTATAAGAAAGGTTGATGAGCTTAAAAAGTCAAGAAGAATTGCAACAGTATGGGTTGTTATATCTCTTGCGACAGCTGTATTTATTGGTTTGATCGGAAGAAGCCTTTATCCTTTTACAGATGAGCTTGCAACAAAGAGCCTTAGTGAAAATGTATTTGTAGTTATGGCTCAGAGTATGCTTCATCCTGTTTTTGCAGGTATAGTTATGGCAGGTATACTTGCTGCAACTATAAGTTCTTCTGATTCATATCTTCTTATTGCTGCATCAGCTTTTTCAAAAAATATTTTTGAAGGAATTATTAAAAAGGATGCAGATGACAAGCTTGTTATGCATGTTTCAAGAGTTGTGCTTCTGCTTATATCATTGATTGGTATAATTATTGCATGGGATGAAGAAAGCGTTATATTCAATCTTGTTTCATTTGCATGGGCAGGCTTTGGTGCTACTTTCGGACCTCTTATGCTTTTCTCTCTCTTCTGGAAGAGAACAACAAGAGCCGGTGCTGTTGCCGGTATGCTTACAGGCGGTATAATGGTATTTGTATGGAATCTTGGTATAAGTAAGCTTGGCGGAGTATTTGCTATATATGAGCTTCTGCCTGCATTTATACTTTCATCACTTGCTATAATAATCGTATCTCTTGCTACAAAGGAACCAAGTAAAGAGATATATGATGAGTTTGAAAGAGCAAAAAATTATACAGATTAAATTACAGGCTGTTCTTTATTACTGCAGTAATAGAGAGCAGCTTTTGCTTTAATGGTATATAATTATGTGGATAGTTTAACTGATTGAAATAAAGAGATAAATGTGTTATAATTCGGTTATGGATATAAATTTTTATTAAGAGCTGAGGTATAAAATGAAAAAACCGAAAATAAAAATAACTGTTACAGACAGAATAGGAAAACAGGGATGTCACAGAGGGCATAAAGTAGGTGACTGTTTTGACTTTGACACACAGAGGGGAGAAATATGTCCCATGGCTATGCATGTGGCTTTCCCATATATTGATATATTAAGATACGGAGGAAATATTCCGGGGAATGAAGAAGGGACAGCTGTATTCTGTTGTCCTGATGTCGATACTATAAATGTGTTTAAAATAGAAAAGGTTTCAGAAGATTGATATTCCGAATTAAGGAGGGTATGTATATGAATACAGGAATAATGGGAGAGGCAAGAGAAACTGTAAATGAAAACAACACTGCCTTAAAAATGAAAAGCGGCGGTCTTATGGTATATGCAACGCCTGCTATGATCGCTCTTGCAGAACAGGCTGCTTACAAAAGTGTTGAGCCTTATCTTGAAGAAGGTCAGGGGACTGTGGGAACCCTTATGAATGTAAAGCATATGGCTGCTACACCTGTTGGAATGGAGATTACTGCAAAAAGTGAGCTGACTTCAATTGAGGGAAGGAAGCTTACATTTAAAATTGAAGTTTTTGATGAGCGTGAAAAAATAGGTGAGGGCGTTCATGAAAGATTTATTGTGAATAATGAAAAATTCCAGAATAAAGCAAATGGTAAGTGATTATTAATTAATATATTTATAAATGGAGGTTATTATATGAAGGTTTTATTATTTAACGGAAGTCCGAAGGCTAAAGGCTGTACATATACTGTACTTAGCGAAATAGCAAAAACTCTTGAGGAAAACGGAGTTGAGGCTGAGATCATACACGTTGGCGGACATGTAAGTGCAGGCTGTCTTGGCTGCGGATATTGTGCCAAGAACGGCAAATGTATAAATGATAAGGATATACTCAATTCTGTTGTTGATAAAGTCAAAGAGGCTGATGGATATGTATTCGGCTCTCCTGTTCACTATGCTGCTGCAAGCGGTGATATAACTGCTTTTCTTGACAGACTTTTTTATTCACAGGGAGGATATATGGCATATAAGCCCGGCTGTGCTGTCTGTACATGCAGAAGGGGCGGAGCAACTGCAACATTTGAGCAGTTAAATAAATATTTTACAATTAACAATATGCCTGTTGTATCTTCAAATTATTGGAATATGGCTCACGGTAACACCCCCGAGGAAGTTATGCAGGATAAAGAGGGTATGCAGATAATGAGAGGTCTGGGAAGAAATATGGCGTGGATGTTAAAATGTATTGAGGCAGGAAAGGCTGCAGGTGTTCCTATGCCTGAAAAGGAAGCTAAGATAAAGACTAATTTTATAAGATAAATGTAACAAAATCTCACCCGGCTTTATATTATAAAATATAGAGCCGGGTGAGGTGTAATATAATGAGTGAAAATGTATTTCTGTCTGATTTGCCTGTTGGCAGTTCAGGCAGAATTTTTAAAATAGAGCCTTGTCCCTCTGAAAGCAGGCTTAAGGAACTGGGCTTTACAGAAGGCTCAAAAGTGGCTGTTCTCCATGAAAATATGGGAGGAAGTGCCTGTGCTTATTACATTAAGGGTGCGGTAATAGCTCTCAGGAAAGAAGAGAGCAGGAATATAGTTGTAAGGGAGGACTATTATGTATGACAAAGTTGTTGTACTTGTAGGTAATCCCAATACAGGAAAAAGCACTATATTTAATGCACTGACAGGCAGTCATCAGCATACGGGCAACTGGTCGGGAAAAACCGTGGGAAATGCAGCGGGGACTATGGAGTATAAGGGAACGGTATATGAAATTATTGATCTTCCCGGAATATACTCTACAAATCCCGTTTCTGCCGATGAAAAATGCGCTATGGAATGCATAAAATCGGGACTTGCGGATATTGTTGTAATAGTTCTGGATGCGACCTGTCTTGAAAGAAATCTCATACTTGCTCTTGAGCTTTCATGTTTGTGCTGCAATGTTATAGTATGTGTAAATTTATTGGATGAGGCGAAGAAAAAGGGAATCAAGGTAGATACGGAAAAATTAAGTGAGCTTTTAAATCTTCCAGTTGTGGCTGCAGCTGCAAGACAGGGGGAAGGTCTTGATAAACTGAAAGAGGAAATACATTCTCACGACAGCAGCTGTCAGCAGTGTCAGTGCAGTGTTGAATATATATATGAAAACTGTGTTGAAAACAACTGCAGTATTTTTAATAACAGGGACAGAAAAATTGACAGAATTGTTACTGGCAGAATGTGGGGAATACCTGTTATGCTGTTTCTCCTATGTCTGATACTCTGGCTTACAATTGTGGGAACGAATTATCCTTCTGCCTTTTTAAGCTCTGTTTTCAGTAATATTGAAGGTTATTTGCTGGATATATTCGGTGACAATGGCTGGTTTGTAAAAGGTGTTCTTATAGAAGGTGTTTTCAGAACACTGAGCTGGGTCGTGGCTGTTATGCTTCCGCCTATGGCTATATTTTTCCCACTTTTTACAATTCTGGAGGATCTGGGGTATCTGCCCAGAATTGCATTTAATGCCGACAAGCTTTTTAAAAAAGTGAATGCACACAGCAAAATGGTTCTTACAATGTGTATGGGCTTTGGCTGCAATGCAGTGGGTGTTGTATCAACAAGAATAATCGAGTCAAAAAAGGAAAGGCTTATTGCAATACTTACAAACAACTTTGTTCCATGTAACGGAAGATTTGCAGGACTTATAATGCTTGCATCTGTTTTTATTGCAGGAGGAGTTTTCAGCAGTGTTAAGGTAACATTAACTGTTGTTGCCGCAATAATGAGCGGTGTTGTAATAACACTTATTATTTCTCTTATTTTAAGCAAAACAATACTGAAGGGTGAGCAGTCTTCTTTTATACTGGAGATGCCTCCGTACAGACGACCGCAGCTTAAGAGTATTATAGAAAGGTCTGTAAGAGAAAGGATACTCTATGTTCTGGGCAGGGCTGTTGTTGTGGCTGCTCCTGCAGGTGCTCTCATATGGCTTATGCAGAATATAACAATAGGAGATATAAGTCTTATTGCACATATTGCAGGTTTTCTTGATCCTTTTGCAAGGCTTATGGGTCTTGACGGGTATATACTGACGGCTTTTATACTTGGTATGCCTGCAAATGAAATTGTGCTGCCTATTGTAATAATGTGTTATACGGGAAACAGCGGACTTATTGAGTTTGAAAACTTATCGGAGCTTGGACTTCTTTTAAGAGAACATGGCTGGACACATATTACTGCTGTATGTACAATGCTTTTTTCTCTTAATCATTTTCCGTGTACAACAACCTTGCTTACTGTCAGGAAAGAGACAAAGAGTGTAAAATGGACGATAGCTGCTTTTATTATACCTACAGTTACGGGAATTTTGATTTGTATGGCAGTTAATTTTTTGCTGAGTTTATTAACTGTTTAAAAAAATCTGTCGTAAATAGCCTGAAAGGTGATTTACGGCAGATTTTTAGATAATAAGTTTATAAAATAAAATTTTGACAAACAGAGGCTTTTGGAGTACAATAATACAATAATACAATAGGTTAATTAATGGAAATATATGCTTGACAAATAATATAATTATGATATAATAAATTTAGTTTATTGCTTTAGCGTAATAAAGTAAAGTTTTAATCAGGAAGGACAGAAATATGTTAATAAGTAAACTTCATACACCGGAGGGTGTTAAGGATTATTTGCCTAATGAATGTATATTAAAGAAAAAGATAGAGGACAGTATAGCTAAAGTTTTTAAAAGCTATGGTTATTTGCCTGTTATAAGCCCTACATTTGAATATAATGATGTTTTCTGCGGTATGGGCGGTGTTAAGGACAGCAGGGTTTTTAAATTCCTTGACAGAGACGGTGCTCTCCTTGTGTTAAGACCTGATATGACTCCTGCAATAGCCAGAATAGGAGCAACTGCTTACAGTAAAAAGGATCTGCCTCTTAAGTTTTATTACATAGAGAGTATGTTCAGAACTAATGAAAATTACCAGGGCAAGCTGAGAGAATTTACACAGGCAGGTATTGAGCTTCTGGGAGTAAATTCTATAGAAGCTGATGCAGAGGTTGTAACTTGTGCAATAAATTCTCTCCTTGCTGTAGGAGTAGATAATTTTAAACTTGATTTAGGTCATGCACTGTTTTTAAAGGGTGTAATTGAAGAAGCAAATGTTAGTGATGAAATCGGTTCAGCTATTCAGAAGAACATAATTAAGAAAAATTATGTTGCAGTAAATGAGCTTGCCGAAAATATTGAAAATAAGAATATAAAATATATTTTACAGGAGCTTCCTTTGCTTATCGGCAATGAAAGTGTTATCCATAAGGTAAGAGATAAGGTGACAAATGAAAGCTCCTTAAAGGCTATAAATTATCTTGGTGAGCTTTATAACATATTAAAAAGCCTTGGTTTTGAAAAATATATATCCTTTGACCTTGGTGTAATAGGCTCAATGGATTACTATACGGGGCTTATATTCAGAGGATACGGAAAGGGCAGCGGTGCATCTATTTTAGACGGCGGAAGATACGACAATATGGTTGAAAAATTCGGTACCGAAATGCCTGCCGTAGGCTTTGCTTTGAAAGTAAATGACCTTATGAAAATAATGGATATGCCTGAAGAAAAAGGCTCAGAATATATTGCTGTATATGACAGTGGCAGCAGAATTGAAGCTTTTAAAACAGCCAATATACTCAGAGAAAAAGGCATAAGTGTTGAAATGAGCTTTTTAGGTTTCGATATTGAAGAAAACAGACAATATGCAGTGAATAAGAATATTCCTTATATTTTAGTTTTTAAGGGAAATGAAATAAAGCTTATAAACGTAAGTGATAGCAGTGAAAAAACTGTAAGTATTACAGACCTTTTAGCAGAGGAGGAGTCAAAGTAATGGATTATTTAACTTTTGCCTTGGCTAAAGGCAGACTGGCAGAAAAAAGTATGGAAATGCTTGAAAAACTTGGCATTACCTGTGATGAAATGAAGGAAAGCTCAAGAAAGCTTATATTTACAAATGAGGAGCTTAAAGTTAAGTTTTTCCTTGCAAAGGCGTCTGATGTGCCTACATATGTAGAAAGCGGTACTGCTGACATCGGTATTGTAGGTAAGGACACCCTTCTTGAAGAGGGCAGAAATTTATATGAAGTTCTTGACCTTAAAATGGGCAAGTGCAGATTTGCAGTGGCAGGATATAGGGAGATACAGAATAAGCTTGACAATTCTATGGACCTTGTTGTTGCAACAAAGTATCCTAATGTTGCAAAGGAATACTTTTATCAGAAAAAGCATCAGACAATAGAAATAGTTAAGCTTCACGGAAGTGTGGAGCTTGCTCCTATTGTAGGATTAAGCGATGTAATAGTTGATATAGTTGAAACAGGGTCAACATTAAAGGCTAACGGACTTGAAGTTCTTGCCGATATTTGCCCTGTGTCTGCAAGAGTTGTTGTAAACAGAGTGAGTATGAAGCTTGAACATGAAAGAATAGCAAAAATAATAGAGGGATTAAGAAAGTTGACAGGTGAAAAACAATGATAAATATTATAAAATATGATGACAGTGAAGGCAAGAAGCTTGTAGAGGCTTTATTGTCACGTTCACAGCTTGAACATGGCAATGTTCAGGAAATTGTAAACGGCATTATTGCTGATATAAAGGCAAATGGTGACAAGGCTTTATTTGAATATACAAAGAAGTTTGACAAATTTGATGTGAATGCCGAAAATATTCTTGTGACACAGGAAGAAATAGATGAAGCATATAAAAGTGTTGACGAGGATTTGATAAGAGTTATAAAGAGATCAGCCAGGAGAATAGGTGATTTTCACGAAAAGCAGAAAATAAACAGCTGGCTTGAACCAAGCAAAAACGGTGAAATGCTGGGACAGATGATAAGACCTCTTGAAAAGGTCGGAGTTTATGTTCCGGGAGGCAAGGCTGCTTATCCTTCAAGTGTGCTTATGAATATTATTCCTGCAAAGGTGGCAGGAGTTGAGGAAATTGTTATGACAACTCCTCCGTCTGCTGATGGCAAAATAAGCCCAACAACAATTGTGGCTGCTCATATTGCAGGTGTGCATAAAATTTATAAGGCAGGAGGAGCACAGGCTGTAGCTGCTCTTGCCTTTGGTACAGAGTCAGTGCCTAAGGTGGATAAAATAGTAGGTCCGGGAAATATATTTGTTGCTCTTGCAAAGAGAAGTGTTTACGGATATGTAAATATTGATTCTGTTGCAGGTCCGAGTGAAATACTTATACTTGCAGATGACAGTGCTGATCCCGAATATGTGGCTGCAGATCTGCTTTCACAGGCTGAACATGATGAGCTTGCTTCTGCTGTGCTTATAACAGACAGCAGAGAGCTTGCTGAAAAGGTGCAGATCGAGGCTGAAAAGCAGACAAATGCCCTTGAAAGAAAGGAAATAATTAAAAAGTCACAGGACAACTACGGAGCAATAATTGTAGTAGAGAACTTTGACGAGGCATGCGATCTTTGCAACAAAATTGCACCCGAACATCTTGAAATATCTACAAGGGAGCCTTTCAGCTTACTTCCTAAGATACAGAATGCAGGTGCTATTTTCTTAGGACACTATACACCGGAGCCTTTAGGCGACTATATGGCAGGTCCTAATCATGTGCTTCCCACAGGAGGTACTGCAAGATTTTTCTCACCTCTTTCAATTGACGACTATATTAAAAAGTCAAGTATAATATCTTTCAGCAAGGAAGCTATGGAGGAACTTGGTGAGGATGTAATTAAATTTGCAGAGGCAGAAGGACTTACAGCTCATGCAAATTCAATTAAAGTAAGAATGAAAAAATAAAGAGGGTTATATATATGGACAGAATATCTGTAATTGACAGAAATACATATGAAACAAAAATTCATATGCGTCTTGACATTGACGGCAGCGGTGTAAACAATATAGATACAGGTATAGGTTTTTTTGATCATATGCTTACCCATATTTCAAAGCATGGTTTTATGGATATGGATGTAAAGGCAGACGGAGACCTGGATGTGGACTGTCACCATACTGTTGAAGATGTGGGTATCGTGCTTGGAAAGTGTATTGCAGAGGCTTTAGGCGATAAAGCGGGAATAAAGAGATACGGTCAGGCTATTGTGCCTATGGATGAAACTCTTGTGTTGTGTGCAATAGATTTTTCAGGCAGGTCTTATCTTAATTTTGATGCTGAATTTACAATGTCAAGTATAGGACTTTTTGATACGGAAATGGTTGAGGAATTTTTCAGAGCTGTTTCAGATAACTGCGGTATGACACTGCACATTAAGGTGCTTGACGGCAAGAATAATCATCACATTGCCGAAGGTATATTCAAGGCTTTCGGAAGAGCCATGGATATGGCAACTCAGATAGATGAAAGAATAGACGGAGTATTATCTACAAAGGGAATGTTGGAATAATGATAGCGGTAATTGATTATGGAATGGGAAATTTAAGGAGTGTACAGAAAGCTCTCGAATATGTGGGTCAAAAGACGATCGTCACAAGTGATATAAGTGAGATCGAAAAGGCAGACAAAATTGTGCTTCCCGGCGTCGGTGCTTTTGGTGATGCTATAAACACTATAAGAGAAAAAGGATTTGACAAGGCTATATATGAGGGTGTTAAAAAGGACAAGCCTTTCCTTGGCATTTGTCTTGGTATGCAGATGGTATTTGACAAAAGCTATGAATACGGCGAGTATGAGGGGCTTAAGCTTATACCGGGAGAAATAAAACTTTTGCCTGACAATGTTAAAAAGCCTCATATTGGCTGGAACAGTCTTAATATAAAGATGAGAAGTCCTCTTTTTGACAATCTGGGAGAAAATCCCTATGTATATTTTGTACATTCCTATTATCTTGAGACAGATGCACCTGTTGTTTCCGCAACGACTGACTACGGAAAGGAAATACAGGTAGCTGTACAGAAAGACAATATTTTTGCTTTACAGTTCCATCCCGAAAAAAGCGGCGATGTGGGACTTGAAATATTAAAGAATTTCGGAGGATTATAATATGCAAATTTATCCTGCTATAGATATAATTGACGGCAAAGCAGTAAGGCTTTCACAGGGAAGTTTTGATGATGTAACAGTGTTTAATGACAGCCCTGTTGAAGCTGCAAAGGATTGGGTTGAAGCTGGTGCAACATATATACATATTGTTGATCTTGACGGTGCAAGATACGGAAAGACTTTTGTGACAGACATAATAAAGGATATAAAGTCTAAATATGACGTTAAAATCGAAACAGGCGGCGGAGTAAGAACAATGAAGGATATTGAGGACAGAATAAATGCCGGTGCTTCAAGGGTAATTATAGGAACAGCCGCTGTTAAAAATCCTGAGCTTGTAAAAGAAGCTGCAGAAAAATTCGGCGATAAAATTGCCGTTGGTGTTGATGCCAAAAACGGTATGGTTGCAATATCAGGCTGGGAAGAAATAAGTGATGTAACTGCTGTTGATCTGTGCCTTAAAATGAAGGAATATGGAGTAAACACTGTTATATACACAGATATATCAAAGGACGGTATGATGAGCGGTCCGAATATTGAGTCCACAAAGGATCTGATAGAAAAGACAGGCATGGATATTATTGCATCAGGCGGTGTTTCCAAAATGGAGGACATTGAAAATGTTAATAATATAAATGCGGCAGGTGTTATAATAGGAAAAGCTCTTTATAACGGTGCTCTGAATTTAAAAGATGTTATAAGTAAATTTCAGTAATCGGAGATGATTTCATGAGCGACAGCAAATCTTTAAAAATAGTTATTATTAAGAATATATTTTCATATATTTTTCTTGCCATTGGTGCTGTAATTGCTGCCTTTGCGATTGAGGAGTTTCTTGTTGCAAAACAAATTCTTGACGGTGGTGTGGTTGGTATATCAATTATACTAAGTCAGCTTACGGGAATAAAGTTAAGTTATTTTACAATTATACTTAATATACCTTTTCTCATTGTAGGATGGAGAATTCTGGGAAAGAATTTTGCTTTTAAGGCAACATTTGCAATGATAATATTTTCAATATTTCTTGTTGTCTTTGAAGAAATGGGTGAAATTACCGATGATCCTCTTCTTGCCACTGTATATGGAGGTTTGTTTTTAGGTCTTGGTGTGGGCATCATACTTAAAGCAGGAGGCTGTGTTGACGGATTTGATGCCGTTTCATTGCTCTTAAGCAAAAAAACACAGTTTTCAACAGGACAGATAATACTGTTTTTTAATCTTATTATTTTCTCTTGTGCAGGCTTTATATTTGGTCCTGACAGAGCTTTATACAGTCTTCTTACATATTTTATAACATCAAAGGTCATAGATATTGTTGAAACAGGTATGGAACAGGGAAAAGCTGTTATGATAATAACCGAAAACGGTGAAAGGATAGCCGACAATATTTATAAGCATCTGGGAAGAACGGTAACACTTCTTGAAGGTGAAGGTCTTATAAGCGGCAAGAAAATCGTCTTATACTGTGTGGTTACAAGAATAGAATTAAGCGAGCTTAAAAGAATCGTAAGGGATGATGACGGCTCTGCTTTTATGACCATATCCGATGTATCGGAAATTGTAGGAGCTCATATTAAAAAGAAAAAAGAATAGAATGGAGATATTATTATGCACACTAAACGTATAATACCCTGCCTTGATGTAAATAACGGAAGGGTTGTTAAAGGTGTAAATTTTGTTAATTTAAGAGATGCGGGTGATCCTGTTGAAATTGCTGCAATGTACAACAAATCACTGGCTGATGAAATTGTGTTTCTGGATATAACGGCATCATCTGATGACAGAAATATTATGCTTGATGTGGTTTCAAGAACTGCAGAACAGGTTTTTATTCCTCTTACGGTTGGAGGAGGTATAAGAAGTATAGAAGATTTCAGAAGAATATTAAGTGCAGGTGCCGACAAAATAGCCGTTAATTCAGCAGCACTTAAAAGACCTGAGCTTATAAATGAAGCTGCCGAAAAATTCGGAGATCAGTGCGTAGTTGTAGCTATTGATGCTAAAAGACGTGACCAGGGCGGATTTGACGTTTTTTTAAACGGCGGAAGAGTGAACACAGGCAAGGATGCCGTTGAATGGGCAGTCGAGGCTGAAAAGAGAGGTGCAGGAGAAATACTTCTTACAAGTATGGACTGTGACGGAACAAAGGCTGGCTATGATATTGCTCTTACAAAGGCCGTAAGCGATGCAGTGTCAATTCCCGTTATTGCCTCAGGCGGTGCAGGCAAAATGGAACACTTTGCAGAAGCTTTAACCGATGGTGGTGCAGAAGCTGCTCTTGCTGCAAGCCTTTTCCACTACAGAGAAATGGAAATAATTGATTTGAAAAAATATCTTGCAGAAAAAAATATTCCTGTAAGATTAAAATAGGAGACGAAAATGGAAATCAAATTTAACAGTGACGGTCTTGTACCGGCTATCGCACAGGACTATGAAACAAAAGAAGTTCTTATGCTTGCCTATATGAATCAGGAAGCCTTTGATTTAACTGTAAAAACAGGAAAGGCTACATATTTCAGCAGGTCAAGACAAAGCTTATGGATAAAAGGTGAAACCAGCGGTCATTTTCAGCATGTTAAGGAAATAAGATATGATTGTGACTGTGATACTATACTTTTGCTTGTAAAGCAGGATGGAGCTGCCTGTCATACGGGAAATTATTCCTGCTTTTACAGAAAACTTGAAGATTTTAAAGGAGAGGAATAAAATGGCTGATTTAGGTGAAATGTTAAATGAAGAGTATTCTGTTATAAAAAGCAGAAAGGAAAATATGCAGGAAGGCTCTTATACATGTTATCTTTTTAATAAAGGTCTTGATAAAATTTTAAAAAAAATAGGTGAGGAAGCTACAGAAACCATAATTGCCGCAAAAAATGATGATAAGGGCGAAATTGTAGGCGAAATATGCGACCTGCTTTTCCATACAGAAGTTATGATGGCTGAAAAGGGCATTACATGGGATGATGTTGCCTGCGAACTTGCCGAAAGAAGAGCAAAAGAAAATATGAACGTTGAAAAAGAGGCAAAAAGAAAGGCTGAAAACAGAACAGATGAATGTAAAATAAATTAATCTGTTTTTTGACAGCTTTTGAAAAAATTGGCTGACTATTTAATTTATTTTCAGACAAAATAATAGTGTACCAACAAAATATTTATTTATAGGAGGTAACTAAAATGTCTGGTAGTAATAGTGGTAGTAACAGAGTAAATGTTCCTGAGGCAAGAGAAGCCATGGATAAGTTCAAGTATGAGGTTGCATCTGAAATCGGTGTACCTTTAAAGAAGGGTTACAATGGTGACTTAACTTCTGCTCAGAATGGTTATGTTGGTGGATATATGGTCAAGAAAATGATCGAAGAGCAGGAAAAGAAAATGGCTAATCAGGAGTCATAATTAAAAGTGATTTAAAAATTTAATTATCATATTTAACTTATGGTAAAGCAATCTGAGAGATTGTAATATACAGGATATATCCTGTAGTAAGAGCCGATATATATTAAATTATATAATATATCGGCTCTTTTTAAATGTTATAAATTTAAGTGTTTCAATATTTAATAGTGTAATATAAATATCAAAAAAATAATTAAAAATCAAGATTTATGACTTTGAGGATTATCTGTTCTACCAAGAAGATAGTCCACCGAACAATCAAGATAGTCAGCTATTTTTGCAAGATTATCTGCTTTAGGCATAGAACCACGTGACAGCATAGTAGAAATAATATTTTTATTTAACTCACAGTCCTTAAGCATCGTTTTTTGAGAAATGTTTTTATTCTTTAAAATTAAATTTATTTTATCGGCTACATTAGATGAATTATACATAAAAATGACCTCTCTTTTGTGCAATACAACTAAATCTAAAAATTGTTGGAAAAAAGGTATTGACTATCCAACAAAAATTGGATATAATATACTTAAAATAATATTTTACTATATAATTATACAATAATTTTATTAAAGCTGCAATATTTATTATTTTTTTAATTTGGCTGTAAATTTGTATATTGGGAGGCTGCAAGTATGAAAGACATAAGAGAATATCCTTTTTTAAACTGGTTATATAATTATTTAGAGGACAACAAATATTTTAAAGATAACGATGTGGCAAATGAAATTGAAAAGGAAATATATAAAATTTTCAGAGAAAAGACATATGATTTTGATATGATGCTTGAGCTTGAGTGCAATATTAATGCTCTGGAAAGGGAATATCACTGCAGTGGCTTTTTGTGGGGATACATAACTGCTGTAAATACAGCTAATGGAATTACTGTATCAGACAAAAGCGGGCTTAAAGAAATGTTATCCGTACTTTAGTTTTTTAATAATAAAAATTTAACCAAAATTCAGGTATAATATTTTTAAATATGGGAAAGATTATATATCATATAATAAAATATAAAGCTTCATAGCATATGCGGGGAGGCAGTAAAATGCTGGATTTTTTGGTATTTGTGTTGGGTAGTATGTTTGGCGGAACTGTGGGAGTTATAACAATGTGCCTTGTACAGGCAGGTAAAAAGGGCAATATATAAGTTTACTCAGAAAGGGCTGAAGCAATAATTAATATGCTTCAGCCCTGAAAATTTTACTGTGTGAAATTTTGATTTATCTTACATATGTAATTGAATCAATAGTATAGCCTTTAGCCTTAATATCTTCAACTGCCTTATCAACGTCAAAGGAACGGACTTTAACAACCATTTCAAGTTTGCCGTTTTCATTAAAATTACTTATGTTTCTTATATCAATGCCGTAAGAAGCAAAGATTTGGGTAATTTCAGCAAATACTCCTGTTTTATCGGTAGCAGTAATAGCAACTCTTGTACCGGGAGCTTTAACGCCCATAATATCAATGAAGGCTCTGAATATATCTGTTCTTGTGATTATACCTACGAGATATTCACCGTCTGTAACAGGAAGAGAACTTATTCTGTTCTCTTTCATAATAAGAGCAGCATCTTCAAGAAGAGCATCTTTATCAATCTTAAAAACGCCTGTCTTCATTATATCATTAACTTTTGTTTTGCTGAGCAAATAATTTATTTCATAAACACTAAGTGATGTAGCACTTGACGGATTGATTTCAGCAAGCAGTTTTTCGGTAACAAGACCTATAAGCTTGTTGTCGCTGTCAACAACGGGAAGCTGAGAAAAACGGCCTTCCGTCATTAACTGATATGCTTTTGAAACTGAATAATCAGGTAAAACTACAGTTGGTCTTCTTGTCATTCTTTCATGTACGTACATAAAAGCACCCCCTCAAATAACTTTGTTATGAAAAACATATATGTTTTCCTGATATTATAATAACACAAAATATAGAAAAAATAAAGAAGTATTTCAATTAAATGTAAAAAATATATTTTTAGGCTTGTAATGACAAAAAAATTGGTGTATACTAAACATAATGCGAATTTATGCAAAAAAATATATTTTTTGTAAACACAGTATTTTGGAGGTAAAAAAATGAATTCTTCAGAACTCTTAACAATAAATTGTATGAGAATATTGAGTGCCGAAGCTATTGAAAAGGCAAAGTCGGGACACCCGGGTATTACTATGGGTGCTGCCCCTATGGCTTATGAGCTCTGGGCAAAGCATATGAAACACAACCCTTTAAATCCAAAGTGGATCGACAGAGACAGATTTGTGCTTTCAGCAGGTCACGGTTCTATGCTTCTGTACTCTCTTCTTCATCTTTTCGGATATGGTTTGACTATTGAAGATATTAAAAACTTCAGGCAGCTTGGCTCACTTACTCCGGGACATCCTGAATATAATCATACTCCGGGTGTTGATGCAAGTACAGGACCATTGGGTCAGGGACTTGCAAATGCAGTTGGTATGGCTATGGCAGAAGCTCATCTTGCAGCTAAGTTTAACACAGAGGACTGTAAGATAATTGATCACTATTCATATGCTCTCTGCGGAGACGGATGTATGATGGAGGGTATCTCATACGAGGCAGCTTCTCTTGCCGGTACTCTTGGCTTGGGAAAACTTATTGTTTTATATGACTCAAATAATATAACAATTGAAGGAAGTACTGATCTTGCATTTACAGAAGATGTAAGAGCAAGATTTGAAGCTCTTGAATGGCAGACTATATTGGTTGAGGATGGTAATGATATTGAAGCTATAGGAAGAGCTATTGAAGAAGCTAAGGCTGAAAAGAACAAGCCTACACTTATTGAAATTAAAACAGTGATAGGCTATGGCTCACCAAACAAGGCAGGAAGCAACTCTTCACACGGAGCACCTCTCGGTGAAGATGAGGTTGAGGCTACAAAAGCTAATCTGGGCTGGAATTACAGTGAAAAATTCTTTGTTCCCGATGAAGTTAAGGAAAACATGGAAGGTATCAAGGCAGAACTTGCATCTAAAGCAGAAAAGTGGGACAAGCTCTATGCTGAATACAGAAAGAAATATCCTGAACTTGCTGCGGAGTTTGATGCATGGATTAATGATGACTTTGTAAGTGATTTAATTGATGATGACAGCTACTGGTTAAACAGCGGCGATATGGCTACAAGAGCTTGCTCAGAGAAAATTCTTAACATAATCGCTAAAAAAATGCCTAATCTTTTCGGAGGTTCTGCTGACCTTTCTCCTTCAAATAAGTCAGAAATGCAGGGAAGGGATTTCTTTACTAAAGAAAACAGACTTGGTTCCAATGTTCACTTTGGTATAAGAGAACTGGCTATGGCAGCTATTGCAAACGGTATGTATTATCATGGCGGTATAAGACCATATATTGCAAGCTTCTTTGTATTCTGTGATTACATGAAGCCTGCATTAAGAGTTTCTGCTATATCTGAACTGCCTGTTATAAGTATTCTTACTCACGACAGCATAGGCGTAGGAGAAGACGGACCTACTCATCAGCCTGTTGAACAGCTCGCTGCATACAGAAGTACACCGAACTTTAATGTATGGCGTCCATGTGATATAAATGAAACTGCTGCGGCATGGTACAGTGCCGTAACGGAAAAGAATACTCCTACAGCTCTTGTGTTTACAAGACAGAATACAAAGAATATAGGAATAGACGGAAGAAAAGCTTTAAAGGGCGGATATGTAATAAGAGAGTCATTTAAGGAAACTCCAGACGTAATTCTTATTGCTACAGGCTCTGAGGTTGGTCTTGTATATGATGCTTATGATGTGTTAAAGGAAAAAGGTATTTCTGCTCAGGTTGTAAGTATGCCTTGTGTTGAGGTATTTGAACAGCAGAGTGAGGAATATAAAAACTCTGTTCTTCCTAAGAATGTTTCAAAGAGAATAGCTGTTGAAGCTTCATTTGATATGTCATGGTACAGATATGTAGGTCTTGAAGGTGAAATTATAGGTATGACTGAATTTGGTAAGTCTGCACCTTATTCTGTACTCTTTAAGCATTATGGATTTACTGTTGATAATGTGGTTGACAGGACTTTAAAGCTTTTAGGTAAATAATACTTATGAGCAGCAAAATGAAGAATTGTTTTTGATTTTCTATGAAAGGGCACTTTGACGTAAGGCAAAACCCTCAGTCAGCTGTGCTGACAGCTCCCTTACAAAAGGAGCCAAGAGGGCGGGCACGTCGCCTTTTTGAACAGTTAGGTTTATGCTAATCCTTTAAGTTGACAGTATTGCCCTTATAAAGGAGCCTGTACGGCACCTTATATAGATACAATTAAAGAAACCACACTAAAAATTGAAGTTCCCTATAATAACCGAGTTTGTTAATTATAGGGAGCTGTTTTTATTAGAATGGAAAAAATATATACACCAATTCTAAAAATTTGAGGCATTAGCAAATCCTCCTTTTTGAGAAAGCTCTATAATAAGATGAGCATTTTTTTCTATCAGATTTTTTAAATAAGCAATTTCATTTTCTGTAAAGCCAGAGATATTTTCCCATTTGTATTCAGGAAGATAGCATGTGGCATTGCAAAATCCGTCATAAACAGGTTTTTCAATATATACTTTAACTTTTCCGTCAGGTTTCATTTCTGAATGTACAATTTCTGTGTTGTCTGGTAGTGTCATATATGGATACATCATGATAAAAAACATCCTTTCTGTTATATTTTTTATAGAACTTATGAACATATATATTCCTTAATTATATTATATCACACAATTTTTTCTTCATCAATATAGCACAGCAACATTAATTATTTATTACAGGCTTTCTTAATTACTTGATTTTTCAGTCAAAATATATTATCATTAAATGTAATGTTTAGTTGGGGAAAAGGGTGACATTATAATGGATCTATTTGAATATCAGGCAGAAAACAATTTAAAAAAGGAAAGTCCTCTTGCTGCAAGGCTCAGACCTCAGACCCTTGATGAATTTGTAGGGCAGGAGCACATAGTAGGTAAGAACACTCTTCTTTACAGAGCAATTAAGGCTGACAAGCTTTCCTCAATTATACTCTATGGTCCCCCGGGAACGGGTAAGACCACTCTTGCTAAGGTTATAGCTAACAGTACAAAAAGTGAATTTATGCAGATCAATGCTACAACAGCGGGCAAGAAGGATATAACGGACACAATAGACAAAGCAAAGACTTTTCTTGGCGGATATGGAAAAAAGACAATACTTTTTATAGATGAGATCCACAGATTTAACAAGACTCAGCAGGATACACTTCTTCCTTTTGTTGAGGACGGAACAATAATACTTATCGGTGCAACAACCGAAAACCCTTATTTTGAAGTAAACAAGGCTCTTGTGTCAAGAAGTATAGTTTTTGAGCTTAAGCATCTGACTATAGACAATATAAAGACTATTTTAAAAAGGGCTCTTACTGATAATGAAAAGGGACTTGGTGCATATGGGGCTGAAATTGATGAGGATGCTCTTGATTTTATTGCAGATACGGCAAACGGTGATGCAAGAGTTGCACTAAATGCTATAGAGCTTGCGGTGCTGACAACAGAAAGAAATGATAAGGGCAAAATACATATTGATATGGACACTGCACAGCAGTGTATACAAAAAAGAGCATTAAACTATGACAGGGACGGCGACAATCATTATGATACAATATCTGCTTTTATAAAGAGTATGAGAGGTTCCGATCCCGATGCAGCAGTATATTATCTGGCTAAAATGTTATATGCGGGAGAAGACCCACGATTTATAGCAAGACGTATTATGATTTGTGCCTCAGAGGATGTGGGAAATGCTAATCCTATGGCACTTGTTGTTGCAAACGCTGCTGCACAGGCAGTAGATTATCTTGGGCTTCCTGAATGCAGAATAAATCTTGCACAGGCTGCCGCATATGTCGCATGTTCGCCTAAGAGTAATGCTGCAATTATGTCAATAGACAAGGCTATGGAGGATGTAAAGAATATTCGGACATCGGGAGTTCCAAATCATCTGAGAGACAGTCACTATCCCGGTGCTATTAAGCTGGGACATGGCATAGGATATAAATATGTACATGATTATCCGAACCATTATACAAAACAGCAGTATCTGCCCGATGAACTTGTCGGGACAAGATATTATGAGTTAAGCGATAACGGGCAGGAGGCAAAGCTTAAAAAATGGCTTGATTTTATTAAAAAGGAGAGAGAAGATGAATAAGAAGTATTTTATAACTGTATTTCTGGCTGTCATACTGGGATTTCAGCTCATAAATCTGAACAGTGTTGAAACAGAGGCTGACAGTTCGGCAATAGCTACAGACAACAGTAACAAAAGAATGGAGGGCATATGGGTATCTACAACACTTAATCTGGACTACCCCTCTAAGGGAACAACAAATTCCCAAACATTAAAAAGTGAGGCTGACACAATTATAAATAACTGTGCGGCAATGGGTATCACAGATATATTTTTTCAGGTAAGACCTGAGTCAGATGCCTTTTATAAATCAGAGATTTATCCATGGAGCCAGAGGCTGACAGGTTCCCAGGGCGTTGCTCCCGATAATAATTTTGATCCCCTTGAATACTGGATAGAGAAGGCTCACAGTAAAGGTATGAAGCTTCATGCATGGATAAATCCTTACAGAATAACAAATACGTTGAATGTAAGTGTTGACAGCCTTTCACTTAAAAGCCCTGCAAGACAAAATCCCGACTGGGTGGTAGAGTATGAAGGCAAGCTTTACTTTGACCCTGCTATTCCCGAGGTACAGGACTTTGTTATAAGGGGCGTTGAAGAAATAGTAGAAAATTATGATATAGATGGTATACACCTTGACGATTATTTTTATCCGGGGGCAGATTTCAATGATTCCGCTACATATGCAAAATATGGCAATGGTAAAAATAAGGATGACTGGAGGAGAGCAAATGTAGATGCTCTTGTTCAGGGATTACATAATAAAATTGAAGAAATCGACGGCAGTGTTGAATTTGGTATAAGTCCTGTTGGAGTTTGGGCAAATAAGAGTAATAATCCTCTGGGAAGTGATACATATGGTTCAGAGTCATATTATAAAAATTATGCCGATACGAGGAAATGGGCTCTGGAGGAATGGATAGATTACATTGCACCTCAGATATACTGGGAGATAGGCCACAAGACAATTGATTACAAAACCGCAGTTACATGGTGGGCAGATACATTAAAGAACTGTAACACAAAGCTTTATGTTGGACTTGCCGACTATAAGTGTGACGGTGTTGATTCAAGCAGTCCATGGTACAACGGTGCCGCAATAAAAGAGCAGATAGAGCTTAATAAAACAATAAGCAAGGTGTCTGGAGAGATTCATTTCAGATATAAATTCGTAAACAATTTATCATATCTGAAGGAAATAGTATCATCTGTAAACAATAGTTCTTCGGTAGTTACGGAAGCCGCAACAGAAACTGCAAGTACAGTTTCAGACGACAATACTGCTGAAACTACTACAAAGCTTGTAAATAACACAAATGACATTATGGTTGTAGTAGACGGAGAAATTCTGGAGTTTGACCAGAAGCCTGTTATACAAAACAGCAGAACTCTTGTTCCTTTCAGAAAAATTCTTGAGGCTCTGGGAGCTGATGTTTACTGGGATAATGACACTCAGCATGTAAAGGCTGTTAAGGACGGTACTGAAATTTCTTTTGTAATAGGCGAAAAAGTATTGCTAATTAATCAAAAAGATACTATAATAATGGATGTAGCACCTCAGATAATGGGCAGCAGAAGTATGGTTCCTTTAAGAGCCATATCCGAATCTCTCGGAGCTGACGTAAACTGGGATAAGGATGAAAGAATTGTAACAATCAACACAAAATAAGGAGAAAGCTATGATACTAACTTTTTTTCACGATTTAATAAGGTCAATAATTTTAGGTATTGTTGAAGGTATTACCGAATGGCTGCCTATAAGCAGTACAGGTCACCTCATAATTATAGAGGAGCTCATAGGATATATAAGCAGCGATGCTTTTATGGAAATGTTTGATGTGGTTATTCAGCTTGGCGCAATACTTGCCGTAGTTGTAATATACTTTAAAAAACTTAATCCCTTTGACAGGGAAAAAACTCAGGTTGAAAAAACAAACACCATAAATTTATGGATAAAGGTGATCATTGCCTGCATTCCTGCTGCTGTAATAGGTCTTTTGCTTGATGACTGGCTGGAAGAGCATTTATTTAACTCAACTGTTGTAGCAATTGCACTTATTGTTTACGGTGTAGCATTTATTGTAATTGAAAACAGGCGTAACAGAGACAGCATAAAGTGCAAAAACCTTGACAAAATGCCTTTACAAACTGCTGTGGGCATAGGTTTGTTTCAGGTATTGGCACTTATACCCGGTACATCACGTTCAGGCTCAACTATAATAGGCGGTCTGCTTCTTGGAACAACAAGATATGTTGCTACTGAATTTACATTCTTTTTGGCTATACCTGTAATGTTGGGAGCAAGCTTGCTTAAGCTTGTTAAATTCGGACTTCCAAGTTTTTATGAACTTGTAATGCTTATTGTAGGTATGTTTGTATCTTTTGTGGTATCTGTACTTGCTATTAAGTTCCTTTTAAGCTATATTAAGAAAAACAATTTCAAGATATTCGGATATTACAGAATTGCATTAGGTATAATTGTTTTGATATATTTTAATTTGATAAGATAAAATGAGTTAAAGTGACATGGGTCTTTGATCTGTGTCACTTTTTTTGGATATAAACAAATGATGCGGACAAATAAACCGACTTTTTAATATTAGTTAAAAAGTCGGTTTAAAACTTTAAAATTCATAAATTGATATTTACTAATTAATTATAGATGCAAAACACGCAATAAGCTGAGCTTTACACTTTTTTTATTATATTCTTCATCATTGGGTACATATTCAAGTATATCTCCCGGCTGGCATTGGAGCAGAGTGCAAATAGTATTTAGATTTTCTAAAGTTATTTTTGTATTATTATTTCTTAATTTTGTCATAGTTGTTTCAGCCAGCAATTTAGACTGTCTTAATTTATAGCTTGTATAGCCTTTTTCTTTAAGAGCTTGCATTATGTTGATTTTATATTTAAACACATCAATCTTCCTTACGTTTAATATTAATTTCTAATTCACAATCAACTGCATTGCACAGATTTAATAAAGTATCTAATGTTATATTCGTTTGACGACCATTTAACAAATTGCTGACAGTTTGTTTACTTTTACCGAGGTTAGCAGCAATATCGTTATTGCTGATATTATATTCGACTTGAATATGTTTAATCATTTTAATAATGTCATTAATATCTCCACTATAAATCATAGTATGCTCCTTTGCTTACATGTGAAAGTATCTATATACAAATATTATTTAGTTCTTGTGTAAAACTTATAAATAAAAGTATAAAATAATATATTTATTCATAGAATATTTTAAAATAATAGTATTGACATATATGTATTTTTATTGTATAATCAATACATAATTAATTATTCCTTATCGGGCAAATACTCCAATATGTCACCTGGCTGGCATTGAAGTAAGGTGCAAATAGTATTTAGATTTTCTAAAGTTATTTTTGTATTATTATTTCTTAATTTTGTCATAGTTGTTTCAGCCAGAAGTTTAGACTGTCTTAATTTATAGCTTGAATAGCCTTTTTCTTTAAGGGCTTGCATAATATCAATTTTATATTTAATCATAATACCACCATTAAAAAATGGATAAATTAAAATCCATATTTTACAAATATTATAACATAACAGAAACGGTAAAGTCAAAATAATTTACAATAATTAAGGAGGAATTGATTTGGATGAATTATATGATATTATGAATGATTTTCTGGAAGTTGAATTCAAAATTGCAACATTTGAATACATATATGAAAATATGAAAGAGTCTTATAGAGAATGCAGTGATATAGAACTTAACAAGAAAAATAAAGAGTGTATGTATATAGTAAATTCGGCGCAGATTAATTTTAAAATGGTTTACAGTGAAATTAATACGGCAATAAGTAAGCTTGATGAATATTTAGCTGATGTATAATAGTTGTCCGAATATAAACTGATATTTAAATATTTACATGACTTTGCATATGGTATAAAACGGTATAGATGTGTATAAAATTACCCTTATTTGTAAAAATAAAATAGGGGTGATTTTTTATGTCCGATATTATGAACAGTAAAGATATGGAAGAACAAAATCAGAATAGAAAATATTTACAGAACAAAGAATATGTTGAAAATAAATTTAAAGACTGGGGAGATATTGTAAAGAGGGAATTTCCCGTAGGTGAAAAGAGAGAAGTGAAAGTATATATTGTTTACGTTGATGATATGGTAAACAGGACTATGCTGGAAGAGGAAATAATAAAAAACTTAATTGTAAATATAAGAATATCAAATCCGAAAAATGTTGATTTTTCAGACCCCTATGAACTTCTTGTAAACGGCGGAGTAACAACAGCTGATATAAAGCAGGCAAAGGATATAGATGAGGCTGTACTTGAGGTAATGAGCGGAAATACTCTCGTGCTTATTGAGAATACAGACAAAATACTTGTCATATCCTCAAAAGGCTTTCCAAAGAGAGGGGTAGACAAGCCTGAAACAGAAATTGCAGTACAGGGACCCCAGGAGGCTTTTGCCGAATCTATAAGAACAAATACGGTTCTTATAAGAAGAAGAATAAGAAGTACCGACCTGAAATGTGTACAGAAAAAGATAGGCAGGATAAGTCAGACCGATGTAGCTGTAATGTATATGGAAAACATAGCGGATAAAAGACTTGTTAAAAAAGTAGAAGATATGCTTGAAAACATAGATGTTGAAATGATATATGACAGCGGTTTTCTGGAACAGTACCTTGAAGAAAATGAATACTCGCCTTTTCCGCAAATTCAGCTTACGGAAAGACCGGACAAGGCAGCGGCTGAACTTGTGGAGGGAAGGATAGCTGTTGTAGTTGACACAAGTCCTTTTGTAATACTTTTGCCAACAGTTCTTGCAAGCTTTTATCAGGCGTCGGAGGATTATTACCAGCGATGGGAAATAATGACCTTTATAAGAATAATAAGGTATATTGCAGGATTTATGGCATTTGCTCTGCCGGGACTATATATAGCTACAACTCTGTATAACCCCTCAATGCTGCCGACGGAACTTGTGCTTACAATGGCACAGGCAAGGCAGAATGTACCTTTGCCTACGGTGGTAGAAATAGTTATACTGGAGCTTATATTTGAAGCATTAAGAGAGGCGGGAATAAGAGTGCCTTCATCAATCGGAAGTACGCTTGGCATTGTAGGCGGTATAATAATAGGGCAGGCAGCTGTTGAGGCAAATCTGGTAAGTCCTATGGCTGTTATAATTATTTCAATAACTGCTATATGCAGCTTTTCTATTCCTAATATTGCGCTTACTTCCGCATACCGTCTTATAAAATATTTTGTTATATTTATGTCTGCTGCGGCAGGGCTTTTTGGCTTTGTGTCAGCTCTCATACTTGTACTTCTTCACATGGTTTCACTTAAAAGCTTTGGAGTTTGCTATGTTGCACCATTCAGCGGAGTAAATGAAGGAAGGTATGATAAGCTTAAAGATACAGTATTCAGATTTCCATACAAACACAGAAAAGAATACCATTTTTATAAAAAGCTTGAGGAGGACACAGATGAACAATAAAATATCTATTGCACAGACACAGGCTCTTATAATTATGGCATCACTGGGGTTTGAAATACTGATATTACCAATGATAATAGGCAGTATTACTCAGCTTATTATTACACTTCTGGCAGGATTTCTCCTTTGTGTTATCGGGGTATATTCAAAAGTTGATATTTCGGAAAGCAAAATACTCTGCTTTATATACTCTGTAAAAAATATTATAGTTACAATTCTCCTTACTAAAATACTTGCAGATGCAATAAAAAATGTAATGCTCAATGATGTGATTATATATAAAATAATTCTTATAATTGTTCTGGTTTCGGGGTATGGGGCATGGAAGGGTGTGGAAGCAACTGCAAGGATAAGTCAGATGCTTTTCTGGTTTATAGTAATAGGCACTGTATATGTATATGTAATGGCTGTACCTGATATAGATTTAAGCAATTTAGTATATAAAACAGGCATAAAAAATACAGGAACAGCGGTTTTACTGGGACTTATTATAAATATCGGGGAAATAATCATACTTTTAAAGCCAAATATGAAAGTAATTAACGGAGAAATTTTAAAGGGAGCAGCCTTCGGGCTTTTGCTTGTATTTGCTGTTGCATTTGTTATAATGGGCAGACTTGGAGCAAAAGGTATAGAAGAAGTTGAATATCCTTTCTTTGAAATAATGTATACTGCCGATCTGCCCAATGTTTTTGTTAAAAGGCAGGAAGGTATTTTTATATCCCTCTGGATAATAAGTGCATTTATTTCTATTTTTATTTATTTCAGTACAACTATAGGCTATATGACTGATATGAAAATAAATAAAAAGTCTGCTCTCATTGTTTTAATGATCTTTATATTCATCTTTGCCTCTGTTTACAAGGGGAATATGAGAGCTATAAGAACTTACTGCTTTTTACAGATAATAGGAGGAATGATCACAGTATTTATAATTCCTTTAATATATATGTTCAGGAGGAATAAAATTGAGTAAAATTTTGCTTATTATGATCGTTATGCTGGCACTTGCAGGCTGCGGAAAAAGCAGGGAGCTTGAAAAAAGAGATTATGTTATGGCAATTGCAATTGATGACAAAGAAGGGTATAATGTAAGTACTGCTGTTGCCAAGCCGACGGGAGGCAGTGACAGCAACCCGAATGAAGAAATTGTTTTCAGCGGTAAGGGAGATACAATAGATGATGCTGTAAGTGATATTAACAACAGGACAAAGGGACAGCTTTATATGGGGCACAACAGAGTTATTATTCTTTCAGGTGATTTTAATGATTACAAGGGATTGATTGATTATTTCAGCAATAATGTTGAAATGAGCAGAGATACTATAATCGTAAAGTCTAATAATCCTTCAAAAATTATAAGCGCAAAAAATAATGAGGACAGTGCATCAAGATATATTTACAATTATTTTGAAAACAAAAAAAAGGTTGATATGGACAGATTAATGGATTATTATAATAAGGGAGAAGAAATCATTCTTCCTGAAGCAGTCATTGAAAATGAAAATGTTATAATAAAATGATATAAAATAATGAAGTTAAAAACTGTAAAGTTTAGGTAAAATCGATTTTTTACCTGAATTTTACATTAAATATACATAATTAAGCATAAAAATGTGTAAAAGTATTGTATACTAAAGCTATGTATATAAATAAAGGAGGTCATTTTACCGTGGGTAAAAATATATTCATAACCGAAGATGATGAAAGTATAAGAGCGCTTATAAAGGTTGCCCTTGAAGGATATGATCATAATGTATATGATTTTGAAACTGCCGAAGAAGCTCTTGAAATGGCTGAAAAGGTCAAGCCTGATCTTGCTATATTCGATATTATGCTTCCCGGAATGCAGGGAACCGAGGCTGTTAAAAAATTAAGACAGAATGATAAATTTAAAAAACTTCCAATAATTATACTTACGGCTAAGGACAGCGAAATTGATAAAATAATCGGTCTTGACAGCGGTGCCGATGACTATGTAACAAAGCCATTCAGTGTAATGGAGCTTATGGCAAGAGTGCGTTCACAGCTCAGGAGAACAGAGGAACAGACTGTAAACTATAAGGAACTTGGCATATTAAAAATAAATACTGACACAAGGGAAGTTTTTGTAAACAATGAGCCTGCAGTGCTTACATTTAAGGAATATGAACTTTTGATTTATCTTATTGACAACACTCACAGAGTAGTTACAAGAGATGAGCTTTTAAACAAAATATGGGGATATGAATACACAGGAGAAACAAGAACCATTGATATACACATAAGAACATTAAGACAGAAAATTGGCGCAGCCGGTGAATACATAAAAACTGTAAGAGGCATGGGCTACAGAATAAGCAAGGATTGATAATATTATGTCTAAGGCTATATATAAAAGGGTTATAGCTATTGTACTGCTGGCTCTGGCCATGTATTCTGCAATTTTTTCATATTTATACAGCAGTTATAACCTGCAGGAAACAAAGCTTGAAATGATCGACCTTATAGGTGAGATCGACAAGCATATCGAAGGTGTATCAGATGATGAAATTCAGTCTGTTGTCAGTTATTTTCAGCCTTTTATGCAGCTTAAAAATTCCAGAATAACGGTTATATCTGAAACCGGTGAGGTTCTGGCTGAAACAGATGAGGATGCTGAAATAAAGGATAATCATGGTGACAGACCTGAAATTGTTGATGCTGAGAACGATAAAATAGGTGTAAGCGTAAGATATTCAAATACTTTAAGTATGAATATGCTCTATGTTGCCGAAAAATCAACCCATAGTGACAATATAATAAGAATTGCAATACCTTACAGTAATAAGCTTATTTTTATGAAAACGCAGCTGCCGTCAATAATTATTACTACAATAATTACTCTTAGCATTGCTATGATCATAAGCAGTAAAATTGTAAAAAAGATCACAGAGCCTTTAAGGGAACTTACAACAGAACTTCTTAAAATACAGAGCGGAGATGATCTTAAACTTAAAACATATGAATACAGAGAGTTAAATGACATAGCAAAGGCAATAAATATTCTTTCCGAAAGAATAGATGCAGGAGTTGCAAGCATTAAGGAAATAAACAGAAGAACTGAATATATTCTTGACAGTATGAAAGACGGTCTTGTATTTATTGACCATAATAAATGTGTAATAGGTTTGAATGATGCTGCAAGAGAATTTTTTGACTGTAATTACAAAAGAAAATATCTTAATATAGTTCATTACACAAGAAATCTGAAAATTCTTGAGGCTGTAAATGATGCAATAGATTTGAGAAAGGAAAGCAATTTTGACATAACACTTGAGGATGAAAGAATAATTGCAGTTCATGTTTCAAGAGTTATGAAGGGAGTAATAGAAAAAGACCACGGCGGCGCTATAATTCTTCTTATTGATGTAACTACAGAACGTAAAAACGAGGAATTAAGGGAAAACTTTTTTGCAAACGCTTCTCATGAGCTTAAAACGCCTATTACTTCAATTAAGGGATATTCAGAGCTCCTTACAAGCGGTATACCATATACCGATGAACAGAAAAATGAATTTCTTATGAGAATAAGAAAGGAAAGTGACAATATTACATCCCTTATAAATGATATACTTTCCATTTCAAGAATTGAATCAGGGAAAGGCAAGCAGGAGAAAACCGAATTTAACATAAAAACTCTTCTGGAAGATATGGCAAAGGGATTCAGCCCTATGCTTAAGGAAAATAATGTAAGTCTTGATATATTCTGTGAGGATATAATCATAACCGAAGAGTTTTCAAAGTTTTCTACATTGTTTAATAATTTAATATCAAATGCTATAAAATACAATGTCAAAGACGGTAAGGTCTGTGTAACCGTTGCTCATGTAAACAATAAAATATGTGTTGAGGTAAGTGATACGGGAATAGGTATTCCTAAAATATCACAGAGCAGAATATTTGAAAGATTTTACAGAGTTGACCAGGGCAGAAGCAAAAAGGTCGGAGGTACAGGACTTGGACTTGCAATTGTAAAGCATATAGTAAATTATTATAACGGAACTATAAGCCTTGACAGCGAGGTCG
>CAJFNV010000008.1 GCA_904395805.1 Candidatus Gallispira edinburgensis | reverse complement strand
GGATAAGCTCTTATTTTTTTCGTAAAAATAAGTAAAAAAGAGAAGGCTGCCGCAAAACGAATGAAAAATCATTCATTTTGCAACAGTCCCTTATCTTTTTTGAACTATGTAATTATTATCTTTTAATATCGTAATTCATATTCATAAGGTTACGGATACTCTGAACATCATCGGTAATATTTGCATCGCCATGAATTGTATGCTTAAGTGCACTGCTTGCAACAGCAAAGTTGATCATATCCATAGGCTTATAATTATTCATCATAGCATAAATCAAACCGCTGGCAAAGGCATCTCCGCCGCCCACACGGTCAAGTATGTTAAATGTAAACATTTTACTTTCAAATGTGTGATTATCATACCACATATATGCTTTCAGGCTGTTTTCGCTTCCGCTGTGGGCATAACGCACATGACGGGCAATACATTTGATATTAGGATATTTTTCTATAAATTTGTGGAATACATAATCCTGCTCCTCATAGCTTGGCTGGAACGGGATATCGTCCTTCCAGTCACCCTTGCTGTGGTCCTCATCATCTTTCCATAAATGATACGGCTCGGTACCCAGCAATACATCTACATAAGGCAGACACTGAGTACAGAAATCTCTTGCCTCTTCCCATGACCATAAAGCACTGCGGAAATTGCCGTCGAAGCTGACAGTCATACCTTTTTCCTTGGCAACTTTAAGAGAATCAAGTATTAACTTTGCGCAATTTTCTCCTAAGGCAGGAGTGATACCGCTTAAATGAAGCCAGTCATAACCCTCCAGAAGCTTGTCAAGGTCTACTTTGCTGAAGTCATACTCTGATATGGCTGAATGTTTGCGGTCATATATGACCTTGCTGGCTCTTATACCATAGCCTGTTTCAAGATAATAGCTGCCGAGACGATGTGTAGGGGTTTCCTCAGGCGTGCTTAAAATTACCGGTGAACAGTGCACATCATTACTTCTTAAAAGTCGTATGGCACTTTTACCGAGAGAGTTATTTGGCACTACAGTGAAAAATGTAGAGTCAATACCAAGGTTTGCAAGGGCAAGAGCAATATTTGCCTCACTTCCGCCGTAGCTTGCTTCAAAACTGGTTGCGATACGGATCTTATCATAATTCGGCGGAGTAAGTCTGAGCATGATCTCACCGATAGTAAAAAATTTCTGAGGGCTGTCATTGCCCTGTAAAATAGGATTAAAATGTTCCATAATTCAGCCTCCTTATAATTGCTTATTAACAATATTATATATTAAAAATCAGTGAATATCAACAAAAAACTTAAATATATACACAGATTTTAAATAAACTAAATAAAAATTTAATAATAGAGGCCTCTGTACGGATCTATTTTTCGTCAGACTGTTCACTTTGTGTTTTTTTCGTTTCTCTTTTTTTCTTGTTTATAAGTCCTCCTATTTTCCCGCTTTCTCTTGATGTAAGGGATTTCCAGCCGTATTGCTGCACCTTGTCAAGAAGTCCCAGTTCTTCAGCTATTTCATATTTAAGCTTATCTTCGGGCTTTAAGGCTTTTTTATCAGTCATTTTATCACCTCCTACATACTAGAATAGCCCCGAAATAAAATTTTATTCAAAGTTTGTGCTATGTGTTGACAAGGAGCCTTAATAGTGATATATTTAAACTAGCAAAGAGATAGAGGCGCATTTGACATTAGTAAATATTTTGATGTTGCAGTGACAGATGATAAATATTGAAAGGGGATAATGCCGAAGAAGGTTTTCTGCTGTCGGGAAGCTTTCTGGTTGCTTTTGTTAACAGCGGGGCAACTGTCATTGGTAATTCCGATGGAGAACTAATGGAGAGCTATCTGTGTATATTTACGGAATAACACAGATTGGCTTTTGTCAGTCTGTTTTTTTTGCTGCACAATATTTTTACACATTTTTGGAGGTATAAAATGAAAAGTTTTAACGTAGGTATTATTGGGGCTACCGGTATGGTAGGTCAGAGATTTGCTTTGCTTCTTGACAAGCACCCATGGTTTAATGTTGTTGTTGTGGCAGCAAGCCCACGTTCCGCAGGCAAGAAGTTAAAGGACGCTATAGGCTCAAGATGGGCAATGACAGAGCCTATACCCGAAAAAATAGGTGAGCTTACTGTTATGGATGCAACGGCAGATGTTGATAAAATTGCATCAATGGTTGACTTTGTTTTCTGTGCAGTAGATATGAAAAAGGATGAGATAAAGGCCCTTGAGGAGAGATATGCAAAGGCTGAATGCCCTGTTGTAAGCAACAATTCAGCTAACAGAGGTACGCCTGATGTACCTATGGTCATACCTGAACTCAATCCGGAGCATATAGAAATAATAAATGCCCAGAAAAAGAGACTTGGAACAAAGAGAGGATTTATTGCAGTTAAGTCAAACTGTTCATTACAGAGCTATGTTCCTGCTCTTCATCCTCTGAGAAAGTACGGACTTAAGAATGTTTTAGCCTGCACTTACCAGGCAATTTCAGGAGCAGGAAAGACTTTTGAAACATGGCCTGAAATGGTTGACAATGTTATACCTTATATCGGCGGTGAAGAGGAAAAATCAGAACTTGAGCCAATGAAGATATGGGGTAAGATAAAGGGTGATGTTATTGAAAATGCAACAGCACCTAATATCACAACTCAGTGCTTAAGAGTTGCCGTATCCGACGGACATACTGCTGCTGTATTTGTAAGCTTTGAAAACAAGCCTTCAAAGGAAGAGATACTTGAGGCATGGAAAAACTTCAGCGGTGTACCTCAGGAACTTGAGCTGCCTTCAGCTCCGAAGCAGTTCTTAAATTACTTTGAAGAGGACAACAGACCGCAGGCTAAGCTTGACAGAATGCTTGAAAAGGGTATGGCTGTGTCTATAGGCAGACTCAGAGAGGACAGTCAGTATGACTACAAGTTTGTATGCTTATCACACAATACATTAAGAGGTGCGGCAGGAGGAGCTGTTTTAATGGCTGAACTTCTTGCTGCCAAAGGATATTTTGACAGATAAGAGGGAGGTATGATTTATGGGAAAGACTATTTTTACTGGCGCAGGTGTTGCGATAGTTACGCCTTTTAACGAGGACGGCAGTGTTAATTATGATGCTCTCGGGAATTTGATTGAATTTCAGATCAAAAATGAAACAGATGCAATAATAATCTGTGGTACTACAGGTGAGGCATCAACTCTTACAGATGATGAACAGATAGAAACAATAAGATTTACTGTTGATAAAGTAAATAAAAGAGTGCCTGTTATTGCAGGTGCGGGAAGTAATGACACAAGACATGGTATTGAGCTTTGCAAGAGATGTGAACAGGTGGGCGCAGATGCTCTCCTTATTGTAACTCCATACTATAATAAGACCACACAGAAAGGTCTTGTTAAGTATTACACAGATATGGCAGGAGCAACAGATCTGCCTGTTATAATGTATTCCGTTCCCGGAAGAACAGGTCTTAATATTGCTCCTAAAACTGCTGAAACCATTGCAAAGACTGTTGAAAATGTTGTCGCAATTAAGGAAGCAAGCGGAAACATTGCTCAGGTTGCTGAAATTGCCGCAAGAACACAGGGTGACATTGATATTTACAGCGGTAATGATGACCAGATCGTTCCTCTCCTTTCACTTGGAGGAAAGGGTGTAATTTCTGTTCTTTCAAATGTTGCACCTAAGTATACTCATGATATGGTTACAAGCTTTTTAAAGGGGGATACTAAAAAGGCTGCAAAGATGCAGCTTGATGCAATTGACCTTATCAAGGCTCTTTTCTGTGAAACAAGTCCTATACCTGTAAAGGCTGCTCTTAACAAGATGGGTCTTAATGCAGGGGGATACAGATCACCTCTTGTTGAAATGGAAGAGGCAAACAAAGCTGTACTTGAAAAGGCAATGAAGGATTTCGGATTATTATAATTAATTGAAAGGCGGCTTATGGTCGCCTTTTTTGAAAGAAGGAGAAAAACATATGATAAAAATAATTATGCATGGATGCAACGGAAAAATGGGAAAAGTTGTTTGTGACATTGTTAAAAATGACAGTGAGGCTGAAATTGTTGCAGGTGTTGACATGACATCAGGCAATACTGATTTCCCTGTATTTACAAATATTAAGGATTGCGATATTGAAGCTGATGTTATAATTGATTTTTCAACAGCGTCTGCCGTTCCTGCCGTTATTGAGTATGCTGAGGAAAAGAATATTCCTGCAGTTATATGTACAACAGGATTAAGTCCGGAAACAGAAGAAATGCTTAACAAGGCTTCCGAAAAGGTTGCTATGTTCAAAAGCGCAAATATGAGTGTTGGTATCAACCTTATTGCGGCTATTCTTAAAAAATACAGCAACGTCCTTTATGATGCAGGCTTTGATGTTGAAATTGTGGAAAGACATCACAATCAGAAGATAGATGCTCCAAGCGGCACTGCAATTCTTCTTGGTGATGCCGTTAATGAGGGTGTTGGAAACAAGCTTGAATATGTTTATGACAGAAGTCAGGTAAGACAAAAGAGGGACAGACGTGAGCTTGGATTTTCTGCCGTAAGGGGAGGCACTATTGTAGGCGACCATGAGGTCATATTTGCAGGAAAAGATGAGGTAATTGAGTTTACTCATTCTGCTTACAGTAAGGAAGTATTTGCTGTAGGTGCGGTAAAGGCTGCAAAGTTTATGAAAGGCAGAAAAGCAGGAAAATATGATATGCAGGATGTAATGAGTGAGATCTGATAAATTTGCTGTTGTCATAAGACATAAATTAATGTATAATTATTAGGAGTTAGGAGTTGAAAACCTCTGTCAAGCTTTAGCTAAGCTGACAGACTTAGGGAGCACAAAACCCTCAGTCACTGCGTGACAGCTCCCTTATAAAGGAGCCAAGGGGGCGGGCACGCCGCCTTTTTGAACAGTTAGGTTTATGCTAATCCTTTAAGTTGACAGCATTGCCTTAGAAGGGAGCCAAAGCGGAAGCCAAAAGAGCCTAAACCTACAGCTGAGATGACAGCACTGTGGATATAAAGGAGTTAAACAATGAAGAACGTACTTTTGGTTAAATACGGTGAAATTGCCATAAGAGGCAAGAACAGATATTTAATTGAAAATAAATTGATAAGGACTATTATAAAAAGATTGGAGCCTTACGAGGGCTACAGAGTTTACAAGGAGCAGGGAAGGCTCCTTGTTGTAAATGAGGCAGGGGAGTTTGACTATGACACTGTTATACCTGTTGTGCTTAAAATTTTAGGCGTAACTGCAGTGTGCCCCGGTGTTGAATTTGAAGATCAGAGCATTGAAAGTCTGAGGGAACATGCACTTTTACATTTTAAGGAGCATTTCCCTGAGGGTGGCGTTACATTTAAGGTGGTCACAAGACGTTCGGATAAGAGATATCCTATGACAGGAAATGAAATAAGTGCCGACGTAGGAGGATATATTCTTCACAATGTACCCAATATTAAGGTGGATGTCCATAACCCTGATGTTACTCTCATGGTGGAGCTGAGGAACAATGCCTATGTATACAGCAAGGTAATAAAGGGCTATGGCGGTCTGCCCTACGGGGCAAGCGGAAAGGCAACTGTTCTTATGTCGGGAGGTATCGACAGCCCTGTGGCTGCTTTCCTTACGGCAAAAAGAGGCGTTGAAATTGAAGCCTGCTATTTTGACTCACCGCCATATACATCCGAAAGGGCAAAGCAGAAGGTTATTGATTTAGCTGAACAGCTTGCAAAGTATACAGGAAGTCTTAAACTTCATATTGTGCCTTTTACTGATACACAGCTTAAAATATATGAAAGTACACCACCTGAAAAAATGACTGTGCTTCTGAAAAGGGCTATGCTTAAAACAGCACAGAAAATAGCCGAAAAAAACAAGTCAATGGCTCTTGTTACAGGAGACAGTATAGGTCAGGTGGCAAGCCAGACAATGGAGGCGATCGTGGCTATTGATTCTGCGGCAACAATTCCTGTACTCCGTCCATTGTGTGCAATGGATAAGCAGGAGATCATTGATGTGGCTGTTGAGATAGGAACATATGATATTTCAATAAGACCTTATGAGGACTGCTGTACGGTGTTTGTTGCAAGGCATCCCGAAACAAAGCCTAAAAAGTCAATTATAGAGTCTATTGAAAGAAAGATAGAAGGTCTTGATGAGCTTATGGATAAGGCTGTTGAGAATACTGAGACAGTTGAGTTTTAAGAGAGTGAGGAGTGCTCAAAAATCGGTAAAGCCGAATTTTGAAAGAGTGGGGACTGAGGAGTTAAAATTCTCAGTTATTGCGGGCAGTATTGCAAAGCAAGAATCCCTCCTCCGAAACGCAAGCGTTTCTCCTCCTCCCTTTAGGCAAGGGAGGCTTGGCTAGGCTGAAAAGTTATTGACAAGGCTGTTGAGAATACTAAGACAGTTGAGTTTTGATATAAAATTACAGAGGAAAGGTTAAATTCAAAAGGGGTGATCTTATGAGGATAGGTATATTCACCGATACCTATTATCCTGAAATTAACGGTGTTGCTACATCTATACAGCAGCTAAAAAGAGGTCTTGAATTCCTTGGACAGGAAGTGTATGTTTTTGCGCCTAATAATAATGTGGAATATGAAGACGAAAAAAACGTAATAAGAGAAAGGAGCATCCCTTTTCTGCTTTTAAAAGACAGGAGAATGTGCTGTTTCAGAGTGAGCAAGGCAATGAAAAAAGTAAAGGAGTTAAACCTTGATATTATTCATTCCCAGACTGAGTTTGAAATGGGACATCTGGCAAAGAGGAGTGCCTATAAATATAATCTGCCTTTTATTCACACATATCACACGGTTTATGAGGACTATACTCATTACCTGAGAATACCGGGATGCAACAGTGCTATTATGAAAAGTCTTGCAAGAAAATTCAGCAAGGCAACCTGTAACCATGCAAGAGCTGTAGTTGTGCCTACTGACAAGGTAAATGAGCTTCTGAGAAAATACGGGGTCAAAAGAGAAATTTTTGTCCAGGCTACAGGTGTGAATTATGAAAAGTTTAAATTTCCCGATATGGAAAAAGTTGGCGAATTAAAGAAAAAATACGGAATACCTCAGAACTGCAGAAATATAATTTATGTGGGAAGGCTTGCAAAGGAAAAAAACATAAGTGAGCTTATAGATTTTCTCCCTGCAATAAAAGAAAAAGTGCCTGATCTGAAGTTTATAATTGTGGGAGATGGTCCCGAAAAGGCAAGCATAATAAACAGAGCTGAAAAACTTAATGTCAGTGATGATATTATTTTTACCGGTGCTGTGCCATGGAGTGAAATTGAAAATTATTATGCCCTTGGCGACATATTTGTAAGCGGTTCAACAAGTGAGACACAGGGACTTACATATATTGAGGCTCTTGCAGCAGGAAAACCTCTCCTTGTCAGATATGATGACTGTCTTAAAAATGTACTTGTTGAAGGCAAAAACGGTGTCAGCTATAAAACAGAAGAGGATTTTGTAAAAGGGTATTTTGATATATCAGAAAATTATGAAAATATGGCTTATGAAAGCGGGGAAAAGGGTAAGGAGTATTCAAATCTCATATTTGCACAGAATATGCTGAATATTTACAGAAAAATGATCGTAAGGGAATAGAAATTAAATATGTCTTATAAACCGCCGGTATGGATTGAAAGTCTGTGCCGGCTTTTTTGCATGGTTTGAGGCAGCAATAAAATGAGATTTAATACTTTTTTTGTATATTTAATAATATTGTATAAAGTGACGAAAAATATCCTTTTTACAAATATATACTAGCATATTTTACTAATGTTGATGTATAATAATAAGATAGTATATACATTGTTGAATAAAGGAGGATGAAAATGGATAAGGAATTTGACTATTCTGTAGTTGACAAGGTTCTTAATGATCATGAATGTAAGCAAAGTTCTGTTATAGCAATTTTGCAGGATGTTCAGGAGCATTATCATTATCTGCCAAGAGAGGTTTTTGCATACATAGCAAAAAAGCTGGATACAAGTGTTGCAAACATATACAGTGTTGCAACATTTTATGAGAATTTTTCTCTTGAGCCTAAGGGAAAATATGTAATAAAGGTATGTGACGGTACTGCCTGTCATGTAAGAAAAAGTGTGCCTGTACTTGAAAGACTGAGAGCAGAGCTCTGTCTTAAGGATGGTAAGGTTACAACAGACGACCTTATGTTTACTGTTGAAACAGTAAGCTGTCTGGGAGCATGCGGACTTGCTCCTGCTATGACTGTAAATGACAAGGTCATGCCTGCGATGACACCCGATAAGGCAAGTGCCCTTATTAGAGAGATAAAGGAGGCTGAAAGGGATGCTGAGTAACAGAGAAGAACTTATTGAACTTAGATCAGCCTACAGTGAGGCTCTTAAGCTGCAGACAAGAAAGATACTTGTGTGTGCAGGTACCGGCTGTGTTGCGGGAGGTTCACTTAATATACATGATGAGCTTGTAAGGCTTATTGAGGAAAAGGGTATCAACTGCACTGTTGAGCTTGAAAAAGATCCTCATAACGAATCTATAGGAATAAAGAAAAGCGGATGCCACGGCTTTTGCGAAATGGGTCCTCTTGTGAGAATTGAGCCTGAGGGCATATTGTATACAAAGGTAAAACTTGAGGACTGTGAAGAAATTGTAAATGAAACAATTGTAAAAGGAAATGTAGTTGACAGACTTGTATACAAAATAGAGGGCAAGCCATATATAAGACAGGAGGATATTCCTTTCTATGCAAAGCAGCAGAGAGTGGTACTTGAACACTGCGGTCACATTGATGCTACATCCATACTTGAATATATAGGTATAGGAGGATATGAAGCTCTTGAAAAAGCTCTCTTTGAAATGGAGCCTGTTGAAATTGTAGATGAGATCGAAAGCTCTGCTTTAAGGGGAAGAGGGGGCGGAGGTTTCCCTACGGGAAGAAAATGGCGCCAGGTCTTAAATCAGAAAGAGCCTGTACACTATGTTGTCTGCAACGGTGACGAGGGTGATCCGGGTGCATTTATGGACAGAAGTATTATGGAGGGCGATCCTCACAGAATGCTTGAGGGCATGATGATAGCAGGTATTGCAACAGGTTCTCATGAAGGGTACATATATGTAAGAGCCGAATATCCCATGGCTGTGTCAAGGCTTGAAAATGCAATAAGTCAGGCAAGAAAGCTGGGACTTGTGGGCAAAAATATTCTGGGAAGCGGATTTGATTTTGAATTTCACATAAACAAGGGGGCAGGTGCCTTTGTATGCGGCGAGGGCTCTGCTCTTACAGCCTCAATTGAGGGCAAGAGAGGTATGCCAAGAGTAAAGCCGCCGAGAACTGTTGAAAAGGGTCTTTTTGAAAAGCCTACCGTACTTAACAATGTGGAAACATATGCAAATGTGCCTAAAATTATACTAAAGGGTGCAGACTGGTACAGAAGCATAGGACCTGAAAACAGCCCCGGAACAAAAGCCTTTGCCCTTACGGGAAATATTCAGAATACAGGTCTTATTGAAGTACCTATGGGTACTACATTAAGAGAGATCATATTTGATATAGGCGGAGGCATGAAGGGCGGAAAAGCCTTTAAGGCTGTGCAGATAGGAGGTCCTTCGGGAGGCTGTCTTATAACACCTAATCTGGATCTGCCCCTTGACTTTGACTCTCTTAAAAAAGTGGGAGCAATGATAGGTTCAGGCGGTCTTGTTGTTATGGATGAAAATACTTGTATGGTTGAGGTTGCACGTTTCTTTATGAACTTTACACAAAATGAGTCATGCGGTAAATGTGTGCCATGCAGAGAGGGTACAAAGAGAATGCTTGAAATACTTGAAAGAATTGTAGCAGGCAATGGGCAGAAAGGGGATGTGGAGCTTCTTCTGGATCTTGCGGATACTATTTCTTCAACTGCTCTCTGCGGTCTGGGAAAAACTGCCGCAATGCCTGTTGTATCAACGATCAAGAATTTCAGAGATGAATATGACGCCCATATTATAGACAAGAAATGTCCCGCAGGTCAGTGTAAAAAGCTTGTGACATATTACATTGACCCCGAGCTGTGCAAGGGCTGTTCAAAATGTGCAAGAAACTGTCCTGTTGAGGCAATAAGCGGTGAAATAAAGTCACCATTTAAAATTGACACTTCAAAGTGTATAAAATGTGGTGCCTGCGTTGAAAACTGTAATTTCGGTGCAGTTAAGGAGGTATAGAAATGGCTAATGATAATTATATGATTATTGACAACATACCTGTGGCTATAGAGGGCGAAAAGAATATGCTTGAGCTTATAAGAAAAGCAGGTATTGATCTGCCTACTTTCTGCTATCATTCCGAATTATCTGTTTACGGTGCATGCAGAATGTGTATGGTTGAAAACAAGTGGGGCGGTATGGAGGCTGCCTGTTCAACTCCCCCTAAGCCAGGAGCTGAAATTTACACAAATACTCCAAGGCTTAGAAAACACAGAAAAATGATACTTGAACTTCTTCTGTCAAATCACTGCAGGGATTGTACTACATGTGATAAAAACGGTGAATGCAGACTTCAGGAGCTTGCGGGAAGGTTTGGAATAACAAGAGTAAGATTTAAAAACACTGCCGAAAATCCCGATATTGACGATTCTTCTCTGTGTATTACAAGGGACAGAAGCAAATGTATTCTCTGCGGCGACTGCGTAAGAGTATGTAATGAGGTACAGAATGTGGGAGCGATCAATTTTGTGAACAGAGGTTCTAAAATGATAGTGGCTGCCGCTTTTGATGAGCCTATTGCAGATAGCAATTGTGTTGGCTGCGGTCAGTGCGCCGCTGTCTGTCCCACAGGTGCAATAGTTATAAAAAATGACAGTCTCAGGCTTTGGGATGAGTTTGACAAGGAGGATGTGAAAGTTGTTGCACAGATCGCACCTGCTGTGAGAGTAGCTGTTGCAAAGTCATTCGGTCTTAATGAAGGCAATGTTATGGGCAAGATAGTTGCATCACTTAAGAGAATAGGCTTTGATGAAGTTTTTGATACTGCTACGGGAGCTGACCTGACTGTTCTTGAAGAGGCAAATGAATTTCTGGACAGAATTGCAGAAAACAAGAATATTCCTCTGTTTACTTCATGCTGTCCCGCATGGGTAAATTACTGCGAAAAAAATTATCCCGAACTTTTGCCTAATGTTTCTACATGCCGTTCTCCTATGGAAATGTTCGGAAGTGTTATAAAGGAGCAGTACAAGACAAGCAGAAAGAAGATAATTAGCGTTGCTATTATGCCATGTACCGCAAAGAAGTTCGAGGCTGCAAGAGAGGAATTCAGAAGAGAGGACGGTTCTCCCGTTATCGACTATGTTATAACAACAAAGGAACTTATACAGATGATAAAGGAGGCAGGCATTGTTTTCAGTGAAATAGAGCCTGAATCAATTGACATGCCTTTCGGTTCTATTTCGGGGGCAGGTGTCATATTCGGCGTAACAGGCGGTGTTACGGAGGCTGTTATAAGACGTGTTGAAACGGACAAATCCGTAAATGCTTTGAGAAACCTTGCTTTCAAGGGTGTGAGAGGTCTTGAGGGAGTTAAGGAAACAACTATTGATTACGGCGGTACCGAGCTTAAGATCGCTGTGGTAAGCGGTCTTAAAAATGCCGATAACCTTATAAGGAGAATAAAAGCCGGTGAGCATTATGACCTTGTTGAGGTCATGGCGTGTCCGGGAGGCTGTATAAACGGTGCAGGTCAGCCATATACTGATTTAGACGGAAGAAAGGAAAGAAGTGCAAATCTTTATGAGGCTGACAGAATGACTACAAACAAGAGAAGTGAGGAAAATCCTCTTATGATGTCCCTTTACAACGGACTTTTAAGAGGTAAGGTACATGATTTGTTACATGTTCATTATGGTAAGGAGGGTGTACATAATGATTAAGATTTCTGTATGTATTGGAAGTGCCTGTCATTTGAAGGGGTCATATAATGTTATTAACGGTATTCAGCAGGCTGCGGAAAAAAACGGCGTAACAGACAAGGTTACTATCAACGGAACATTCTGTACGGGAAACTGCGGCTGCAACGGTGTTGCGGTACTTGTGGACAATGAGTATTTTGGAGTCGATCCTACAAAGGTTAAGGAATTTTTTAATGATGTTGTAATGAAGAGGATTTAGTTTGTTATCTTACTTTTGAAAGTAAGGCAAAATATGTATTTTATTAAGGCTTGTTGCATTGTGTATAAATGTGACAAGCCTTTCAGGTAAAGGGAGATTATAGGTTGGTGTTACGGTAGGAATTTAAAAGAGTTAGGAGTTAGGAGTGAGGAGTGAGGAGTGAAATCCTCAGTCCTTCGGACAGCTCCTTTGTAAAGGAGCCACTGGCGAGCAATGCTCGCCCCTACAGGTGGTGGGTTGTCAGGTTGTTGGTGAGGTAAATTGGAATTTAGGGGAATCCCTCCGTCTGTGCCTACGGCACAGCCACCTCCCTTTAGGCAAGGGAGGCTTAGTTAGTTGCAAAATAATG
>CAJFNV010000007.1 GCA_904395805.1 Candidatus Gallispira edinburgensis | reverse complement strand
TTCAAATCAGTTTTACTGATTTGAACAGCCAGCTCCCTTTAGGCAAGGGAGCCAAGTGGCGGGCACGCCGCCTTTTTGAACAGTTAGGTTTATGCCAATCCTTAAGTTGACAGTATTGCTTTAGGCAAGGGAGGCTTAGTTACTTGCAAAATAATGTATAGGCATATAAGCAAGGAAGGCAGACACCTCTGTAAAAAGGTGGTTGACAGGCAGTTGACCGGAATTCAGAACGGTATTTAAAAGTGTAAAAAATAAAGGTTTTTTACAAATGAGTGTGGTTTGGGGGAAAACCCTCAGTCACCTTACGGTGACAGCTCCCTTACAAAAGGAGCCAAGAGGGCGGGCACGCCGCCTTTTTGAACAGTTAGGTTTATGCTAATTCTTTAAGTTGACAGTATTGCCATTAAAAGGGAGCCTGAAACAGATAAGAAAAAATGAACCACATCAAAAATTATTGAACCTAAAAAATAAAGGACCTATCATGGTAAGTTACCATGACGGGTCCTTTGCCTTTTATAAATCAGCTAAGATGATTTTAATATGAAAATTTTTTATTCTTCATCAATACACTTGAAAATCGTAACGGAAAGAGGAGCAAGTCTTAAGCCTATGCTGTTTTCTCTGTGGTTACATTCAATTTTTTCTGACTTAGCAGGAACTGTGTTTACAACTCCGCTGCCGCCGAAACGTGTATCGTCACTGTTAAGTATTTCCTTCCATGTGCCTTCGAAAGGAACTGCAACTCTGAACTCTTCATCTGCATTGGGTGTGAAGTTACATATAATTACAAGAGTGTCGTTCTTTGTTTCGCCTCTTCTGATAAAAGAATATATGCTTCTGTCCTTGTCATCTGCATCTATCCATTCAAAACCAAAGCCGTCATAATCCATTTCCCAGAAAGCATTGTTGTCAAGGTAAAGGTGATTCAATTCCTTTACAAAGTCGAGCATCTGCTGATGGTGGTCGTATTCAAGAAGGAACCAGTCAAGAGGTCTCTTTTCGTTCCATTCAATAAACTGACCGAATTCGCCGCCCATAAAGAGAAGTTTTTTGCCGGGGTGTGCCATTGCAAAGCCGTAAGCTGCTCTTAAATTGGCAAACTTTTGCCAAAGATCTCCGGGCATCTTGTCAAGCATTGACTTCTTGCCGTGAACCACTTCGTCATGACTTAAAACAAGTACGAATTTTTCACTGTAAGCATATGTTGAGGCAAATGTCATATTATAGTGATGATATTTCTTGTAAATAGGGTCAAGCTCTACATACTCAAGGAAGTCATTCATCCAGCCCATATTCCACTTTAATGTAAAGCCAAGACCGTCCTGATCTGCAGGTGTGGTAACATTAGGCCATGAAGTTGATTCTTCTGCTATCATATGAACATTAGGATGTCTGCCTAAAATTACAGAGTTCATATGCTTCATAAATTCAACAGCGTCGAGATTTTCTCTTCCTCCGTATTTATTGGGGACCCATTCGCCGTCCTTTTTACAGTAGTCAAGGTAGAGCATTGAGGCAACAGCATCAACTCTTAAACCGTCAATATGGAATTTTTCTATCCAGTAAATTGCATTTGCAATCAGGAAGTTTTTAACTTCGTTTCTGCCGTAGTTGAATATAAGTGTTCCCCATTCGGGATGCTCGCCCTGCTTAGGATCCTGATGCTCATAAAGAGCCGTGCCGTCAAATTTGGCAAGTCCGTTTGCATCCTTTGGAAAATGAGCGGGAACCCAGTCTAAAATAACTCCTATGCCTGCCTGATGACACCTGTCAACAAATGTCATAAATTCCTCAGGATTTCCGTATCTGCTTGTAGGGGCATAATATCCTGTTACCTGATAGCCCCAGCTTCCGTCAAAGGGGTGCTCCTCTATAGGCAGTATCTCAATATGTGTGTATCCCATTTCCTTAACATAAGGTATAAGCTCGTTTGAAAGCTCTATATAGCTTAAAAATCTGTTATCTTCACTTTCAACCCTCTTCCATGAGCCTAAGTGGACCTCATATATATTCATAGGTGTGTTAAATTTATCGATCTCATCAAGGTGAGCATACCACTTGCTGTCATTCCACTTATATTTGTTAATGTCAAATACAAGTGATGTTGTGCTTGGTCTGAGCTCCTGAAACTTTCCATATGGGTCCGTTTTCTGTATTAAATGACCGTCGGATGTTTTGATCTCAAATTTATACTTATCACAGTTCTGCAATCCCGGTATGAATATTTCCCATATACCTGAGCCTGCAAGAAGTCTCATTGCATTTCTTCTGCCGTCCCAGTTGTTGAATTCACCTATAACACTTACTCTTTTTGCATTAGGTGCCCAAACTCCGAAAAGCACACCTTCAATGCCGTCTATTGTTGTTGGGTTTGCTCCCAGCTTTTCATAAATTCTGTAATGAGTACCCTGGTTAAAAAGATATATATCCTGTTCGCCTATACCGGGGGCAAATGAATATGGGTCATAGGTTGTCCATTCATTGCCGTTATAGTCCTCAATGTGAAGCTTGTATCTGAACCATTTCTTCCTGCTCTTTATTACACACTCGAAAAAGCCGTCCATATGTATTTTTTCCATTTCAAAGGCTTTTTCAGGCTTTTTATCATCAATAACGGTAATTGATTTAGCCTCAGGTATGAAGGCTCTTACCACAAGACATGGTTTGTCATCAATAACCATTTCGTGCATACCAAGTACAGTATGTGGGTCGCCGTGTGAGGCTGTAATAATTAACTGCATTTCCATCATATTAATTGTTGTGAGCATATACACACATCCCTTCTCTTAATTATACCTAACTTTATTATAAACTATATTTTGAAATAATGCTAGTATAAATAACGGAAATGTAGTAAAATATTTTTCAGATGAAAGAGAAAAAATAAATAAAAAAGTTAAACGGGAGGGAATTTTAATGAATACAGACTGGGATTTAAACAATATATATACTTCTGTAAAATCAAAGGAATTTAAGGAGGATTTTGAAAAATACAAGGTACTTATAAAAAATCTTAACGATTGGTGCCGTGAAAATTTTAAAAGTACAGAAAATGCAGGGGAAAAACTTGAAAAGTATATAAATATGAAAAATGAAATAATGTCTTATGAAAAGCTTATTTTATATGTAAACCTTGCACAGAGTACAGATACTACAAACGAAGAACTGGCAAAGGCTGTAGATGCCCTTGAAAATGCAGAGGCTGAAATGTCATATCAGGACACTGCAATTACAGAGTTTGTAAAGAAAGCAGGAAATGTTGATGATATAATTGAAGAGAGTGAGGTTTTAAAAGAGCACAGATTTTATTTAAATGAAATAAAGGAAAAGGGTGAATATATCCTTTCAGCAGAAGAAGAGGCTGTCATATCCAGAATGAAAAATACAGGCTCTCTTTTATGGGAAAAGCAGTGGAATCAGCTTTCATCAACTCTTACGGCTGATTATAATGGCAGTGAAATTTCTCTTTCAGAGGTGAGAAACCTTGCTTATGATAAGTCACAGAAAGTGAGAAAAGCTGCCTATGAGGCTGAAATGAAGGCTTACAGCAAAATCGAACAGCCCTGTGCCTTCTGTATGAACGGGATAAAGGGTGAAGTTATCACATTGGCGGAGATGAGGGGCTACAAGTCACCTCTTGATATGACTTTAAAGGAGTCAAGAATTGACGAAAAAATACTTGATGCCATGTTTTCGGCTGTGGAGGAAAAGCTTAACAAGCTCCAGGATTATTTTTTAATAAAGAGCAGAGCTCTGGGACATGATGGTCCTCTGCCTTTTTATGACCTGTTTGCCCCTGTTGTAGAAAGTGACAAGGTATATACTGTGGAAGAGGCAAGAGATTTTGTGCTTAAGTGTTTTTACGGATTTAGCCGGGACTTAGGGGATTTTGCAAAGTCTGCCTTTGAAAAGAGATGGCTTGACCTTATGCCTAAAAAGGGTAAGGTGGGAGGTGCCTATTGTGAAACTATTCACTCAATGAAGGAAAGCAGAATACTGGCTAATTTCGGCGGTGCCTTTGATGATGTTATTACAATTGCCCATGAGCTGGGACATGCTTTCCACAATACAAGGCTTTTTGAGCTGTCTGAATTAAACAGTTTTTATCCTATGCCTATAGCCGAAACCGCATCTACTTTCTGTGAAAGTATTGTTGTAAATGAAGCACTGAAAAGCGCAGATGCCAATGAAAAAATAAATATTCTTGAAAATGACATAATGGGGCTTATACAGTGTGTTGTGGATATTTATTCAAGATTTTTGTTTGAGGATTCCGTCTTTAACAAGAGGAAAGAGGGAACTCTTTCATGTGAGGAACTTTCAGCTCTTATGCTTGATGCACAGAAAAAGGCTTACGGAAAAGGTCTTGATGAAAACTGCCTGCACAAGTATATGTGGGTGTGCAAGCCCCATTACTATGACGGTGAATTTAATTACTATAACTTCCCTTATGCATTTGGAGCCTTACTTTCAAAAGGACTTTACAGCCTCTATAAAAAAATGGGTGAGGATTTTCTGCCCCTATATGACAAAGTGCTGGGTGCATCAAGTACAATGCCTTTAGCCGATGTGGCTAAAATAGCAGGTATAGACATATACAGCAGGGAATTCTGGCTGACAGGTCTTGATGAAATAATAAGAGAAATTGACGAATTAAAGAAAATGTTGTATACTAGAAATCAGGAGTAACAAAAACAAAATTAAAAGGAATGAAGGTATACAAATGTTGGAATTTAAGCCAATAGAATTAAAGGATAAAGAGTTAATAGAATCTCATTTTAAGAAGGAAAATCATTTTCTCTGTGAATACAGCTTTACTGACCTTTTTATATGGTCAAAGCATTATAATACACTTTTTGCAGAAGAGGAGGGCTTTCTCTACATTAAAAGCGACGGAGATGAAAATACGGACTATTATATGGTTCCCGATGGTGAAGGGGATTTTGAAAAGGCTATGGACAGGCTTTTTGAATATATAGAGGCAAGAGGCAGGAAATGGATATTCGGATCAATATACCCCGAGCAGAAGGAAAAGCTTGAGAAATATTACCCAGGAAAATATGAGTTTGAAGAAAACAGAGATAACGGGGACTATGTGTATCTGGCTGAAAAGCTGGCAACTCTTTCAGGTAAAAAGCTTCATAAAAAGAAAAACCATGTAAACAAATTTATGAAGGAGTACGAGGGGCGCTGGAGCTATGAGGAACTTAACGATGACAATGTAAGAGAGTTCTTTAACTATCAGCTTGACTGGTGTGACCTTGATAATCAGTTTTTAGGTGAGCTTTGTGCAGCGTCTATTGCCCTTAGGAATTATAAGGAGCTTGGAATTGTGGGAGGTATCCTGAGAGTTGACGGTAAAATTGCCGCTGTAACATTAGGCTCAAAGTCATTTGATGATACAATGATAGTACACATTGAAAAGGCTGATTATAATATAAACGGGGCATATCAGGTGATAAATCAGCAGTTTGTTCTTCACAGCTGCAAGGATGTAAAGTATGTTGACAGAGAAGAGGATATGGGTATTGAGGGACTTAGAAAGGCCAAGGAATCATACTATCCCGAATTTGTCACACTTAATTATACAGGCAGGTTAAAATGATAAGATTTGCATATGAAAATGATGTCAGGCTTATAAGAGAACTGTGGGATATTGCTTTTCCTGAAGAGTCTGATTTTAACAGTTATTTTTTTGAAAATATATTTGATCATAGAAATACTCTTATTAATATAAGGGATAATGAACTTCTTGCAATGGCACAAATGATGCCCTATGAAATAAAAAATATGGGAAAGGTCACTTATATATATGGTGCTGCTACAAATCCAAAGTACAGAAAGCAAGGGTTGATGAGTGAGCTTTTAAAAAAAACCTTTGAAATTGACAAGGAAAAGGATGTAAAGGCTTCTTTGCTTATACCTGCAAATAAACCTCTTTTTGATTTTTATGGAAAGCTTGGCTATGAAACAGCCTTTTACTGTCACAGAGAAATATTAAAAAAGGGCAGCAGGGCTGAAAGGGCAAGGGAAGCAGGCTATGAGGATATACCTCTTCTTATGGATATTTACAGAGGCGATGTCATAAGAAATTTTGATTACTGGAAAGTTCAGCTTGACATGTATAAGGCTCTTGGAGGCAAAATATTTATTTATAAAAATGCCTATGCCGTTGTTTCAGATAAGATTGAGGAAATAATGTACAGCAGTAAAGAAGAAAAGGAATGTCTTGCAGATTTTGTATGTGATTATATAAAGAGTGACAGTGTTGAAGTCACTGAAATGGGTGAGGATCAGCCTTTGGGTATGATAAAAAAACACAGGGAGTTTGATACAGATAAGATGTATATGAATCTTATGTTTAATTAAGCAGGGGAAACCCTGCTTTAAATTTTGGTTTTTTTCAAATGATGTGGCTTAGCAGCCTTAGGTGTCAGCTCACAAAACCCTCAGTCACCTAACGGTGACAGCTCCCTTAGAAGGGAGCCAAGGGGGCGGGCACGCCGCCCTTTTGAACAGTTGGGTTTATGTTAATTATTTAAGTTGACAGCATTGTCTTAGAAGGGAGCCTGAACGGAAGATATAATATAGATGCAAATAAATAAACCACACCCAAAATTGTTGAACCAAAATTTTTTACAATATTGTATAAAAAATGAAATAAAGGTAATAATAGCCTTGAGGTGATTTATATGAGAAGGTTATTTAAAGGACTTCTTGTTGTAATGTGCGGACTTGTATTTACTGTGGCAGGTGGACTTACAGGCTATTATATGGCTTTTAACAGCGAGATGGACAGTGAGTACGGCGGAGAAGTCGTTATGGCAGAGGCTAAGCCTGATGTGACTATAGGTGAAAAAACCGTTCTGGAATTTGTATACAACTATTCAGACGGAATTTCTGAAACAAGGCAGAGTATTCCCCAGCGTTCCATGTATGGCTGGGACAGAGAAAAAATACAGCAGGCTTACAGTGACTGGCAGATGACCGAATTCAGTGCCGACAGAGTTGTTTTTAACAGGAATATAGAAGGGGACAGCCCTCAGCACTATATACTGAAGGAAAATGACGGCTATGTTGCCGTATATTACAGAGATTCGGGGATCTTAAAGGAAACAACATCCACTCCCGTTGCATCTTTAAGCGATGAAGATAAAAAATTATTTCAGGAAGGTCTTGAAATTGAAGGGGAAACAAACCTTATAAAGTACATTGAGGGACTTGAGACATAGCAAAATGTATAATTTTCGGAGCAAAAACGACAATTTTTAATGGAAAATAATGTTTTTATAAAAAATTATACAAAAAAAAATAAAAAAAGGGCTTATGTTTGTGAACACTTATGAGTTGCGGGATGCTATAATAATGACTGTGAAAACCCCTAAATATTTTCACATTACAGTTTATACATCCCTCAAATATGTAAATTAAACTGTAAACCCCATAAAAATACCTTCTCTTTAGGAAAAAGCAGCTGAGCGTTAGCTGCTTTTTTCTATTTTATGATAGTTAAAAGACTTAATTACTTAAAAATTGTTGACAATTGTGTTAATATAACGTAAAATTAAAGTTATATAAAAACGATGTTTAAATACAAGGAGGAATTTTTAATGAAAAAGTTTTTTACTATGGTAGCGGCTCTTGCTATGTCAGGTATAATGCTTGTTGGCTGCGGCAGCAGTGCTGACCAGGGAACTGAGGGAAATACCGAAGGTACACAGGCTGAGAGTACAGCGGCTATGGACACACCTGTTGATATCGGTATAATTCAGCTTATGGAGCATCCTGCTCTTGATGCTTCAAGAGAGGGATTTATATCTGCTCTTGCTGAGGCAGGATATACTGACGGTGAAAATATTAATATAGAACTTCAGAATGCTCAGGGCGACCAGTCCAACTTAAAGACTATTTCACAGAAGTTTGTATCAGACGGCAAGGACCTTATTCTTGCTATTGCTACACCTTCTGCTCAGGCTATAGCTACTGAAACAAAGGATATACCTATCCTTATAACTTCTGTTACAGACCCTGCACAATCAGGTCTTGTTGATAAGAATGAACTGCCTAACTGTAATGTATCAGGTACATCTGACCTTACTCCTGTTAAGGAACAGTTTGAGCTTCTGACAAAGATATTGCCTGATGCAAAGAAGGTAACAATTATGTACTGTTCAGGTGAGCAGAATTCAGTTATACAGGCTGATACAGCTGAAGCAGCTGCTAAAGAGCTTGGGCTTGAAACCGAAAGAAAGACTGTAACATCAACAAATGATGTTGCTCAGGTTACACAGTCTGTTATAGGTACATGTGATGCCGTATATATTCCTACAGATAATGTTTTTGCTTCAAGTATGCCACTTGTATCAAGTATTACAAATCCTGCGGGACTTCCTGTAATTGTAGGTGAGTCAGGCATGGTTGAGGGCGGCGGACTTGCTTCTGTTGCTATTGACTATACTGACCTTGGACACATTACAGGAGAAATGGCAGTTGAAATAATTGAAGGCGCCGATATTAAGACAATGCCTATAAGATATGCCGAAAATCCCGAGCTTGTTGTAAATGAAACTGCGGCAGCTGAGCTTGGAATAACAATTCCTGATGATATAAAGGCTGAAGCAACTGTTGTGAATACAAGTAACACAGATGCTGAATAATTTGAGTTGTATAGAAATTTAGTGCTGTAGGGGTGCGAGTAAGGTCAATGTCATTAACTTAAGGAGAAAACCCTCAGTCAGCAGAGCTGACAGCTCCCTTACAAAGGAGCCAAGAGGGCGGGCACGCCGCCTTAGAAGCTATTTCCTTTATTGGAGAAAGTGTTAAGTTAATGATATTGGTATAAAGCACCCCTGTATTTACAAAATGGCAATATGTGTAATTGCCATTTTGTAAATAGATAGTAAAAGGAGTAAAAAATAAAATGGAATTTTTAATCGGCGCTATTGCTCAGGGCTTGCTTTGGGCAGTTATGGCAATAGGTGTTTATATAACCTACAGAATACTTGATATAGCAGATCTGACTGCTGAGGGATGTTTTACCCTTGGTGCAGGCATTACATGTAAGCTTATTACATCGGGTTTTAATCCCTTTGTGTCAACATTATTTGCCCTTGTGGGCGGACTTCTTGCAGGTCTGTGTACTGGTCTTTTACATACAAAACTTAAAATACCGGCACTTCTTGCAGGTATTCTTACTATGACAGGTTTATGGTCAATAAACCTGAGAGTTATGGGTAAGTCAAATATTCCTCTTTTGAGAGAAACATCAATTATTACAATGCTTGAAAATACGGGACTTAATAAAAATAATGCCGCAATTGTTGCGGGACTTGTGCTTACTGTTGTTGTAATTCTTTTCCTCTGGTGGTTTTTCTCTACTGAAATAGGATATTCTTTAAGAGCTACAGGTAACAATAAAAATATGATAAGAGCTAACGGCGTAAATACTGATAATGCCACAATTCTGGGTATTATGCTGGGTAACGGTCTTATTGCTCTTTCAGCCTCCCTTGTTGCACAGTATAACAGTTTTGCCGATATACAGATGGGTGTAGGTACTATTGTTATAGGACTTGCTTCTGTTATTATTGGTGAGGTCGTTTTCGGCAGCAGAACTATTCTTCGTTCTCTTATAGCTGTTGCACTTGGTTCTGTTTTATACAGAATTATAATTGCTATAGTTTTAAGACTTGGACTGAGAGCCGACGATATGAAGCTTATAAGTTCAATTCTGCTGGCTGTTGCGTTGTGCTTCCCTACTGTGAGAAATATTGCTGTAAAGAATTTAAGAAATTCTGTAAAGAGGGGAGGCAGTACAAATGCTTAAGCTTGAAAATGTACATCAGAAATTTGAAGTGGGAACTGTTAACGAAAAGCATGTTCTCCACGGTATTGACCTTAATGTAAATGAAGGTGACTTTATTACCATTATAGGGGGCAACGGTGCGGGAAAGTCTACAATGCTTAATGCAATATCAGGTTCCAATATGATCACAAGCGGTAAAATACTGATCGACAATGTTGACCTGACAAAGGCACCGGAACACAAAAGAGCAAAATACATCGGAAGAGTTTTTCAGGATACAAGAATGGGTACCGCTTCCGACTTGACAATAGAGGAAAATCTTGCTATTGCCTACAGAAGGGGCAAGACAAGAACTCTGAGGCTTGGTATTACAAACAAGGAAAAGGAGCTTTACAAGAGAATGCTTGCGGAGCTTGACCTTGGACTTGACAAAAGATTAAAGGACAAGACAAGGTATCTGTCAGGAGGACAAAGACAGGCTCTTACTCTACTTATGGCTACATTCCACCATCCCAAGCTTCTTCTTCTGGACGAGCATACTGCTGCTCTTGATCCTAAGACTGCAAAGAAGGTTCTTGAGCTTACAGTTAAGATAGTAGGCGAAAACAATCTTACTGCCCTTATGGTAACTCACAATATGAGGGATGCTTTAAGGATAGGCAACAGGCTTATAATGCTTCACAAGGGGCAGATAATACTGGATATTTCAGGTGAGGAAAAGGAAAAGCTTGATGTGCCCGATCTTCTTGCTATGTTTGAACAGGCTAGCGGTGAGGAAATGAGCAATGACAGAATGCTTCTGAACTGATAAAATCAATATGTGATATATGTAAAACGGGCGGCTCTTTTGGGCTGTCTGTTTTTTATTGGAAGAAAAGCAAGAAATGGGAATCTAGCGTAAGAATTTGGGCGATTGATAATTGACCATATATTGGTTGGTGGTTCGGTAACAGGAATTTATTTAATTATTTTACTTTTATAAAGTAAGTCAAATCTTTATGTACTTTCTTGAAGAAAGTACCAAAGATGCGGGAACTTTTCGATAGTTCCCGCACCCTCCAACGACCTTTGGACACGGAAATTCTTAGCTGTTTTTAGTTTTTGTTGTCCAAAGGGGATACCCGCCCTTAACGCCACGATGCGGCTAGGCGGGGGAAGTTGTTGGGGAAGTTAGTTGAGAAAATTGTTTTGGTTGGTGCGTTAAACAGGAATTTAGTTTATGGATAAATGGAATCCATTAGCCACCGAAACGGTTGATTTTAGTTATTATCAGGCTTTTTACCTATTGTAAGGAGCCAGTTCTGGTCAAAGAAAATATTTTTTTCTTTCAGGTAAGGAGCAAAGCCTGTTTTTGATTTTCCCTGTATTTCATCGATCATAAGTGTTGTTATTTTTTCTCTTATTGATTGAGGTGTTTTTGTAAGAGAAAGCCATGAATCAAGAGATACAGGGATCGTTTTTTTGTCAGAAAACGTAATTTTAAGGGAATTTTCATAAAACAGGTCTGCTATTTCATCACTGCTTAAATTATGTATATGTGAGGGATCACGGAGAGTTTCTATACTATCCCTTTGTTTACGAAGGTTTTCTTCAGGAGCTTCCATATCTATGAGTACAAGCTTTCCCGAAGGTTTAAGTACACGCACCATTTCCTTAAAGGGGCGGTGAATATCCGTAAAGTGGTGAAAAGCAAGACGGGATATAACTATGTCAAAGCTTTCGGAAAGAAAGGGAAGGTCCTCAGCAAAGCCTTTGACAAACATAATATTGTCTATATGTTTTTTGTGAGCTTCTTTTTTACCTGTTTCAAGCATAGCCGTTGTTGCATCAAGGCAAACAACATTTTTTAAGTAAGGGGAAAAGGAGCGTCCAACTGCACAGGTGCCTGCGGCCACTTCAAGCATAGTATCGGAAGGGTTGGGAGTTACTGCTGAAATTACATAGTTGATATAATCTTCATTTGAAAAATTCATAGAAGAGCTTTCAAAATTTTTCGCCTGTTTTTCAAAGGACTTATTTATTATACTTAAATTTGAAGGTTTCATATTAAAGAGCACTTCCTTTCTTCGGTACAAACAAACTGCTTACATCAGCTTTTTCAAGAGTGAGAAGCTTAAGCTTTTTGTCAATTCCTCCTGCATAGCCTGTAAGGCTGCCGTTACTGCCTACAACTCTGTGGCAGGGGACAATTATAGAAATAGGATTGTGTCCTACTGCTCCGCCTACTGCCTGAGCCGACATTTTTTCTATGCCTTTTTCATTTGCAATTTCATGGGCAATATCTTTATATGTAACAGTTTCTCCATAGGGAATTTTAAGAAGTATTTCCCATACGAGAATCTGAAATGGTGTTCCCTTTAGTTTAAGAGAGGGGGTAAAATTTGGAGCATATCCACCGAAATATATATCAAGCCAATTTATAGTATTTTCAAATACAGGCAGAAGTCTTTCTTTGAAATCTGATTTCAGTGAAGATGCAAAGTATTTCTGTCCTTCTATCCATAGTCCTGTAAGTGAGTCGTTTTCTCCTGCCATAGTTATTATACCAAGGGGAGAGTCATATGTGTAAATGTATTCCATTATTTTTCTCCTTATTAAAATGTAAGATCATCGTCTGTTTCAATATTTACGGTTTCCCCTGTAAAGGGATGGATGAAGCTCAATTTGCAGGCACAAAGTGCAGGTGTAACATTTCTTTTGTGCTTAAAGTCCTTGTTATATTTAACGTCACCGTAAAGAGGAGCACCTATAGAGGCAAACTGTGCCCTTATCTGGTGGTGACGTCCCGTTACAAGACTGATTTCCACTTTTGACATATTGTCCTTTTGTTCCAGAAGGGTGTAGTCAAGAATTGCAAGCTTTGCTCCCGTGTTGCCCTTATTTACCGTTTTTGAAATGTTAAGTCTGCTGTCCTTCATAAGATATGTTTCTATGTGTCCCCTTTCTTCAACCTTTCCGCATACAATTGCGTGATATATTTTTGTTATTTTGTGTTCCAGAAGCATTTGTGTAAGCTTATCGGCTGTCTGCTTGTCTTTGGCAAAGAGAACGAGCCCTTTTACAGGTCTGTCAAGGCGGGTTATAATATAGGGAGTCTGATGAATATATTCCCTTACTTCTTCAAGAAGGCTTTTGTGACCGCTTGTGTCATTCTGTGAAGGCACGCCTGCCTCTTTAAATGCTGTTAAAATATACTTGTCTTCATATAATATTTTCATATAAAAATCTCCCCGGTTTAAATTTTGGATCTATGGTTTTAGTTTAACCTGTTGTAGTTTAAATATAAATTCAAACTCATAGATTGTCAATATTTTAAATAAAATTTTTTTCTATGACAGTAATACTTCGACAAATAAGAAAGGAGAGCTGATATATAATAAGCCTATGTAAGGAGGGCTAACAAATGATAAACAAAATAAAAGAGTGGGTGAAAAGCTACAGGCTTACATACGGAGTTATTGCCTTTATGCTTGGCAGGCTTGAGCTTTTCGGGGTAGTAAATCCTATAATAATAGGCTATGCATCGGTTTTCTGCTATAAATCGGGGTTTTATACAATAGTTGTTTCGTCGATACTGGGGCTTATTACGGTTTCGGACAGGATGTATGTTTCAAGATATATTATAGCTCTTGTAATAATGTGCATATTTCATATGCTGGGGAATGAAAAGTACAAGCAGGGATATACAGCAGGTCTTGCTATACTGTCGGGGGGACTTATATTTTCCATGTATTATGATTTTTCATTGTCATTTGCAATGATGGCTGTGGTGGAGGCAGTTTTAGCAGTTGCTCTCAATGCCATTCTGCGTGAAAATATCGGTATACTGAATATTATTGACGTAGATGTGAACCAGACTGAGGAATATCCAAGAGAGGTTCAGAGGATCGTGGGGGAAAGGCTGAAAAATGTGGCCGCTGCATTTGAAAGAGTGTCAAAAAGCTGTTCAAAGGCATATACTGCCGTTATACCTGACGGAAGTGAAGAGGAAAGGCGTGATATATTTGACAGTATAACAGAAATAAGCTGCAAGAACTGCGGTAATATTGAAAACTGCTGGCAGAAAAACTGTGTAAATACATATAAGGCACTGTATTCCGCAATAGGCAGGTGGCAGGAAAGAGGTGAGGTTTTAAAAGATGATCTGAATGATACGTTTCTTGCAAGCTGTACTCATTCGGCTGAAATCGTTGCTTCCGCAAAGGGATATATAGAAATGTATAAGGAGCAGAAACTCTGGAGAGAGAGAATAAAAAGTGTAAAGCTTCTGGCTGTACAGCAGCTCTCTGATGCGGGACGGGTAATTGAGGAGCTTATGAATGATGTTACAAACAATATGAATATAGACAGGGAGCTTAGTACAAGGATATATAAGGCGTTTACGGGGAATATGGTTAAAAGCGCCATAGCTGTTTATATGAACAACAGGCTTGAAGTATATCTGACACTTAAAAACTGCCATAACTGCAATAAATGTAACGAAAACATTATTCCAAGGCTCAGGGAAATACTTGATATTGATTTTATAAACATTAATGAAAGCTGCGTTATTGAGGACAAGCAGTGTGTTTTGCATCTCGTTGAAAAGCCTAAATTAAGGCTTAATATATATTCTAACGGTGTTCAGAGGGAAGGGAGTGAAGTGTCGGGGGACAGCTATACATATTTCCAGCTTGAAGGCGGCAAGTATCTTATGGCTCTTGCTGACGGTATGGGCAGCGGAGAAGAGGCAAGGGAGGAAAGTGCCGCTTCAATTGAAATGTACGAGGATTTTGCAGCGGCAGGCTTTAAAAGGGAAACAATACTTGAGGCTATAAATTCCGTGCTTCTGCTGGATGAGGGAAAAGAGTGTTTTTCTACCCTTGATATATGCACCGTGGATCTGTACAGGGGGAATGCGGAATTTGTGAAAATAGGTGCAGTATCGACAATTATTGCAAGAGGAAGAAGTGTTGAGGTGCTCCGCTCATCTTCTCTGCCTGTAGGTATACTTGGCAAGGTGGACAGAGAAGTATTTAACAGGGAGATCACAAAGGGTGATGTAATCGTAATGATGACAGACGGAGTTATTGATTCAAGAGGCGGAGCGATAAGGAGTGAGGACTGGCTTCTTGATGTTATAAGGAGCAGAAAGAATAACAATCCAAAGCATATAGTAAACAGTATTCTTGAAAAAGCAGGGGAAAATTACAGGGGCAGTGTAAAGGATGATATGACGGTCCTTGTTGCTGTAGTGTGCTGAGATCAGGTGAAATTATATTAAAAAGGTATCATGTTATAATTTCTTAAAATAATGTATAGGGTGTATATAATGTACAGGAGGACCATTAATATGCCGTAATTTCGCTTTATATAATTTTTATTTTTAAGAACTATTGCAAAAACAACAAGGTTTGCAAGTATTAATAGTGCCGTATCTTTTACGGCATCAAAATTTACGGTTATGCTGTGAACTGCTGATGAAAGCCCAAGGACAAAAAGTATATTGAATATATTTGAGCCTATTACATTACCCAGAGCCATATCTGCTTCTCCCTTTCCGGCTGCTGCAATGCTTGTGACAAGCTCGGGGAGTGAAGTGCCTATTGCAACTATTGTAAGACCTATGAGAGTGTCACTCATACCAAAACGGGAAGCTATGGCAGATGCACTGTCTACAACCAAGTCGCCGCCTGCTATAACGCCGGCAAGACCTGTTATTATAAGTATTATACTTATGGGAAGAGGACGGCTTTTTATATCCTCTTCCTGTACTTTTTTTCCGAGAGGGATTTCTGCAAGGGCTGATCTGACAAGCATGATCATATATGATACAAAGACTATAAGCATAATAATGCCTGCAGATACTGTAAGTGAAGGAGAACCTGTGAAAATATATCCTGCAGCAAGAAACAGAAGGAGAAGAAGAGTTGATATAACAGAGCAGGGAAAATCTCTTTTTAAAATAGAACCTGTAATTTTAACAGGTTTAATGATGGCACATATACCAACTGCGGCAAGGAGATTAAAAAAGTTTGAACCCACAACATTGCTTACCGCAATTTCATTGGCACCTTTAAGAGCTGCGGAAATGCTTACGGCAGTTTCAGGGGCAGAAGTTCCCATGGCTACTATTGTAAGACCTATAATTACCCTTGGTATATTGAAAAACTTTGCAATTGAACTGCTGCCGTCAACAAAAAAATCAGCACCTTTTATAAGAAATACAAATCCTGCTGCAAGCCATATATACATCCACATACCTGTCATTGTTATCATAATGATCCTCCCGTAAAAATAAAGGTTACATTTATTTTTAGCTTTATATTTAAAAATAAACCGCTCAATATAATTTTGTTAAATAAAAATAACATAGCATAACAGTGTAAAGGAAATAATTTCAAGTATGTTACAAGTTATGAAATATTGTTGCTTTTATAATAAAAGTATGGTAACATGTACAATGTAAGAGCATAGGTTGTGAAGAAAAAAAGGGGTGACTTTATGTCCCTGTTGTTTTACAATATTACCGGCATGGATATTTTTTATTTTATTAACTGCTTTTTTATATATAGCTTCATGGGATGGATATTTGAATGTATTGTTATGAGTGTTACCGAGAAAAAGCCTGTAAACAGAGGATTTGTAAGAGGTCCTTTATGTACAGTTTACGGTGTGGGTGCTCTGGGAGCTTACTTTTTGTTTAAGCCCTTTGCAGGAAATAAAATTCTGCTCTTTATAATAGGTGCTGCAGCGGCAACAGTTCTTGAAATTGCAGTTGCACTGCTTATGACAAAAATATTCGGTTACTTCTGGTGGAACTATAATAATAAAAAGTTTAATTTTAAAGGTGTAATATGTCTTGAAAGCACAATATGCTGGGGAGTAATGGCGATAATGACCTTTATTGTGTTCCAGCCCTTTGTTGAATATATAGCAAATATTTATTATGGCTTCTGCGGCAAGGCGGTTGCAGTTATTCTCATTATTTATTATTGCATAGATTTTTATTTAAGCTTTCATAAAGCCTATGAAGAAAAGGAAGAAAGGCTTGCAAATAACTGTGAGGATTTTGCTCAGATAACATTTGATGATATTCTACATAGCGGAAATGAGTAGAATATTTGCTTAATTTGCTTAATATAAAGATTAAAATCCTGTCGGATTTGGATTAATGTTAATAAATATTTAATTTGCAAAAAATGGTAATGTGTAGTAGAATAAAAATGAGTAGTATTGAACGTGACAATAAATTCGCTTTGGTTATTTCAGAGTAAGTCTGATATAATCAAGATCAGGAGGGGAATATATGAACAGAAATTTTTCAGAAACTCAGAAAATCAGCAATCTTAAGGATGCTTTAAAAGATGTGGTTATAAGCGACGAAACTGTGGAGAAGTCTGCCATTAACAGAGTTATTGCTGAGGCTTATGAGGCAATGAAAGAAAAGGGATATAATCCTGTAAATCAGATCGTCGGATATATTATTTCAGGTGATCCTACTTATATTACAAGCTATAAGGATGCCAGAAAGAAAATGTCCAGAATTGAACAGGATGAACTTCTTGAGGAAATTGTAAATTATTATATAGAAAATAATTTATAGTTTTAATTTAAATTGTGATGAATAATAATTTGGAGTATGTATGCGTATACTAGGTCTGGATTTCGGTATGAAGACAATCGGTGTTGCTGTAAGTGATCCTTTTGGCTGGACTGCTCAGGGAGTAGAAATTATAAGAAGAACCGAAGAAAATAATTTAAAAAAGAGTATTGAACGTTTAAAAACTATTTGTGAAGAGTATCAGGTGGAGAAAATTGTACTGGGATACCCTAAAAATATGAATAATACTTTAGGTGAAAGAGTTGAGAAAACTGAGGCATTTAAAAGACGCATTGAAAGAGAGATAATGCTGCCTGTTGTATTATGGGATGAAAGGCTGTCTACTGTAGGTGCTGAAAGAAGCCTTCTTGAAGCTGATTTATCAAGAGCGAAAAGAAAACAGGTTATTGATAAAATGGCTGCTGTTTTTATTTTGCAGGGATATCTCGACTCAAAACCAAAAGAATGAGGAGTAAAAAATGAGTGACGATAAGTTAAATATTGATGAATTGAATTTGTTCGGAGACCAGGAAGAAACTTATGAAGTTGTTGCAATGACAGATGATGAGGGCAACGAAACCGAGTTTTTTGTTATTGACGGTATTGATGTGGGAAAGCAGAGATACCTTTTGCTTGTGAAGACCGAAGATTTTGACAAGGATGAACCTGAAGCCTTTATTTTTAAGGAAATTAATGTAAGTGAAAATGAGTGTACTTATGAGCCTGTAGAGGATGATAATGAGTACAAAAAGGTTTTGCTTTTACTGCAGGATGAAGATTCCGAATACGAAATGAAATTTTAATTTGAAAATATAATTAAATTTATGCAGATGTAACTTGTATGCTTTGACTTGGAACGGGTTATATTAAATATAAAGGTTATACAGGTTTTGTCTGTAATATTATTTTTATAATGTTTATAATGGTGTGGTATATTTTTTATAATCGTGTACAGGCTGAATTGTCAGCTTTTCTTTTGTTGCTGTTTTATTATGATATATCACGCCGAATACAGAATCATTATTTGATTTATGGAACAAGACCAAGGGTCTTGTTAGAGGCTGTCGAAAAGTCGACAGCCTTGAAAGAAATGCATGCATTTCTTTCAGTTTACTAAGGACGGAACCATCAAGTTTTCCGCAATTTTGGCGTTAAAAACGTCAAAATTACAGAAAAGTTCCTGTCCTCGGCGAAAATGCGATTTCCGCCTGCGGATTAAAGTCTGCGACACTAATTGCAAGTTAGCTGTTCAAAAACTACAATTTTTAGAAAAATTATTTTATTGAAAGTCTGGAACAAGACCAAGGGTCTTGTTATTGTTGTGCGAAAAAATATGTTATACAAAAATAAATATGTAAAAAAATACGGAGGTGGAATTTTTTGTATACTAGAAATTTAAGAAGGAATACAAAGCGTGCTTCTGAAAGTGCAGAGTCGGCATCAATCGACAGCAACCATATAGAAAAGAAGCCTGCAGAAAGGAAAACCCCTGCTAAAAGAAGTAATCAAAAGGCTGGTTCAAAGCTTAAAGTCATACCTTTGGGCGGGCTTCATGAAGTAGGAAAAAACATTACAGCCTTTGAGTATGAGGACGAAATTTTAATTGTTGACTGTGGTGTTGCTTTTCCGGAAGATGATATGCTGGGTATAGATCTGGTTATTCCCGATTTTTCATATCTTGTAAAGAACAGGGAAAAGGTTCTCGGTGTAGTCCTTACTCACGGACATGAGGACCATATTGGTTCTTTGCCTTACTTTTTAAAGGAACTTAACGTTCCTATTTACGGAACCAAGCTTACTATAGGTCTTGTGGAAACAAAGCTTAAGGAACACAATATTTTAAACAGTGTTCAGAGGTATAATGTTAATGCCGGTGAGACGATAAAGATCGGAAACAATTTTAAAGTAGAATTTATACGTTCAACACATTCAATTGCCGACAGTGTTGCCCTTGCAATAACTACGCCTGTTGGTGTTGTTGTACACACAGGTGATTTTAAAATAGACTTTACTCCTATTCAGGGGGATATGATAGATTTACAGAGATTTGCTGAGCTTGGTAAAAAGGGCGTACTTCTTCTTATGTGTGAAAGCACTAATGTTGAAAGACAGGGTTATACAATGAGTGAACGCTCTGTGGGCAGAATAATTGAACAGATATTTGATGACAGTAAAGATAAAAGAATTATGGTGGCAACATTTTCGTCTAATATTGACAGAATACAGCAGATCGTGAATTCTGCCGTTTCTCACAAGAGAAAAGTCGCCGTTATAGGCAGAAGTATGGTAAATGTTGTTAAGACTGCCGGTGAGCTTGGATATCTTGATATCCCTAAAAATACTCTTATAGATATTCTGGAAACCAAGAATTATTCAGATGGTGAGCTTGTTATAATAATGACCGGCTCTCAGGGAGAAACTATGGCTGCCCTTTCAAGAATTGCTCTTGGTGAACACAGACAGGTGGAGGTAAAGCCTACAGATAAAATTATAATTTCTGCTTCTCCTATACCGGGAAATGAAAAGAATATTTATAAGGTTATTAATGAGCTTATTAAAAAGGGTGCTGATGTTATATATGACGGACTTATGGATGTACATGTGTCAGGTCATGCAAGACAGGAAGAAATCAAAATCATGCACTCTCTTGTGAAGCCTAAATTCCTTATGCCTATCCATGGTGAATATAAAATGCTCCGCTGCCATAAAAACCTTGCCTGTGAGCTTGGAATGGATAAGGACAATGTGTTCATTATGGCTAACGGAGATGTGCTGGAACTGACTAAAAACAGTGCAAAGCAGACGGTCAATGCTGTGCCGAGCGGTCAGATATTCGTTGACGGACTTGGCGTAGGTGATGTTGGTAACATTGTTTTGAGAGACAGACGTCATCTTTCACAGGATGGTCTTATGATCGTTGTTGTTGCAATGGATAAGTATACAGGTGAAATTTTAAGCGGTCCCGATATTATATCCAGAGGCTTCGTTTATGTAAGAGAAAGCGAAGAACTTATGGATGAAGCGAAAGCTGTTGTAAATGAGGCACTGGCTAAATGCGAAAGAAAGAATATAAATGAGTGGGCTTATATAAAGACACTTATAAAAGATACACTCAGAGACTATTTGTGGCAGAAAACAAAGAGAAGTCCTATGATACTGCCTATTGTAATGGATATAGAATAAGCGGTGTTAAAAGCACAATGGGACTTATTAAATAGTTTTTAATTATGTATTTATTGGGGGCGGTGCATATTGCACTGCCCTTTTGTCTTTTGGAAATCGGTTAAGGCTGATTTTTTGTTAAAAGCAGAGGAGGAAGGAATATGGCCAAACAAATGACTGCCGAAGAAAGACTTGTATGGATGACAGAAACACCTGTTGAAAAACTTGTGTGCAAGCTTGCTGTACCCACCATAATAAGCATGCTTGTTTCATCCTTTTACAATATGGCCGATACGTTTTTTCTGGGACAGACCGATGACAGCGTTATTGCAACAGGTGCTGTAGGTGTTGTTTTCCCTCTTATGGCTATTATACAGGCAATCGGTTTTTTCTTTGGGCACGGATGCAGCAATTACATATCAAGAAAGCTTGGCAGCAGGGAACGTGACCTTGCGGAAACAATGGCAAGTACAGGATTTTTTACGGCAATAATTATAGGTTTTGTACTTATGGCTCTGGGACTTATATTTCTTGAGCCTCTTGCGTGGGCGTTAGGTTCTACGGAGCTTATTCTGCCTAAGGCAATGGAATATATGAGGCTTATCCTCATTGGCTCACCCTATATGATAGGTGCTCTTGTACTTAACAATCAGCTGAGATTTCAGGGTTCTGCATTTTTTTCTATGATAGGAATTACAAGCGGTGCAGTTTTAAATATTGTACTTGATCCTATACTTATATTTATATTTGATATGGGTGTAACAGGTGCTGCTCTTGCAACCATCGTAAGTCAGTTTGTAAGCTTTGTCCTTCTTCTTGTGGGACTGTACAGAAGTGATGCTATAAATATAAAATTCAGGAATTTTAAGCCGTCCCTTTATTTCTATAAGGAAATTGTTGCGGGAGGCTCCCCTTCTCTCTGCAGACAGGGTATAGCAAGTATAGCTACAATATGTCTTAACTTTGCCGCAAAACCCTATGGTGAGGTCGCTATTGCTGCAATGGCTGTTGTGTCAAGAATTTCAATGTTTGCAAATTCAACAATAATAGGTTTCGGGCAGGGATTTCAGCCTGTGTGCGGATTTAATTACGGAGCAGGACTTACAAAGAGAGTTTTAAGAGCTTTCTGGTTCTGTGTTAAATTTGCTTTTGTATTTTTGCTTATAGCAGGTGTTTTAGGCATTATTTTTGCTCCCCGGCTTGTTGACACATTCGGAAACGGACCGGAGGTCGGTAAGATAGCTGCGGCAGCTCTGAGATTCCAGTGTGTTGCACTTCCTTTAAACAGCTTTATTGTACTTTCAAATATGCTTCTTCAGACTATAAGAAAGCCTGTAAGAGCATCTATACTGGCTGTATCAAGACAGGGGCTTATATTTATACCGCTGGTTATAGTGCTTCCTTTGATTTTAGGCATCACGGGACTTGAAATGTGTCAGATGATTTCCGATATATTTACATTTATGCTGGCTGTTGTTATACAGATACCTGTACTTAAAGAGCTTGGAAGAGAAAAAGCTACCGTTTAAAAATGCAATACTGTCAATTTAAGAAAAATTAATGATACGCAAATGCAAGCATTTGCTATGTTGAAGCAGTTAGGAAAGAAAATCCCTCAGTCTGTTCAAATCCGCTTCACTGATTTGAACAGCCAGCTCCCTTTAGACAAGGGAGCCAAGAGGGCGGGCACATCGCCTTTTTGAACAGTTAGGTTTATTCTAATTCTTTAAGTTGACAGTATTGGTTTAAAAATGCAGGGGGTTCATAAGCTGATTTATGAATACCCTGTTTTTATTATGAAAAATTCAGTAATATATAAAAAAATTCTTTAAATATGCCGGAAATAGTGTTATAATTAAACATTAATGAATTAGTGAGGGCTGCTTATGGTGTACAGAAATGTGACCTTTTTAGATAGAAATTATAATACTGTGCTTGGAGATATAGAAACCGAAAATGGAATTGTTACGTCATTGAATATAAAGGGTGAGGGCAGAGGTGAGCCTGTTTTGCCGCCCTTTACAGATATACACATTCATGGTGGCTACGGTGTGGATATAATGAATGCAGTAAGAAGTGAGATCATGTATCTGAGCAAAAGACTTTATGAGGACAATGTAGGGGCTTATATGCCTACGACTGTTGCAAAGTCATACAGCAAAATACTGTGCTGTGCCAAAGAGGTCAGAGCTGCCTCAAAAAACAGAGATTATGCCGAAATTGTAGGAATACATATTGAAGGACCTTTTATTTCTCATAAATACAAGGGCATTATGGAGGATAAGTTTATTACTTCCTGTGACACTAAGCTTTATGATGATTTAAAGGAAATAATGGGCGATCTGAAAATAAGATTTACAATAGCTCCCGAGTGTGAAGGGGCAGAGGAATTCTGTAAATATGTAACAGAAAACGGTGATTATATTTCAATAGGTCACAGCGGGGGAACATATGAGGACTGCAAAAGGCTGACCGGGGCGGGAGCATCTTCATATACTCACCTCTTTAATGCAATGTCACCTCTTCATCACAGAGAAACAGGTGTTACGGGAGCAGGACTGCTGGATAATAATTTTGTGGAAGTAATATGTGATTTTGTACATTTGTCAAAGCCCTGTGCTGACCTTATAACAAGACTTAAAAAAGATAAAATAATACTTGTTACGGATGCTATGGAGGCTATGGGATGTGAAAAGGGAAAGTATGTTTTCTGCGGTAAAGAGGTTATGGTTGATGACAGTTCTGTAAGAGATGGCAGCGGCCGCCTTGCTGGAAGTATACTTACAATGAAAAAAGCCGTAAAAAATATGGCTGAAATTACGGGATATAAGGCTGCTGTGAAAATGGCTGCCGAAAACCCTGCAAAATTGCTTGGACTTGAAAAATACGGATATATAGATATGGGAAAGAGGATAATATTATGAAAATAGGTAAACTGCCTAACAGCTTGCTTGATAAAATTGTTATTGAGCCTATAAATAAACACAGTGTGGAAAGAAGCGAGGTCATATTAAAGCCTTCAATAGGTGAGGACTGCTCTGCTCTTAATATGGGAGATAACATATGTCTTTTATCCACTGACCCTATTACGGGAGCTGTGGAAAACATCGGAAAGCTTGCAATACACATAAATACAAATGACATTGCTTCAAGCGGCGGTGAGCCTGTGGGAATTATGGTCACTGCTCTTTTTCCGCCTTCAGTAACAGAAAATGAAATTTCAAAAATAGTAACTGATTTATATGTTGAGGCTGAAAAGGTAAATGTCGTTATACTTGGCGGACATACTGAAATAACCGATGCCGTTAATAAGCCTGTTTTAAGCTGTACTGTAATAGGAAAGACAAAAAAGCTTATACCTTCTGGAGGGGCAAAGATAGGTGACAGTGTGGTAATGACAAAATATGCTGCTATGGAGGGCACTGCTATTTTTGCAAGTGATAAGGCGGATAAGCTTAAAAATGTGGACAAGTCAGTTATTGAAAATGCAAAGAAGTTCAGTGAAAATCTTTCTGTTATAAAAGAAGGGAAAATTGCTGCCAGAGCCGGTGCCCATGCTATGCACGATGTGACAGAGGGAGGCATACTCGGTGCCTGCTGGGAAGTGGCTGACTGTGGGGGACTTGGTGTGGAAGTTTATTGTGACAGCATACCTGTGAAAGAGGAAACAAAAATTATATGCAGTGAGCTTGGAGTGGATCATTTAAGGCTTATTTCAAGCGGTTCTATGCTTATTGTATGTGAAAAGGGCGAGGAAATGGTCAGAGCTCTTAAAGATGAGGGCATTAATGCTGCCGTGATCGGAAAAATTACTGAAAAGGGCAGATATGTTGTGAGAAACGGGGAAAGATATGAACTTGAAGAGCCTGGGGCTGATGAGCTGTACAGGGTGTAAAGCTTTTGACGAATTGAATAAAAAATTGACTATTGGGCTTGATTGATATATAATTAAATTATCTATATGTGGAGGCGAAATATATGTGCGGTTTTTGTGGTTTTACGGGAAACCTTGAAAATAGAGAACAGGTTATTGAAAAAATGATGGACAGAATTGTACACAGAGGTCCCGACAGCGGCGGTGTGCATTCCGATGAAAATGTGACATTTGGATTCAGACGTCTGAGTATTATAGGTCTTGAGGACGGTTCACAGCCTATTTACAATGAGGACAGATCAATTGTTATTGTGTTTAATGGTGAAATTTATAACTATCAGACTTTAAAGGAAGATCTGATAATAAAGGGACATACATTTTATACTCATGCAGATACAGAAGTCCTTGTTCACCTTTATGAGGAAAAGGGCGAGGATATGCTCAATGATTTAAGAGGTATGTTTGCCTTTACAATATATGATATGAATAAGAAAAAGCTTTTTGCTGCCAGAGATTATTTTGGCATTAAGCCTTATTACTATGCTCAGGTTGACGGAGAACTTTTATTCGGTTCTGAAATAAAGAGTTTTCTGCCATATCCTAAGTTTAAAAAGGAAGTCAATACACTTGCTCTTGAAAACTATCTTACATTTCAGTATTCTGTACTTGACGAAACATTTTTCAAGGGTGTGTACAAGCTTAAGCCTGCTCATTACATGGTTTTTGAGGACGGCAAGCTTGATATCAAGCGTTACTGGCAGCCTGAGTTTGAGCCTGAAAAGGATATTGTGGCTGACCCTGTAAATGGCAAAAAGTTACAGGATGCAATACAGGAAGTAGAAGATGTTATGCTTGAGTCTGTAGGTATGCATACTGTTGTCAGTGATGTTGAGGTTGGTTCCTTCCTTTCAAGCGGTGTTGATTCAAGTTTTGTTGCGGCAACATTCAGGAACGGTATGGATAAGGAAAGCGGAAAGACTTTTACTGTAGGTTTTGACTATGAAAAGTACAATGAAATAGGCTATGCTCAGGAGCTTTCTAAATATGTGGGAATAGAAAGTAACTCAAAGATAATATCTACCGATGAATACTGGGAAAGCCTGCCCAAGGTACAGTATCACATGGACGAGCCTCTTGCAGACCCAAGTGCGGTTGCCCTTTATTTTGTAAGTAAGCTTGCAAGGGAAAAGGTCAAGGTTGCACTGTCAGGTGAAGGTGCCGATGAGTTCTTTGGAGGCTACAATATTTATGAGGAGCCTATGGCTCTTGCACCTATGAAAATATTCCCTAAGCCTGTGAGAAAGGCTCTTGCAAAGATCACGGGTGCTATTCCTTTTAATTTTAAAGGCAAGAACTATTTCAGAAGAGCTGCTCTTGACGTAGAGGAAAGATTTTACGGCAACGGTAATCAGATGTTCAGCAAGAAGGAAAGAGAAGAAATACTTAAAAATCCGACAGGCAAATATGACCATACTGAAATAACAAAGCCTTATTATGACTTTTGCAAGGACCTTGACGATGTAACTAAAATGCAGTTTATTGATCTTAACTTATGGATGGTGGGAGATATTCTCCTAAAGGCTGATAAAATGAGTATGGCTAATTCTCTTGAGGTAAGAGTGCCTTTCCTTGACAAGGAAGTATTTAATGTGGCAAGAAAGCTGCCTACGGATTACAGAGTAAACAGAAGAGCTACAAAGTATGTTTTCAGAATGGCAAGTAAGAAATATCTGCCTGAGGCAACAGCAATAAAGAAAAAACTTGGTTTCCCTGTGCCTATAAGAGTTTGGCTTAAGGAGGACAAGTATTATAATATAATTAAAGAGGCTTTTACTTCCGAGGCTGCTGCAAAGTATTTTAATACAGATAAAATAATGAAGTATCTTGATGACCATAAAGCAGGCAGGGGAGACTACAGCCGTAAAATATGGACTGTTTATATGTTCCTTATATGGCATAAGAGATTTTTTGAAGATGAAAGTGCTGCTTAATCAGTAAGGAGGAATTGAAATGGATTGTATTTTTTGTAAAATAGCTAATGGGGAAATACCTTCAACTACATTGTATGAGGATAATGATTTCAAGGTAATATTTGATGCAAATCCGGGCAATATAGGACACAGCCTTGTTATATGCAAGCATCATTATGCTGATATTTTTGAAATGCCTGAAGAGCTTACTGCAAAGGGCTTTGCAACAGCAAAGAAAATTGCGGGAGCAGTCAAAAAAGCAACAAACTGTGACGGCGTAAATGTTATTCAGAATAACGGAGAGGCTGCAGGTCAGACTGTTTTCCATTTCCATATTCATGTACTGCCGAGATTTAATAATGACAGTGTGGATATTAAGTTCGGCGGAATTGAGGCTGAGGCTGAAAAGGTTACGGAAATTGTTGAAAAAATAAAGAAGAATTTGTAATAGTTCTTACTTTTGAAAAGTAAGTCAAAGTTTTATGTACTTTTCCGGAAAAGTACCAAAAGCAAGGGGAATTTTCGATATTCCCCACACCCCCTTATCGACCTTTGTGCCTGAAAGGTTTTTGCTGGATTTGGATGATGAGCACAAAGGGGTGTTCAGTCCCCGCTATCGCCAGCTTCGCTACGCTCGACGGCGGCGGGGCATGGGTGGGGTTTTAGTTACTCTAAAAAATTTGCACAGTGCGTTAAATTGAAATTTATAATTACATGGGGCTGAAATACTTTTGTGATTTCAGCTCTTTTTTTATTATAAAATTTATTGACCCTGTTTTAATAAAATAGTATAATAGACAAAAAAGACAAGAAGGTGATATTATGTCAGTTGTAAGACCTTTTAAAGGATACAGACCCACAGCAGAGCTTTGTGAAAAAGTGGCTGCTCTTCCATATGATGTAATGACTTCGGAAGAAGCAAGGGAAATGGTAAAGGGAAATCCATACTCATTTCTTCATGTGGATAAGGCTGAAATAGACTTGCCTGAAAGTATTGACCACTATTCAGATGAAGTTTATGAAAAGGCTAAAGAAAATTTAAGTTCCATGATCGAAAAGGGTATATATATTCAGGATGAAAAGCCTGTGCTTTATATTTACAGATTAACTATGAACGGCAAAAGTCAGACTGGTATTGCTGCCTGCACTTCAATAGATGAATATATTGAAAACAAAATAAAAAAACATGAACTTACAAGAGCCGATAAGGAAGAGGACAGGATACGTCATGTAGACACATGCAATGCAAATACGGGACCTATATTCCTTACTTACAGAAACAAGCCTTCCATTGACAGCATTATAAATGAATGGGTCAAAAAGGAGCCTGTATATGACTTTACCTCTGATGACGGAATAAGCCATACTGTATGGGTAATAGATGATGAGACTGTTATTAACTGTATTATAGATGAATTTAAGTCTGTCCCTGCTCTGTATATTGCAGACGGGCACCACAGAAATGCTTCTGCTGTGAAAGTAGGCTTAAAAAGAAGGGCAGAAAAGCCAAATTATAGCGGAGAGGAAGAATTTAATTATTATCTCTCTGTAATTTTCCCTGATAATCAGCTTCATATTATGGATTACAACAGAGTTGTAAAGGACTTAAACGGATATGGCAGTGAAGAATTTATAAATGAATTAAGCAAAAAATTTAATGTTTCCAAATACAAAGAAGGTTGGTGTTACAAACCTGACAAAATGCATACATTCGGTATGTATCTTGAGGGAAAGTGGTATATTCTTGAGGCAAAAGACAGTATTGTAAATGAAAATGACAGTGTTGCCTGCCTTGATGTTTCTATACTGCAGAATGAACTTCTTTCTCCTGTGCTCGGAATAGGAGACCCCAGAACAGACAATAGAATTGACTTTGTAGGCGGGATAAGAGGACTTGAGGAGCTTGAAAAAAGAGTTGACAGTGGTGAAATGAAAATTGCCTTTTCAATGTATCCAACGACTATGGATCAGCTTATGAATATTGCAGATGACAATAAAATAATGCCGCCTAAGTCTACTTGGTTTGAGCCAAAGCTCAGAAGCGGGATATTTATTCATATGCTGGACTGAAATATAGGTAAATTCTTAATAATTTTAAAGATAATAATTATTGTTTGATAAAGGTTTTTATGGTATAATGTATTAAAGAAGTCTGATATCTCAGATGCTTTGCAAAAAAATATTGTATATTTAATATGAGGAGGTTATGTGAAATGATCAATGAAAAAGTTGCTGAATTATTAAATAATCAGGTGAATAAGGAATTTTATTCTGCCTATCTTTACCTTGAATTTTCAAATTACTACAATGAGCAGGGGCTTGACGGCTTTGCTAACTGGTATAAGATCCAGGCTCAGGAAGAAAGAGATCATGCACTGCTGTTTATGGAATATATGCAGAATAATGATGTTAAGGTAACACTTGAGGCTATAGACAAGCCTGATGTAGAATTAAAGGATAATATGGCTCCTCTTAAGGCAGGTCTTGAACATGAAAGATTTGTTACTGCACTTATTAACAATATTTATGAGGCTGCTTATGTTGAAAAGGATTTCAGAACAATGCAGTTCCTTGACTGGTTTGTAAAGGAGCAGGGTGAGGAAGAGACAAATGCTTCCGATCTTGTTAAGAAGATGGAACTTTATGGTTCAGATCCAAAGGGACTTTATCTTTTAGACAGTGAGCTTGGGGGCGGAACATACAGTGCTCCTTCACTTACTTTATAATAATTATATCTTTAAGGGAATACTCAATTGAGGGGATTCCCTTTGTTTTTTAAACCGGTAAAAATTTTTTTGATATATAACATAATAAAATGAAAACCTATTGACAAACCTCTATGTGATGTGTATACTATAGATAGATGATCATCTATTGGAGGTGAGGCTTTTGGATACTGAGGAAAAGAAGATTGCAACTGTATTTAAAGCTTTTTGTGATGAAAACCGCATTAAAATTTTAAAATTGCTGGTTACGGGTGAAAAATGTGCATGTAAGCTGAATGAGGAAATCAATGTGACACAGCCTACTATGTCCCATCATATGAAAATTTTATGTGATTCGGGAATTGTTACCGGACGCAGAGAGGGCAAGTGGACATATTATTCAATTTCTCATGAGGGTGCCGAATTTGCAAAAGAAGCATTGGAGTTGCTTACAAAAGTAAAATGTACAAATGAAAATAAGTCGTGCTGTGAAAAATAAAATTTTCCTCCACGACTTATAAAAAGATTAAAATATAGATATATTTCGATATGTCTATTTTAATGAAAGGAGCTTTATATATGGAAGTAATAAGATCGGCATGGGACTTCTTTCAGAGTGAAGTCCTGGGAATGAGCTGGTTAAATCGTCTTATAGGCAATATATTAAATTCCTTTGGGTTGGATATTACAGGAAGGATCGGCGGCAGTATTCAGTTTTTTATATACGATACAATTAAGATCATGGTGTTGTTAGGTGTTTTAATATTACTGATCTCATACATTCAAAGTTATTTCCCACCGGAGAGAACAAGAAAGATTTTAGGAAAATTTGACGGTATCAAGGCAAATATTTTAGCAGCTCTTTTGGGTACGGTAACACCTTTTTGCTCTTGTTCATCAATTCCGTTGTTTATGGGCTTTACAAGTGCAGGATTGCCGTTAGGTGTTACATTTTCTTTCCTTATTTCATCGCCTATGGTTGACCTTGGTTCTCTTGTATTGTTGATGAGTATATTTGGAAGTAAAATTGCTGTTGTGTATGTTCTGCTTGGACTCGTTATTGCAGTGGCAGGGGGAACACTGATAGAAAATATGCATCTTGAAAATCAGGTAGAGGAATTTATAAAAAATGGGAATGTGTTTGATGTTCCGCAGGAAGAACTTCATTTTAAAGACAGAATGAAATTTGCATGGGATCAAGTTGTATCTACTGCAAAAAAAGTTGCCCCATATGTTTTGATAGGTGTGGGGATCGGTGCATTTATTCATAACTGGATTCCGGAAGAATTTGTTGTGAAAGTTCTTGGAACAGGAAATCCCTTTGGTGTTATTATTGCTACAGTTGTAGGTATACCAATGTATGCAGATATATTTGGTACAATTCCTATTGCGGAAGCACTTCTCTCAAAAGGTGCCCAGCTTGGAGTTGTACTGTCTTTTATGATGGGAGTTACAACACTGTCACTGCCTTCATTAATTATGATTAAGAAAGCAGTAAAGCCAAAACTGTTAGGAATATTTGTTACTGTTTGCGCAGTTGGAATTATTATAGTCGGTTACTTTTTTAATATGTTTCAGTATTTGTTTGTATAATAAAATGAATTCAGGAGGATCATATTATGGTATTATTTAATTTTGGGAAAAAGAAAAAGGAAGAAAAGAAATATGACTGTACCTGTAATTGTGGCTGTCAGGAGTTAGGGGTGGCGGAAGTTGTGAATGATTACTGCGGAGAGCTAAAAAATAGTATCAGCTGTATCAAAGTACTTGGCTCAGGCTGTAAATCTTGTCATGAAATGTATGAAAATGTGAAAAAAGCAGTAAAAGAAATGAATCTGCCGGTTGATACGGAATATATTACAGATTTACAGAAAGTAACGGAGTATGGAGTTATGAGTATGCCTGCACTGGTTATAAATGATACAGTTGTTTCTTCAGGGAAAGTGCTGAACCCAAAAGATATAGAAAAATTACTGCATATGGAGGTATAGCAATGTTAAAAAAGAAAGTTGCATTTATATGTGTTCATAATTCATGCCGCAGTCAGATTGCAGAAGCTCTTGGAAGATATTTAGCGTCAGATGTTTTTGAGAGTTATTCTGCGGGAACTGAAACAAAACCTGAAATAAATCAAGATGCTGTGCGTCTTATGAAAGAAATATATGGAATTGATATGGAAAAAGAGCAATATTCCAAACTTATCGGAGATATTCCAAATCCGGACATAGCAATTTCAATGGGCTGTGATGTTGGGTGCCCGTATATTGGAAGGGACTTTGACGATAACTGGGGGTTAAGCGATCCCACCGGGCAGAGTGATGAAATATTTAGAGAAATTATATCTGAAATAGAAAATAATATTTTAAAGCTTAAAGAAAAACTTGGATAATGTTTATCAGTATATTTTACTATAATAAATAAATGCTTTTATACCGCTCTTTGGTTGTTGAAACTGTATGGAGCGGTTTTGTTTTGATTAACGGAAAGTGTAACATTGGGAATAAGTATTACAATGGAAATAATGAAGTTTTAAATGATCGATATTAATAGCATAATATTTCAAAAATATTAAGATTAAAACAAATTGTAAATTTACTATTGCATAAAGAGGGGTAAATCTGTTATTATATAAAATAGTGTAATATTGAAACATTGAAATAAACCCAAAAGAATATGAGGTGTAATAAATGAGTTTTTTGGAAAAAGTATTTGGCTCTTACAGCGATAAGGAAATTAAAAAAATAATGCCTGTCGTTAATAAAATAAATTCACTTGAGCCTGAAATGGAAGCTTTAAGTGACGAAGAGCTTAGAGCTAAAACTGATGAATTTAAGGCAAGGCTTAATGACGGAGCTACTCTTGATGATATTCTTCCCGAAGCTTTTGCTGTTGTAAGAGAAGCATCAAAGAGAGTGCTTGGTCTGCGTCATTTTGATGTTCAGCTTATAGGTGGTGTCGTTCTTCATCAGGGACGTATTGCGGAAATGAAAACAGGTGAAGGTAAAACTCTTGTATCTACATGTCCCGCTTATCTTAATGCTCTTGCAGGCAAGGGTGTGCATATCGTTACAGTAAACGAGTACCTTGCAAAGAGAGATGCGGAGGAAATGGGTAAAATACATCAGTTCCTCGGACTTAGTGTAGGTGTTATCCTTCATGACCTTGAAAAGGCTGAAAGACAGGCTGCTTATAACTGTGACATTACTTATGCCACAAATAATGAATTGGGTTTTGATTATCTGAGAGATAACATGGTAGTTTATGAAAGAGATCTTGTTCAGAGAGGTCTTCCTTATACAATCATCGATGAGGTTGACTCTATCCTTATTGATGAGGCAAGAACTCCTCTTATTATATCAGGTCAGTCAGACAAGTCTACAAAGCTTTATGAGCTTGCAGATATGTTTGTTAAGACTCTTACAAAGGGTAGAATTTTAAACGAAGAGGAAGCTATGAATCCTCTTGTAAGGGAAGAGCTTAAAGAAGAAGGCGACTTTGTTGTTGATGAAAAGGGCAAGACTTCAACTCTTACACAGGAGGGTGTTGCAAAGGCTGAGAAATTCTTTAATGTTGAAAACCTTTCAGACCCTGAAAATATGGCTTTACAGCACCATATCAACAATGCCTTAAAGGCTAACTACAACATGTTTAAGGATAAGGACTATGTAACTGAAAATGACAAGGGTGAGCCTGAAATCGTAATTGTAGATACATTTACAGGTAGAATGATGCCGGGACGTAGATATTCAGACGGACTTCATCAGGCAATCGAGGCTAAAGAGCATCTTGAAGTAAAGAGAGAAAGCAAGACTCTTGCAACTATTACATTCCAGAACTTCTTTAACAAATATGAAAAGAAGGCAGGTATGACAGGTACTGCACAGACTGAAGAAGCAGAATTCAGAGCTATTTACGGTATGGACGTTGTATGTATACCTACAAATGAGCCTGTTATAAGAAAAGATTTAAATGATGTTGTTTATCAGACACAGGCTGCTAAGTACAGAGCTGTTGTAAAAGAAGTTGTTGAATCTCATGAAAAGGGACAGCCTGTTCTTGTAGGTACTGTTAATATTGAAATTTCAGAAATGCTTGGAAATATGCTTAAGAGAGAGGGCATCAAGTGTGAGGTCCTCAATGCAAAGAACCACAAGCGTGAGGCTGAGATCGTAGCTAAGGCAGGCGAAAAGGGTGCCGTTACAATTGCAACTAACATGGCAGGTAGAGGTACTGATATCAAGCTTGGAGAAGGCGTTGTTGAGCTTGGCGGACTTAAGATCATAGGTACCGAAAGACATGAGTCAAGACGTATAGATAACCAGTTAAGAGGTCGTTCAGGACGTCAGGGTGACCCCGGTGAATCCAAGTTCTACTTATCTCTTGAGGATGATCTGTTAAGACTTTTCGGTTCAGAAAAAACTGCCGATATGATCAAGAAATTAGGTCTTCCCGAGGATGAGCCTATTGAAGCTAAAATGCTTACAAAGTCTATTGAAAATGCTCAGAAGAAAGTTGAAGGCAACAACTTCTCAGCAAGAAAGAGACTTCTTGACTTTGATAAGGTCAACAATGAGCAGAGAGAGATCATATATGCACAGAGAAAAGAAGTGCTTCTTGGGGCTGATTTAAAGGATAAGATATTAAATATGATCAAGGCTGTTATTGAAAGATGTGCCGATAAAATATGCCTTAATGATGATGATCCTACAGACTGGGATATGACAGAATTCAATGAGCTTATAAGACCATACTTCGGCTTTGAGGATATGTATATTTTAAGTGATGAGGATATTAAAACTATCACAAAGGATAAGCTTGTTGAAAGAGTATATGTAGACGCTATTGCAAAGTATGATGCAAAGGAAGCTGAGTACGGCAGCGAAACAATGAGAGAACTTGAAAGAGTTGTTACTCTTAAAGTTGTTGATACTAAGTGGATGGCTCATATTGACGATATGGACCAGATGCGTCAGGGTATTATGTTAAGAGCTCTTGCCCAGAGAGATCCTCTTATTGAATACCAGTTTGTAAGCTATGATATGTTTGAAGAGCTTTCAAACAACATTCAGAACGATATTGTAAAGACATTGTTCCATATCAGAATAGTTACACCTGAACAGAGCCTTGAAAGAGAACAGGTTGCACAGCCTACATCTACAAACAAGGATGAAAGTGCAGGGGGCACTACAAGAGTAAGAAAGGAACCAAAGGTTGGAAGAAACGACCCTTGTCCTTGCGGCAGCGGAAAGAAGTATAAGCAGTGCTGCGGAAGATTTGAGTAATTTTTATTTATAGGTGTGTCATAGACACACCTATATTTGCTATAAGGAATAGGAAAGGTGATTGTATGATATTTGAATTGGATCAGATGGCGACGGAGCTTGCTTCTTATGATGAAAGTATTAAGGAGCTTAGAAATTCTTTAAATATAGATGAAGCCAGGGAAAAGGTTGCAGAGCTTGAAGAAATAGCAGGCGATCCTGATTTCTGGAACGATATGGAGAAGGCTCAGAAAACATTACAGCAGACAAAGCAGTTGAAAAATAAAATCGAAGGCTTTGAAAAGCTTAACAGCAAGTATGAGGATCTGATGACTCTTATTGAAATGGGTAATGAAATGGATGATGATTCCGTTGTTGATGAGGCAAAGGAACTGAGGTCAGAGTTTGAAGAAGAGTTTGAGCATTTAAGAATTTCTACACTTTTAACAGGACAGTATGACCACAGCAATGCTATTGTTACACTTCATTCAGGCGCAGGCGGGACAGAAGCCTGTGACTGGGTCTCAATGCTTTACAGAATGTACAGCCGCTGGGTTGAAAAGCAGGGCTTTGGCTTTGATCTTATGGACTATCAGGAAGGTGACGAGGCAGGTATAAAGTCCGTTACATTTATGGTGGAAGGTGAAAATGCCTATGGATATTTAAAAGGTGAAAAGGGTATACACAGACTTGTAAGAATTTCTCCTTTTGACTCAAGCGGCAGACGTCATACTTCATTTGCAAGCTGTGATGTTATGCCTGAAATTGATGAAGATATTGAAATCGAAATAAATCCCGATGATCTGAGAATAGATACCTACAGAGCCAGCGGTGCCGGCGGACAGCATGTAAACAAGACATCTTCAGCTATAAGAATTACTCATATCCCTACAAATATAGTGGTTCAGTGTCAGAATGAAAGAAGTCAGTTCCAGAACAAGGACATGGCCATGAAGATGCTTAAGGCAAAGCTTTATGAGCTTAAGTTAAAGGAACAGGGCGAAATGCTTGAAGATATAAGGGGAGAAGTAAAGGACATAGCATGGGGAAGCCAGATAAGAAGTTATGTTTTCCACCCTTACAATATGATAAAGGACCACAGAACAGGAGCTGAAACGGGAAATGTTCAGCCTGTTATGGACGGAAATCTTGACCTTTTTATAAACGCATATCTTAAATGGATCAATGAGTGATCGGGGGTATATGTATGAGCAGAGTTATGCTTTTTGCGGGACTTGAAGAAGGCATTTCTCTTTGTGAAAAGCTTTCGGGTCTTGATGTTGTTATTGATGTATACGGAGAGTATGAAAGTATTGAGGAGGCTTATCCCCATAAAAACAATATTCATATTCATATAACAGAGCTTAATGCAGATAATATAAGGCTTGAGTATGAAAAGCTGGAACCTGATGTTGTTGTGGACGGTGCCCATATTGCAGATGTGAGTGTCCATGAGGCTATAAAAGAAATCGTGCCTTCAAAAAGGTATATTAAGCTCAGGGAAGAACGGGAAAAACTTGATGTTGCCTACTGTGACAGTATGAAAGATGTTGTTTCGGTAGTAAACAGGACAAGGAGCAATGTATACTTTACTTCGGGAGATCTGGGACTTGATGATATATCGGGGATAATTGACAGCAGGAAAAGGGTATATATTGATCTGCCTAAGGGAAATGCTTTTTTAAGGCGTGCGGCGGCAAGCGGTATAAGTGTAAGCAGGATAAATGATATATTTGACTATACGGAAGAAGAACTTATAGGCATTATAAAGGACAACAGTATCAAGTACATTGTTGTGAGAGAGGACGAAAGCCGTCTCAGAATGAAAATGATGTATTCTGCCGCAAAGAAAACAAATATTATAATGATAGTGTTAAGACCTGAAGAGGACAGCTTTACTGTTGATGAGGTCATAGAAAAAATAAAGTCCATAGATACCATTAAGCAGGTGTACATCATAGGTGCAGGTGCGGGAAATCCTAAAAATATGACTGTTGAGGCAGTTGAAGCAATTGAAAAATGTGAGGTCGTTATCGGCAGTGAAGAGCTTATAAAGCTATTGGGTATTAAGGATAAGGAACTTCATTTTGCTCAGGGAGCAGATGACATCAAGGAGTTTATCAATTCTCATTTTTACAGCAGGCTTGCAGTTGTAACACAGGGTGATGTCTGCCTTTTAAACGGTATTGCAGATTTTATAAGGGCAATGAAAAGCTATAACGTAAATGTTATACAGGGGGTATCCTCTATTGCCTATCTTGCGGCAAGACTTGGCATAGACTGGATAAACTGTGTTACAGTTGATAGTATGAAGGATAATGTGTTAAAGGCTGTTGCTGAAAACAGGGGTGTGTTTGCATTTACTGAAGGGAACACAAATTCCGTACTTAAAATGCTTAAGGACAACGGTTTTGAAAATGTTGCGGTATGTGTTGCGGAAAGGCTTTCTCTTGCCGATGAAAAAATAACAACAGGCTATGTATATGAACTTGCAGACGGGGATTATGATGACCTTACTGTAATGTATTTTGAAAATCCAAAATATGGAAAGGCAAGCAGTCTTGTTAAGGATGAAAATCTTATTTCGGGAAATATTCACATATTAAACAGAAATCTAAGGGCTGTTGTAATGAGGGACCTGGACCTGAGGGCAAATGAAGTTGTCTATGATATAGGGGCAGGCTGCGGTGCAATGGCTGTTGAAATCGCCCTTATTTCAGACAGGAGCAGAGTTTATGCCATAGATAAAAATGTGAATGCAGTTGATCTGATTGAGAGAAACTGTGCATTGTATACAGTCAGCAATGTAAGGACAATTTCGGGAGATGCTATGGATGTGACGGGAAGTCTGCCTAAGCCTGATGCTGTTCTTATAGAAGGCTATGATGGAAATGTAATTGATCTTGTAAGGTGTCTGGGAAGGCTTAACAATATACGTCTTGTGGTTGTTACAAGGAACTTTGACGATGCTTATAAGCTTATTGAGCTTATGCATAAGAATTATTTTGAAAATATTGAGCTTAAGCAGATAAGTGTAAATGAGGGAAAGAATTACGGAAGAGGGACCCATATGGAGCATGAGGATACTTGCTTTATTATAAAGGGGACAGGTGAGATAACCGGGTAAAAAATTAATATGTTTATGTAATACTGCCGAGGGGGAACCTGAGGCAGTATTTTAATATATGTAAATAAATTGAAGTTAGACCTTATTTGTGGTATAATCTCTGTAACAAAAGTAAATTGTAAAGTGTATATAGATGTAAAAAGGAGAGGTGACAGAGGTGAAGCTTTGTATTGCTTTAGCCGGAATAGTTTGCTGAATTAAATAAAATAACAGGAGGATTTTAAATGACTATTCCGGGAAAAGAGATATACCCCAGAAGAGGGGATAAAGAAACAATATATTTGAAAAATGTAATTACAGATCCAAATATTGAAATAGGTGACTTTACAATGTACAATGACTTTGTGAATGATCCTGTCTTATTTGAAAAGAATAATGTATTATACCACTATCCAATTAACAATGACAGGCTGAAAATAGGAAAGTTTTGTTCAATTGCCTGCGGTGCCAAATTTATATTTAACAGTGCAAATCACAGTTTATCTTCATTGTCTACATATCCCTTCCCTTTGTTTTATGAGGAGTGGGGACTGGATATAAAAAACGTGACCGATTCATGGGATAACAAGGGGGATATTGTTATCGGTAATGATGTGTGGATCGGATATGAGGCTGTTATTATGTCAGGTGTTAAAATCGGTGACGGTGCGATTATAGGGACTCGTGCCCTTGTTACAAAGGATGTTCCCCCATATACAATAGTGGGAGGTGTTCCTGCAAAGGCAATAAGGAAAAGATTTTCCGATGATGTAATTTCATGTTTGCTTGAAATCCGGTGGTGGAACTGGAGCAGGGAAAAAATTGCCGAAAATATTACGGCAATACAGACAGGAAACATAAAATTGCTGAAAGAGGCGGCAGGAAAATGAAAAGAGAAAAAATATACATTGACGGAATACCTGCCATAATATGGGGTGAAAAATCTGACAAGGCATATATTTATGTTCATGGTAAAATGCAGCGGAAGGAAGATGCAAAGGATTTTGCTGAAATTGCAGAAAGAAAGGGATATCAGACAATAAGCTTTGATCTGCCTGAACACGGTGAGCGAAAAAATGAAAATTATCCCTGCAATATATGGAACGGCATTTGTGACCTCAACAAAACAGGTAATTATGTATTTGATAATTGGGTAAATGTATTCTTATATGGATGCAGTCTGGGAGCTTATTTTGCTTTAAATGCTTACTGTGAAAGGAATATTGAAAAATGTCTGTTTCTTTCGCATGTAGTGGATATGGAATTTCTTATTCATAATATGTTTAAGTGGTTCAATGTAACGGAAGAGGAACTTTTTGAAAAGAAGGAAATAGAAATACCTGTTGATATATTGTCATGGGATTATTACAGGTATGTTTGCGAAAATCCCGTAAGGAAGTGGGATATTCCCACACATATTCTTTACGGAGGAAATGACAATATGCAGTCACCTGAGGTTATAAAGAAGTTTGCGGAGAAACATAATTGTAAATTAAGTATATCAGAAAACAGCGAACATTCTTTTATAAGTAAGGGCGATAAGGAAGTTTTGATGAAGTGGTTAAGTGATAATGTTTAATAAGTAAGGTACCACCGGCGGTTAGATTTGGCTGCCGGTGGTGTTTTTGTGGGGAAATATTGTCAAAATTATTGTTATATGGTATACTTTTAGTGTAATTTGAATTTATTAGTTGTTGTTGGTATGAATTGTAGGGATGTGATATGAGTGAATGAATTGATATTGTTTGAAACGGCGGATAAGAGCGTTTCTATACCGGTCACTGTGAAAAGTGATACGGTATGGCTAAGTGCTAATCAGATGGCAAGGCTGTTTGAAAGAGATGAAAAAACAATCAGAAAGCATATTAACAATGTTTTTTCGGAAGAAGAGGTTGAAAAGGATAACAACACGCAAAAAATGCGTGTTGATGGTGTAAAACAGCTTGTTCCTTTTTATACTTTGGATGTTATTATTTCTGTTGGGTATCGTGTAAAGTCCAAGCGTGGAGTAGAGTTCAGACGCTGGGCTAACTCAGTTCTGAAAGAATACATAATAAAAGGATATGCCATAAATCATAACCGTATGAATCAGTTAAATGAGGTAGTGCGGATCATGAAAAGAGTAGAAAACAGCCTTGATACAAAGCAGGTGTTAAGTGTAATAGAAAGATACAGCAATGCGCTGGATCTCCTTGATGCCTATGACCACCAGAATATGTCACGTCCCCAGGGAAATAAAGCAACTTATGTTTTAAACTATGAGGAGTGCAGAAAAGTAATGACAGTATGAAATTCGGAGATGAAAGTTCATTATTCGGGAATGAAAAGGACGATTCTTTTAAGGGAAGCATAGGAGCAATTTATCAAAGCTACGGAGGGGAGGATCTGTATCCGACCCTTGAAGAAAAAGCGGCAAATCTGCTGTATTTTGTTACAAAAAATCATAGCTTTTCCGATGGAAACAAGAGGATTTCTGCGGCTATGTTTTTGTATTTTCTTGACAGAAACGGGGCATTGTTTGAAGATGGTCAGAAACTTATCGATGACCATACACTTGTAGCCCTTACTATAATGATAGCGGAATCAAATCCGAAAGAAAAAGAAATGATGATAAGTGTAGTTATGAATTGTATGAAATAGAATATAGATGTAAAAAGGAGTTTGGTTATGATAAAGGTAATGTTTGTTTGTCACGGCAATATATGCCGTTCGCCGATGGCGGAGTTTGTATTTAAGCATATGGTCAGGGAGAAGGGACTTGAGAAGGAGTTTATTATAAATTCCTCTGCTACAAGCTGCGAGGAACTGGGTAATCCTGTTCACAGGGGCACAAAAAAGAAGCTTCATGAAATGGGTATTCCCTGTGGTGACCACAGAGCTGTAAGGCTTACAAAAGAGGATTATGATTTTTATGACTATATTGTGGCTATGGACAGCAACAATATAAGAAATATTGAAAGAATTACAGGCAGAGATATTAAAAATAAGGTGTATCTGCTTCTGGATTTTACAGACAGAAAGGGACAGAGTATTGCTGATCCCTGGTATACGGGAAATTTCGATGTGACTTATGAGGATATTAATGAGGGCTGTCAGGGGCTGTTAAATAAAATTTGCAAATATTTATAAAAAATAATAAAAATTATTAAATTTAATAAAAATTTTATAAATTTGCTGCAGATTTATAAAATTTAATAACCAAATTTACAAAAAATGTGAAAACTTTCAAATTGTGTTTACAAATTTTATAAAATGGGATATAATATTTGTAGAAATGGTTTGGAGGTTTTTTTATGATAGAAGAAGATTTGAAAAATTTAATAAAAAAAATACAGAATATAAAAACCGAAACACAGACAATAGAACTGAAAGCAGCAAATAACGGTGTGCCTAAGAAACTTTTTGATACATTGTCCAGTTTCTCCAATCAGGACGAGGGCGGTATTATAATATTCGGTGTTGATGAAAATAAGGACTATAATGTGGTAGGGGTATATGATCCAAAGGACTTGCAGACCCAGGTAACAAATCAGGGGTTGCAGATGAGTCCTGTTGTAAGACCCCTTTTTACAGTGACAGAGATTGACGGAAAAGTTGTTGTGTCGGCTGAAATTCCTGCTGCTGACGTAAGTGAAAGACCATGCTTTTATTCGGGAGTGGGAAGAATAAAGGGTTCATATATAAGAGTGGGGGATGCCGATGTTCTTATGACTGAGTATGAAATATACAGTTATGAAGCTTTCAGAAAAAATCAGGAGGATGACATAAGGGTCATTGAAAGATCTGACTTATATATGCTTAACAGGGATATGGTAAGTGAGTATCTTATTAAACTGAAAAAAGATAAGCCTAATTTATCTAAAATGCCGGAGGAAATGCTTTATAAATTGTTTTCGATTACAAAGGATGAAAAACTTACAATAGCATCCCTTATGCTCTTTACCGATTATCCCCAGGCTGTCTTGCCTCAGCTTGGAATAATATGTGTTGTTATTCCCGGCCTGGAAGTGGGCGAAATTGGTGAAAATAATGAAAGATTTATAGACAACAAAAGAATTAACGGAAATATACAAACTATGCTGGACGAGGCTGTAAGTTTTGTAAACAGAAATATGGGACATAGTACGATTATTAATCCTAAAAACGGTAAGAGAGAGGATAGAAGCGAATATCCTTTAAATGCTTTAAGAGAAGCAATATTAAACGCTCTTGTGCACAGAGATTACAGTATGTATTCTGAAAATATGCCAATTGAAATAAAAATGTTCAGGGACAGAATTGAGATCCATAATCCGGGCGGGTTGTATGGAAGACTTACATTAAATGATTTGGGTAAGGTGCAGGCAGACACAAGAAATCCTGTTATTGCAAATGTTCTTGAAGTGCTGGGAATAACGGAAAACAGATATTCGGGAATACCAACTATGAGAAGAGAAATGGAAGAAATGGGGCTTGAACCGCCTGTGTTTGAAAATGCAAGAGGAAGCTTTAATGTTAAGTTTTACAACGGTAAAAGGGAGACTAATGTTGAAAAAGGAAATATAATTGAGTTTTGCAAGGTCCCAAAAAGCAAGAGGGAAATTGCTGATTTTCTTGGGATTTCTTCCATAGGATATGTAACGGGAAGGTATATTAACCCATTGGTAAATACAGGTGTTTTGCATATGACAATGCCTGATAAGCCGAGAAGTAAAAATCAGAAGTATTATTCCGGAAATATAAAGAGCTGAGGTGTTAAATCTCAGCTCTTTATATTTCAATTATGTTTTCGCCAAGTTCATAAAGCTTTTCATTTGTTTCAAGTAATGACAGTTTTTTATTTAAGGCAAATATTATTATACAGTCTCTTCTGTTCTTGCTGTACAAGCCCCCTGCATCAGCCAATACAAGTATACGGTTTGCCTCTTCTGCCGTTGCACCCAAACCGAAGCAAAGCTGTATCAATTTATCCTTGGTTGGTTTTCTTGTGCCGTTTATGATCTGATAGCCGTATGTATAGTTAAGTTCGGATTTATTGATCACTTCTTTTTTTGTCAGATTTTTTTCTTTTATCAAAATGTCGATGTACTGAGTAAGTGTATAATTGCTTATGGAATCTTTGTTTTCATCTAAAAATTTATCTATCTGGGTGGATCTTTTGATTTCGGAAAACAATTCGTCTGTTTTTTTCATTTGCATCACCTCGTATTTTATGATAACATAATTAAAAGCAATATTCAATAAATTGAGGTCGGTTTGATGGAAAACTTTGTAAATGAATTTAAAAAGGGACACACAGGCTGTGAAATTGTGTCTGAAATAGGCCGGGATACATGGCGGGTTGAGTATAAAAGATACAACAGAACTGCTGTGCTTAAAAAGGTAAATAATGCCGGTGTATATGAAAAGCTGCAGAAACTTAATATAAAGGGCATTCCTGAAATATATGAAATTTTTGAAATAAATAATGAAAGCTACATAATAGAAGAGTGCATTGAAGGATTAAATTTAAAGGAAAAACTTTTATTTGACAGAGAACTGAGTAAAAATGAGGTCCATAATATAATTTCGCAGTTATGTGATATACTGGATAAAATTCACGGTGCCAATATTATACACAGAGATATTAAGCCATCAAACATAATACTTACATTTGATAATCAGGTGTATTTGATCGATTTTGGTATTGCAAGAAATAAAAATGACTACAGCAGTTCCGATACCACACATCTGGGCACAGAGTTTTATGCATCACCGGAACAATATGGATTTGCACAGACCGACAACAGAAGTGATATATATTCCGTTGGAAAATTAATGATAGTTTTGCTGACAGGAAGAGAATCTGCATTAAATATTAAGGCAATACCATACAGCGGTGTAATAAGAAAATGTATAGCTGTAGATGCAGACAGGAGATATAACAGTGCGGTCAGTCTTAAACGGGCAGTCAATATATATTATAAAAAATATTTTATGATATCTGCAGCAATAATATTTTCAGGTGTTGCTGTTATGTTGTTATTCTTTGTAATAATGGCGGGAGGAAATATGTATATGAGAAATTATACAGAGCCTGTTACGGAATATACAACGGAGACAACGGTGACGACCGCAGAGACAACAACGGAAACAACAACAGAGACAACAACGGAAACTGCAACGGAAGGAGAAACATCTGTAAGAGAAATGTGGGAATATATCGGAAAAAACGGTCTTATAGATATAGAATTTACCACAAGAGATGGTGTGGAAACAACTACTGAAAAAGCTAAGGAAGTGTATGAAGAAGAGGGATACGATATTGGTGCAGGATATTCCGATGATTATTATTATGCACCTGAGGGAAACAGCGGAGAAGAGGAAACTGAAAATACACCGAGATATAGAGGTATCATGCAGAATAATTATGAAATATATGGCGAAAATTAAACAGATATAAAAAATAATGCTCCCAGCTAATGAACGGGGAGCATTTTTTATTTATACTGATTTAAGGAACATAAGACGGATTTGAAAATTAATAAGTGTCATCTAAAAGTTCCTCATAGGAAATATTGAAAATGTCGGCAAGAGCCTTTAATTCAATGTCTGTGACAGGACGTACTTGTCCCTCAAGTTTGGAAAGACCGGAAGGGCTTATGTCAACACCTCGTGTCTGAAGGCGTGCAAGGAGCTCCTTTTGTTTAATATTTCTTTCAAGTCTTAGCATGGTGATCTTATGTCCTATGAGATTTTTATTTCCTAATTCCTGTTTTCTGGGTTTCATGGGAAGTCAGCTCCTGATATAAGGGTATAGATAATATAAGTATATTAATAAAAGCTTTAAATATAATTCTTTACAAGAATTATATTGACTTTTTCGACATATTGAATTATAATTCTTATAGAGAATTAAAATTATGTTTATGTTTATTATACAAATTAAACTTAAACATATTCTGAAATTTAAACTAAAAGGGGTGGTCATATGTATAGTTTATTAATGAATCTGACTTTGCTTGCAAGCACTAACACGACAAATGCAAAGATTGTTATGTATTCTGTAATTATTGTGATAGCGTTAATTGTATATTTTATAAAGACTTCAATGATTAAGTCAGAAAACAGGAAAAAAAGCGAAGAAAGAGAGAGAAAAAGACAGCAGCTTATGTATCAGCAGATGATGCAGCAGGGAATGCCTCCTCAGGGTATACAGCCCATGGGAATGCAGCAGCAGGGAGTACAGCAGAATTTAAATCAGGGAATTGGTCCTGCAGAGAAGGGTAACGGGAATACAGGAACAATGACATATACATGCGGCAGCTGCGGTGCAGATTTTGAAAGTGATGAATTTCCCAATTTCTGCCCTGAGTGCGGAGCGGGGAAGGAAAATATAAATAGAAAATAAAAACGAGGAGGTCATGCTATGTTTTGCGAAAATTGCGGTAAAGAAGTGGATGAAAATGTATCTTTTTGTCCCGGGTGCGGTAAAAATTTAAAGGGAGGACAAAATGAAAATGCGGTAAACAACGGAAATAGCGGAGGTAATGAGGTGTACAGCGGTATAGCACCACTGAACGGGAATGGAGCCGGCTATACTATGCCGCCCAATATGCCCCAGATGCCCTATGTACAAAATCCATACATACAGCCTCAGCAGCCTACATATGTGCAGCCGACTATTGTAAATATGCAGAATCCTGTGGAAACAAAGAGTATGAACGGGCTTTGTATAGCAGGCTTTGTGTGCAGTATGATCGGCTTCTTATTTGCTGCAATTATATTTGGAAGTGCGGGAACACTGTTTTCAATTATAGGAATTGCAACATATGACGAGGATAAACACAAAGGCAAGTGGATGGGCTATGTGGGAATTGTGGCAGGTCTTGTAAATATTGTTATAGGGATCTTTCTGACTTCAATCATTATGGATATGTTTGGATTTTAAGGAGGTAAGGAAAATATGCTTACAATAAGGCGAGTGGATCAGGACCTTTATAAAAAACAAAGACAGAGAAGAAATTATGCGGCTGCTGTTGTATACATAAACTACAGTGCTGTTTGTCAGCTTATGGAGGGTCAGGAATACAGAATAAATCTGAGACCGGGCAGATACATTATTGAATCGGAAATAAATAAGATGCCTACAAAAACTCTTGACATATTTGTTACAGAAAAGGATATGACTGTTGAGCTTGGAATAAGCAATACAGGTTATGACAATAGTGTCGGCAAGACGGGTATTCTTTTTTATAAGCCTGATGCTTATATAAAGATCGCAGAGGAATAGCAGACAGGATGAGTAATGAAAATCAATATTAATAAAGGCATATTCTGAAAAAATTAGGAATGCCGGAACTGGCGGTGAAAATATATGAGTATAAGATGCTATAAGTGTAAAGCGCAGCTTCCCGATGAAGCAAAATTCTGTAATAAATGCGGAGCAAGTCTTGTCCCCGTAGAGAAGTTTTATTGTCCAAACTGTAAGAGTGAAATAAAAAACAAGGATGCCAAGTTCTGTATGAAATGCGGTACGGCATTTGACGGTGATATAAAGCCTGAAACTGTTATGGTGGACAGTGCACCCTATGTATGCGGACGATGCGGAAATGTACTTGATGATAAAAATGCTAAATTCTGCAGTAAATGCGGAAATAAGTTTGAAGAAAATAATAAGCCTTTAAGGGCAGGAAATGAAGAAAGCTATTACAGAGCCTGCACTTATTGCGGAAAGACTTATGAATTTGATCCCTTTGAGAACTCACCTAAAATATGCAGGGACTGCGGACACCAGCTTGACATGGTGCTGAGAATGTCACCTGAGCTCACGGAAGAGGAAGAAAAAGCTATTGATGAAAGAAAGGAAAAAGAAAGGCAGCAAAAAATCGAGGAGCAAAGGAAGGCTATTGAAGAGCAAAAGAAAAGAGAACTTGAAGAGAAAGAGGAACTTAAGCGAAAAGCTGACGAGGCAATAAGAATAAAAGAAAAAAGAAGAAAAATTCTGAAAACAATCGGAAAAATTGCAGGAGTAATTATAGGAATTACGGCAGTTATACTTATAGTATGGCACTGCTTTAACGGAAGCAATATAGAAAAGGCAGAGGCAGCTCTGGCAGCGGGGGATTACAACTCAGCCGTGAAGTATTACAGCTATGTTATGCCTCTAAGTCCTGTGCGTAAAGAATGTGATGAAAAAGCTGAAAAAATAGCTGAGGCCGGAGAAATATATGAAACGGCTCTTGAAAAATACAATAGTTATTCATATGTTGATGCTGCAACGCAAGCAAAGAAAGCAATGGATATATGTCCCGAGCTTAAACTTTCCGAGGAATTGTACGGCAAGGCTATCAATGGGCTGGATACATATCTGAAAAAGCAATATGATGCAGGGGAATACGGAAATGTATATAAAACAATTACAGAACTGGATGAGAATTATGTTACGGAGAATATGAAGACGATTTTAAATTCTCTGAACACAATGATAACGAATTATGTGAGTACGGGAAAACAGCAGTTTAATGAATTTAAGATGGATGAAGCCTTAAAGTCCGCAAATGCTGCTCTTGCTATAGCTCCCGATAATGAGTATGCACAGTCTGTAAAATCCGATGTTCTGGATTACAACAAGTTTAAAGGTTATATTGAAAAATCTGTTGCAGCCTATAATGAAGGCGATTATGATGAGGCGAAAGAATATTATTATGATATAGAAAACACAACACCGGGATATAAGGTAAAGGGTGAGTATGAAACATATATTGCAAAACTTAATACTGATCTGGAATATGTAGATAATCCTGTGAGAGTATCAGGTAAAAGCTCTAATGCATGGTACACGGATTTCCACCTAAATGACAGAGCTGAATTATCATTTACACTTACAAACAGAATAAGCAGACCTGTAGAGGTCAGAGTGGAATTAAAATATAATAATGATACGGAATACAGAACGTATACATTGTCAGGCTATGAAAGCAGAAGTATTTCTGAAACAATGTATGATATATATGTTTACCGAAATCAAAGATATACATACAACGTTACTATTGATGATTTTGAAATAGAGTAGGAGGGGGAGCATATGAAGTATTGCAGCCAGTGCGGCACAGCGAACGGGGATAATGATGTGTTCTGCAAAAATTGCGGAAACAAACTGAGCGAAGCCGATACCGGTCAGGGAGGATATACACAGCCCTATTCCGCAACAGGAAATATGAATATGGGAACAGGATATGTGCAGAACGGATACGGACAGTACGGAAACAATTACGGCGGAGGTATGCAGGAAGGTTACGGGCAGTACGGAGGCTATTACAGCGGAAACGGCGGATATGTTTACGGACAGCAGAGTATGCCTGTGTATAAAAAAAGCAAGGGAGTCTACTTTGTTTTCGGACTTGTGATCGATATTACGGCGTTGGTGGCTTTTGTTTTAGTTTTTTTGCCGGGCTTTTATTATGACAGTTATTATAATGATCACTTCCCCGGATATGACAGCCTTTTTGTGGGAATTACAGCTCTAGTATACAGCATAATGTGTTTGACCAATAGTAAGGACTGTCCCTCATATATTTGTGTTATTGGATTAATACTGGGATGTCTTTGTATTTTTGCATGGATCCTGCTTTCATTAGTTTTGGTATAAGGGGTGATGTTTATGAAATATTGCGGTGAGTGTGGCTTTGAAATAGATGACAATTTTAAAGTATGTCCCAGATGCGGTAAGGAGCAGAGCTTTGATTATACAGAAATAAATTATGAAGCTGCAAATACCAAAGAATATGGGCCAACAGAAGGCATGGGGTATAATAACGGTATTGCATATCTTAATAAATCAAATAAAGACATATATAGCATATTAAATGTTGTCATAAATGTAAATTTAATAGCAGCAATATTGTTTTTCTTATATGATATTATATTTTCCTATATGTATTTAGATTTCGATATGCCATTTATACATAATATGCTTTTTTTTGAATGTTTGACTATGGGTATATGCAGCACTGCTTACTGTATACTTACTTTTAAAATAAAAAGATACAGTAAAATAACAGTCACACTGACTGTACTGATGATAATGTATATTATATGGCGTGCTTGTAATGGCTTTTAATATAAAAAGGAGTAGGTTTTATGACAGAAAGTATTGATGGAAATAATGCAAATAAAGGATTTGTGCGGGAAAGTATGGAGTACAAAACAGAAAAGCATATGAGTATATTTAAAATGGGTGGGATACTTATTGATCTGTATGCAGGAATTATATTATTTGCTAAAATCTTAGATATTATTTTTGAAGCCACGGGATCGGTTGATTGGTTTATAAAAACAGATTTTAAGGTAAAGCTATTGGCAGCCTGTGCATCTTTGGTATATGGTATTGTATGTCTTATATTGAAAAAGGAATGTTCCAAGCCTATTTTAATTATAGGTATTGTAATGGGAGTGGTATTGGGAGCATTAGGAATAGGTGATATTCTTAGTTATTTGTAGTAATTTACAGAACTGATCGAAGAGAGGAGATGGATATTTATGAGGTATTGCAGTGAATGCGGAAGTGCTGTTGAGGACAATGTTCAGGTTTGCCCAAGCTGCGGGTGTCAGATAAAGGATGAAGGTTTAAATAACGGTATGTATATGAACAGTTACAGCGCCATGCCGGAAAAGAAGAAAACAAACAAGGCTTTGGTCATAGTACTGCCCATATTGATAATAGCCCTTCTGGTGGGAGGTCTGGCGGCATATAAGTTTGTTTACATACCAAAAATGGAAGAACAAGAAACCTTGTTTGACGGGAGCTGTATGATTGCTTCGGGCGCAATGCTTGAATTTGTAGGTTCTGTTGTAAATTATCGAAGTGGTGACGGTTACCTTATGAGTGAAGACGAAGCAAATGAAACGAAAAAAATAGTTGACGAAGTATACGGGGATATTGAAGACCATCCTAAGAGCTGTGAAGAAAAGTATAATTTGATGCAGGAACTCTATGATGCTTATGAAGATGTTATGTATTATACTTATGATTACCAAGGTTATCAGTGGGATGTTGAAGATAAAGTAGATAACGCTGCCCATGACTTCCTTGAATTATTTACGGAAACAAAAACAGTATTTGATTATTAGTACAGAAAGGTGATCAACATGAAGTATTGCAGTAAGTGCGGAAATGCCGTTGAGGACGGTTCTCTTTTCTGTACAAATTGCGGAAATAAATTCAACAATAGTCAGGATACAGGCATTATCGGCAATGTAAATTACGCCAATAATCAGCAGGTGCAAAATGGACAGGCATTTATGCAGGGGAGCAATGTACCTTACGGAGGAATGGATAAGGGCGGAGAATACATAATACTGAAAGGCAGTGCCGACTGGATAAAGGGAACAGTAAATGTAGTTGCGGGACGGCTTGAAATGACAAATAAAAAGCTGCAGTTTTATGGCCGTTCATCTGTAAAAACAGGTGCATTGTATGGTCTGTTGGGTGTGTTCAGTTTTTTGATACCTGTTAAGCTTGTTTTTGAGATGGACATTAAAGATATTGTAAGGTTCGGTGAGGGAGAAAAGCGCGGCTTTGCAAGAACGATAGTGTTCAGCACAAAAGACAATGATTACAGATTTACTGTTTATAATGTTGATGAGTGGCTCAGAGCATTTCAGAATGCAGTATATATGGCAAAAAATAACGGATAGAGAAGGGAGGGGTCGATTTGGACATAGCATTGTATATTATAGCTATTGTATTTTTTGTACAGAGCAGAAAGCTTAAGGACAATATGGGAAATTATTTTCCCGAAGGACTTAAAAAGAAAAAAATTGCTACCATATGCCTTATTGTGGCAATAGTAATTGATGTGATCGCTTTTGCAGTGGCATTTTCGGCTGCATTGTAAATTGCGGAATTTGTAAAGAAGGATATTAAGGAACAGGGGATCAGATAATTGCTTGTTCTTAGTGTTCATATTTAAACAGATATAAATAATTTGGAAATCGGGGTGTTAAATATGAAAAAAAGTAAATTTGTTAATAAAATTATATGTTTAGTTATCTCTGCCGTTATGGTAATGTCAATGTGTGTAAGTGCATCGGCAACGGTCATTGATGGTCATGATATGAGCGGATACACAAGTTTCAGAACTGTATTTACAGATGACTATGCTGAGGGCATTGAAGGGGTGACCTATCTTATAGACAGCAACAATGTTTTATATATTCCTCTTGCATATACGGTGTTCCTGTCTCCCGAAAATACACATTATGCTTATAATGTATCTTACAACACTGCAGGGGCTGCAACCAGCTGTACAATAGAAACTGCTGACAGATATTCATGGGCAAACGGGTATTTTACTGTATGGAGAAATTCCAAAAAGCTCAGAATTTCGGGACATGACGAAACTTTAAAATACAGCCCTGTATTTCTGGGAGAATTAGGTACATCAGGAATTGAACTTGTTTACATATCTGTTGATGACTTTGAAAGAATTTATGGCTTCGACAAAAATATATGGCAGGCAAAGAATACGATATATTTTTCAAGAAACGGACAGGGACTTTTACAAAAATATAAAGCCGGTGCAGCATAAAGGAATAAATAAATTTCAGGGGATTCAGTATAATTGTAAAAATATATAATAACAATATTAAAAGAGCTCGGCTGTGCCGGGCTTTTTAATATTGTACGGTGTTTTAATAAAATTATGGATATATATTTGGGTAACTGCGGAGAAATGTAAAACTTTCGGATTAAATTAACGGACGGACTTTTAACGGCACAAAAATGTTGACAACGGTCATTAATGGGGTTAAAATAATGGTAATTATAATAAGATCTGACAGGAGGAATATATTGTGAAAAGTGATATACAAATTGCTCAGGAATGTGTAATGGAACCAATTACAAAGGTCGCTGAAAATTTCGGTATCAATGCTGATGACCTTGAGTTATACGGTAAATATAAAGCAAAATTATCTGATGATGTTTTAAAGAAAAACGCAGGCAAAAAAGGTAAGCTTGTTCTTGTTACTGCTATTAACCCTACTCCCGCAGGTGAGGGAAAGACTACTGTAACTATCGGCTTGTCACAGGCTTTAAATAAAATAGGTAAGAAATCCCTTGTGGCATTGAGAGAGCCTTCTCTCGGACCTTGTATGGGTGTCAAGGGCGGCGCTGCAGGAGGCGGCTATTCTCAGGTCGTACCTATGGAAGATATCAATCTGCACTTTACAGGTGATATTCATGCAATGACAACTGCAAACAATCTTTTATCATCCATGATAGATAATCATATACATCAGGGTAATGCCCTTGGTATTGACCCTAACAATATTACATGGAAAAGAGTTCTGGATCTTAATGACAGAGCTTTAAGACAGGTCGTTGTGGGACTTGGGGGAAAGGTAAACGGTGTTACAAGAGAGGACGGCTTTACTATTACAGTAGCTTCCGAAATTATGGCTATTGTCTGTCTTGCCGAAGATATTGATGATTTAAAGGATAAACTTTCAAAAATCGTAGTTGCCTATACTTATGAGGGCAAGCCTGTAACTCCGAAGGATCTGAATGCCGTTGGTGCAATGGCTGCTCTTTTAAAGGATGCTATTAAGCCTAATCTTGTTCAGACTCTTGAGCATACTCCTGCTATTATACACGGCGGACCATTTGCTAACATTGCTCACGGCTGTAATTCAGTAAAGGCTACAAAGATGGCAATGGAATTATGTGACATTACAGTTACAGAGGCAGGATTCGGTTCTGATCTGGGTGCCGAGAAATTCTTTGACATCAAGTGCAGAAAGGCAGGACTTAAGCCTGACTGTGTTGTACTTGTTGCAACTGTAAGAGCTCTTAAATACAACGGCGGTGTTCCAAAGACCGAGCTTAATGAACCAAATACCGAAGCTGTAAAGAAAGGTTTCTGCAATCTTGAAAAGCATATTGAAAATTTACACAAGTTCGGTGTGCCTGTTGTAGTTACTTTAAATAATTTTGTATCAGATACGGAAGATGAGGTAAACTATATTAAGGAACAGTGCGAGGCTATGGGTGCCGATTTCGCTATTGCCAAGGTTTGGGAAAAAGGCGGAGAAGGCGGTATTGACCTTGCAAAGAAGGTTATTGAAGTCCTTGAAACAAAGGAAAGCAATTTCCATGTGCTCTATGATGAGAATGATACAATTGAAAACAAGATAAATACTGTTGCAAAGGAAATTTACGGTGCTGACGGAGTTGTTATTGATCCTAAGGCAAAGAAGGAGATAGCAAGACTTGAAAGCTTAGGCTATGACAAGCTTCCTGTATGTATTGCAAAGACTCAGTATTCATTAAGTGATAATCCTGCACTTCTCGGCAGACCCGAGGGTTTCAAGATAAATGTTAAGGAAGTCAGAGTAAGTGCCGGAGCAGGTTTTATAGTTGTAATTACAGGAAATATAATGGTCATGCCCGGACTTCCTAAGGTTCCTGCAGCAGAAAATATCGACGTTGACAGTGAAGGACATATTACAGGATTGTTCTGATAAATTTGTGAAGGAGTTTGGATAAATGAAGTTAAGAAAAATACTGGCAATAGCTTTAATAGGCTGCATGGCACTTACCGGCTGCGGCAGTAATAATGGCAGTTTGCCTGAGAATATGGGAAATACCGACGGAAATATTTCAAACATAGGAAGTGTATGCCAGAGAGGTGACACTGTTTATTACCAGAATTATGAGGACAACTTCTCTATTTATAAATCTGTAAAGGGCGGAGAGGGCGAAAAGCTCAATGAAGGCACAAGCTATTTTATAAATGTAATAGGCGATTATGTCTACTATGTGCATGAGGATGATGACTTCCATGTGTTCAGAATGAAAACCGACGGAAGTGAAAATACTGAAATCATTAATCAGGCTGCTTATTATATGACAGTTTATAATGATAAGATATACTTTGTAAACTATGATGACAATCAGGCTATTTACAGTGCAAATACTGACGGAAGCGAGCTTACAAAGATAGTTGATGCAGTATGTTATTATTCAATAATCGGCGGTGACGGACTGCTTTATTATGTTGATTACAGCAACGGCGGTAAGGTGACAAGGGCAAATACTGACGGAAGTAACCAGAAAGTTCTGGATGATGTAAACAATATTACAGCTGCCTATCTGAATTACGATAACGGAAAGCTTTATTACACCAATGCTACAAGTGAAACCAGCGGGGCAACTGCAGAATATGCAAACTTTATTTTCTGCTATGACATTGAAACAGGGGGAGTAAGTACTGTGGTAGAGGCTCCTTGTGCTGATGTCAATGTATATAATGACAGGATATATTATTCAAGTCTTGAGGATAATAAGGTTTACAGCTGTAATCTTGACGGAAGTGATATTCAGCTTGTCTATGACAACAACGGTATTTTCTTAAATGCAACAGATGATGACCTGTATTGCTATGTTAAGCTTCAGGATCAGGAACCTTTTATTGAAAAGGTTTCATTAAAGAAGAGCTTTACGGAGAAGATGAAAACTCTTTACGGCAAGGAATAAATACAAGCTTGGTGACGGGTGGAGAATATCCGCCCGTCTGTTGTATAAGGTTAAATTAAATGAAAGGAAGATTGTAAAATGGCAAACATTATTGACGGCAAAGCAATATCTATGGATATAAAAAATGAGGTCAAGGTAAAGGCAGAGGAATTAAAGGCAAAGGGTATTGAGCCTTGCCTTGCTGTAGTTCTGGTAGGCGAGGACCCTGCAAGCCAGGTATATGTAAGAAACAAGAAAAAGGCTTGTGAGTACTGCGGTATTAAATCATTAAATTACGAATTAAGCGAGGATACTACAGAGGAAGAACTGCTTTCACTTATTGATGAATTAAATGCAAACAAGGAGTGCAACGGTATTCTGGTTCAGCTGCCTCTTCCAAAGCATATAGATGAAAACAAGGTTTTGTTAAGAATAAAGCCTGAAAAGGATGTTGACGGATTTCATCCTTACAATGTAGGTCTTTTAAGCATAGGCAAAGCTGACTTAAAGGCTTGTACTCCTGCAGGCTGTATTGAGCTTATTAAAAGAAGCGGTGTGGATATTACGGGAAAGCACTGTGTTGTTGTAGGCAGAAGCAATATTGTAGGAAAGCCTGTAGGCATGCTTTTGTTAAGTGAAAACGGTACTGTAACCACCTGTCACTCAAAAACTAAGGATATCAAAGCTGTTTGCAGAGAGGCTGACATACTTGTGGCTGCTGTAGGTATCCCTAAATTTATAAAGGGGGATATGATCAAAGATGGTGTTGTTGTTATTGATGTTGGTATCAACAGAATGGACAATGGCAAGCTCTGCGGTGATGTGGACTTTGATGAGGTTGAAAAGAAGGCTTCATACATAACTCCCGTGCCGGGGGGTGTAGGACCTATGACTATTGCCATGCTTATGAATAACTGTATTGTAGCTTGTAAGAAGCAGAATAATTTATGATGGATCATTGCAGATTGATGTGGTTTAAGGAAAATCCTCAGTCAGCTAGCGCTGACAGCTCCTTTACAAAGGAGCCTGATGGAAGTCAATGAGGAGTTTTAAACTGATAAATCTAAATAAACCACACTAAAAATTGTCGGATTTTTATGATTTGACAAATTATAGCAGATAATATATAATAGTGTTGTTATCGGAACAGTATCCGGTGATTTGAATTTTAAAATTGTAAATATATTGCCGCCGGGTAATTTAAGCGTTGAATTTGTATCAATAGGCCTTTGAAGATACAAATTTGACGCTTTTTGTTTATGGGGCAGAAGAAAGGAGGGAAATGTCATGGAATGGGTGTATTTGGTTTTTGCAGGTGTTTTTGAGGTGTTCTGGTCAACCTGCATGAAGTTTTCTGAAGGTTTCAGTGTAATGAAGTTTTCTGTGCTTACAGTTATAGGTATGATTTTAAGCTTTCTGTTTCTTGCACAGGCAACAAAGATATTGCCATTGGGAACTTCCTATGCTATATGGACAGGGATAGGTGCACTTGGTGCTGTAGTTGTTGGTATAGTTTTATTTAAGGAATCGGTTTCACCGGCACGGATCTTCTTTGTGGCATTGCTTTTAGTGGGGATCATAGGATTGAAAATAACATCTTCCCATTGAGTTTTGACAGTTGTTATTGACTATAGTACTTATAATTGCAATAAAAAGTAGTTGTCTGACCCTGCAAAGTTTGGCAACTACTTTTTGTTAAACAAATGCGGGACGTGCAAACCGCTGAGGTTGCTCCCATTGAATCGGAAAGAATAATCCGACAAGCCGTAATGGCTTGCTTTTGACTTTTCAGCAATTTACTGAAAAGTCAAAAGTTTTGAATCTGTATAACAATATCACAATACTTTAATATAGTCAAGGTAAATTGATGTATATTATATTTCTATAATTCTTCTCCTGTATCATTAAATATAATTGTAGTTTTATATGTACAGTTTAGCACTTCAAGTATTTCGATTATTTCCTGTTCACGGAAATTATCTCTGCTTAATTTATTAGATAAATTTTGTCTGGATGTACCAAGAGCATCAGCTAAGTCATTAACAGACATATTTCTGCGTCTTAATATAATTCTAAGTTTTTCCTCGAAAGATAACTGCATTTAATCAACCTCTAAAATAAAAATATATATTGACAAACGACACTTTATAGTGTACGATGTAATTATTAAAGAAACTTTTTTGTTATATACATTACTTTGTCTTAATTAGATTTTCAAATTACATATATAAAGTCTTATTTTGGCTTGTGGGGTGAATATTCAACGGTTTAAATTAAAGGCGAGCAATGTTTTGATATTATTAACTTAAGAGGAGTGATATAAAATAATATCACACAAGTATTTGTTTAATGCTAAATGCTTAATATCTCTAGACCAGCTGAGTTGGTCCCCCTTCCCGAGTTGTTTAGGCGAGCAGTATTCAAATAGGAATCCCTCCTCCGAAACGCAAGCGTTTCTCCTCCTCCCTTTAGGCAAGGGAGGTATAGTTAGTTGTAAAAAAATAATTCATTTTTAGGTATGGCATTTTAGCGGATTTCTTTAAGTTTAATGACATTTGTAATGTTTGCCCTGATTAAATGGGTCGTTAAATATTTATAATTTTTTAAGTTTATTGTTATTGAACATAAAAATAATAAAAAAAGACTTTAAATATAAAATTACAAAGTATATGAATATAGTATACCTTATTATTTTATATGTTGTCAAGTTATGAATAAAAAATGGAGGTAATCATATGAAATTTATAAAGGATCTATATTATGGAAATATTTCACCATGGGAAATGATATTTGAAAGAGATTCCCAATACGGAAGAGCGGGAACTGTTTTAATGGAAAGTGAAGATAAGCTTCGTAAAAATCTTAAGGATGAGGATTTAAAAAATTTTGAAAGATTTGCAGATTCAACAAATAAAATACTTGATATAAGCTGTCAGGAATGTTTCGGGACGGGTTTCAGGCTGGGAGTTGAGCTTATGGCGGATGTTGTGTGGGGAGATGAGAAAAGGACGCTGAGGGATTAAATAACAAAGGGGTTTCTAACGGGAAAGATAGTTTATATCAGTTTAAAAGGGGATATGAAATACAGGAATAAAAAATGAGAAGTTCTGTGGGTATAGCCACGGAACTTCTCATTTTTTTATTTAGTTTTTGGTAATGTAAATTTCGGTGGGCCCGTCGCTTCCGCCTATTATACCTATACTGACATGCTTATATGGAAATACTATAAAAAGAGAAATAATGATTATAATAAAGAGTACTATACATACAATTTTTTTCATTTTATCACCTTAATTATTTTCTGCAAAATCGGCAAATTCTTTAAGTTTTACGGAAAGGCTTGTATATCTGCTGACTTCTCTGTTATTATCCACCATTCTGTAAACTGTGTTTTCCGCACCTGTTATAACAGCAAGCTCCTTGGCTCTTGTAAGTCCCGTGTAGAGAAGATTTCTTGACATAAGCATATCGGGTCCGTTTAAAAGGGGCATAATAACTGCCTTATATTCACTTCCCTGACTTTTGTGTATGGTTACGGCATAGCTTAAGTCGATCTCATCCATTTGGGTAAAGTCATAGTGGACAACTTTGTTATCGTCAAAGAGTATTTCAACATATTCATTGTCAATATCCATATATGTTATTATGCCTTCATCACCGTTGAAAACGCCGACACCGTCCTCGACAATTTTTCCTTTTTCGACGATTTTCCACTCAACATTGTAGTTGTTCTTTATCTGCATTACCTTGTCGCCTTCGCGGAATTTAATTCCTCTGAACTCTCTTTCTCTCTTGTTGTGAGAAGGAGGGTTTAAAGCATCCTGCAAAAGGGCATTTAATGCCGTTACACCTAAGGGTGACTTCCTCATGGGTGTAAGTATCTGTATATCTTTTATAGGGTCACAGTTAAGATATTTAGGCAGTCTTGTGGATACAAGGCTTACCAGAAGAGAGCTTATATCCTGTGCATTGTTTCTTCGCATAAAGAAAAAGTCCTTGTCCTTCTGCTTAAGGTCGGGGTATTCACCTTTATTTATTTTGTGGGCATTTGTAATAATGGCACTTTCCTGTGCCTGTCTGAATATTTCAGTAAGTCTGCATACCCTTATTACACCTGAGTTTATAATGTCACGGAGCACATTTCCCGGACCGACAGAGGGGAGCTGGTTGCTGTCACCTACTATAATGAGCCTTGTACCCTGGTGTATTGCCTTTAAAAGTGAGTGCATAAGGAGAATATCTATCATTGAGCTTTCGTCTATTATTATGACTTCTGCTTCAAGAGGGTTATCCTCATCCTTTTCAAAGGTCTGATTTCTTGAGTTTTCGTTTACAAAGCTTATGCCCAGAAGTCTGTGTATTGTCTGTGCCTTATGACCTGTTGCCTCCTCCATTCTTTTGGCTGCTCTGCCTGTGGGAGCGGCAAGTTCTATTTCATAGCCCTCAGCTTCACAAAGCTTTATAATGGCATTTATAATTGTGGTTTTACCTGTACCGGGACCGCCTGTTATAACAAGTACGCCGTTTTCCATTGCAGCCTGTATTGCATCTCTCTGCTGGGGGGCAAAGCGTATTTTCTGGGCATTTTCAAGGGCATCGATCTCGTTTTCATAGTTGTACTTTTTGTCTGTAACCGATGTGCTCAGTTCATAAAGCTTTCTTGCCGTATAGCCCTCTGCATAGTAGAAAAAGTTCAGGTATACCTTTGTTATATCCTCTGCACGCTCTATCCATATCTGGTTTTCTATGTGCATACTTGTAAGCTCTGTTGATATTATTTCATTTTGTATCTGCAAAAGCTCCGCTGTCTGTGAAACAACTTCTTCAATGGGAAGATAGACATTTCCGTTATTTGCTCCGTGGTTTAATATATATTTGACGCCTGCTCTTATTCTGAAAGGAGAGTCCTTTGCAATGCCTACGTTTTCCGCAATTTTATCCGCTGTTTTAAAACCTATGCCGAAAATATCTTCTGCAAGAGAGTAGGGGTTTTTAGTAACTATATCTACGGTTTTATCCTTATATCTCTTGTATATTCTTATGGCATAGGATGGGGTAATGCCGTATTCTCCAAGGAAAAGAAGGGCATGTCTTTCCTCTGTTTTCTCTCTGTAAACTTCGCCTATTGCCATTGCCTTTTCACGGCTTATACCTCTTATTTCCGCAAGGCGCTCCGGCTCCGTATCCATAATATACAGGGTATCCTTTCCGAACTTATCAACTATTTTTCCTGCAATTTTGGGACCTATGCCCTTTATAACACCGCTTGCAAGATAAAGTTCAATTGCACGCTCGGACTTAGGCTCTGTCTTTTCACATATTTCAATATTTATCTGTTCTCCGTAAAAGTGGTGTGTCACAACTGTGCCTGTTATCTTCACACTTTCTCCCTGACTGATGGAGGGGGCATAGCCTACACAGGTAATATCTTCATCTTCTCTGCCTTTTATTTCGGTAACGGTAAAAACGGAATAGCCGTTTTCACTGTTGTAAAATGTGACCTTTTCCACAATGCCTTCAATTGTAAGTGTATTTGTGCTGTTCATATTATCGTTCCTTTGTTCTGATGCCTGTATTACTATTGTATACTTTATTTATCTATATTGCAAGAGAAAATGTTGTTGGGAGAAATGTCCGATGTTAAAGTGTAACCATTTAACATTTACTATTAAAATAAATGTAAAATTCGATTGATTATTGTATAAAAATCTGTTATAGTATAAGTGTGTTGGGTTTTGTAAGGCTTACTTTTAAGCTTACAGAACTATGATATTTTTTTAATTTAACTTTTTAAGTGAGGTAATTATAATGGAAAAGCTTGATTTACTTTATGAAGGCAAAGCAAAAAAGGTATATGCTACAGATGATCCTTCTCTTTGCATATTCGAGTACAAGGATGACGCAACAGCTTTTAACGGACTTAAGAAGGGTTCCTTTGAGGGCAAGGGTGTTATTAACAATCAGATGGCTAACTTTATATTCAGACTTCTTGAGAAAGAAGGCGTAAAGACTCACCTTGTTGAAGAAATTTCTCCTAGAGAAACTCTTGTTAAAAAGGTTGAGATCATTCCTCTTGAGGTTATTGTGAGAAATATTGCCGCAGGTTCTTTTTCAAAGAGATACGGTGTTAAGGAAGGTACTCCTTTTACAGCGCCGACTCTTGAATTCAGCTATAAAAACGATGAGCTTGGTGATCCTCTTATCAATGACTATCAGGCTATTGCTATGGGTATTGTAACAAGAGAAGAAATAGAAACTATTTCTGAAATGGCATTTAAAGTAAATGAATGTCTTAAAAAGATTTTCCTTAATATAGGTATCAAGCTTGTGGATTTTAAAATAGAGCTTGGCAAGACTGCTGACGGAGAAATTGTTCTTGCCGATGAAATAAGTCCCGATACATGCAGACTCTGGGATGCGGAAACAAACAAGAAGCTTGACAAGGACAGATTCAGACTTGACCTTGGCGAATTCGGTGACGTTTACAGAGAAGTATGGGGCAGACTTACTGAATTTTATAAATAAATTAACTGAAAAATAAGGATAATAAGTTGTATATAGAAACTTAAAGTGTTTTTGGAGGTAAAAAAATGGCTAAACTTCATGAAGAGTGCGGTGTCTTTGGTATATATGATCCTGAGGGCAATCCCGCTGCCACTACCTATTACGGACTTGTTGCTTTGCAGCACAGAGGTCAGGAGGGCTGTGGCATAGCTGTAAACAGAGACAGAGATATTTATCATTACAAGGACGTGGGACTTGTAAATGAAGTATTTAATGAAGAAATTTTAGGAAAGCTTAAGGGAAGAATGGCTATAGGCCATGTAAGATACTCTACGGCAGGAGGTTCCGCAAGAGAAAATGTTCAGCCTCTTGTTTTAAGGTATATCAAGGGACAGCTTGCTATAAGCCATAACGGAAATGTTACAAATACTGCTGAGATCCGTAAGGAACTTGAACAAAACGGTGCTATCTTCCAGACTACGGCAGATACCGAGATCATTGCATACCTGATTGCAAGAGAGAGAATTACAAGCGGTTCAATTGAAAATGCAGTAAAAAATGCAATGAAAAAATTAAAAGGTGCTTTTTCACTTATTGTAATGAGTCCTAACAAAATGATCGCCGCAAGGGATCCATGGGGTTTCAGACCTATGTCAATAGGCAAGAGAGATAATGCCATTATTTTCTCAAGTGAGACATGTGCCTTTGATGCTATTGATGCGGAATTTGTAAGAGATGTGGAGCCGGGAGAGATCATTACCATTGAAGATGGTAAAATGAGATGTGATACAGAGCTTTGCGGTACACAGAAATCAAATCTCTGTATATTCGAGCATATATACTTTGCAAGACCTGACAGTACAATTGCAAATGAAGTGGTCCATGAATGCAGAAAGAGAGCAGGTGCTTTCCTTGCCATGCAGTCACCTGTAGATGCTGATATAGTTATAGGCGTGCCTGATTCTGGACTTTCCGCTGCTCAGGGATATTCCGAATACAGCGGTATTCCTATTGATACAGGCTTTGTTAAAAACAAGTATATTGCCAGAACATTTATAAAGCCTACTCAGGAGGACAGAGAAATTTCAGTTAAGCTTAAGCTTAACGTTCTTAAGAGTGCCGTAAAGGGCAAAAGAGTTATAATGGTGGACGACAGTATTGTAAGAGGTACTACAAGCGGAAGAATAGTTAAGCTCTTAAGAGATGCAGGGGCTAAGGAAGTTCATGTGAGAATTTCTGCTCCGCCTTTCACATGGCCTTGTTTCTTTGGTACGGATATTCCTGACAGAGATCAGCTTATTGCAAATAAACACACTGTTGAAGAAACCGCTAAGATCATAGATGCAGACAGTCTTGATTATTTAAGTATTGAAAATCTTCATAAAATTGCACCTAACAGCAGCTGTTCCTTCTGTGATGCATGTTTCACAGGCAACTATGCTGTTGATGTAAAGCATTTACTTAAAGATTAATTTAATTTGTCGGAGGATAGGATATGAAAAACGAATATGAAAGCCCTCTTAATTCCAGATATGCAAGCAAGGAGATGAAGGAGATATTCTCTCCCGATAAAAAGTTTAAGACATGGAGAAAGCTCTGGATCGCTCTTGCTGAAAGTGAAAAGGAACTGGGACTTGATATTACACAGGAACAGATAGATGAGCTTAAGGCTCATAAGGATGACATTAATTATGATGTTGCAAGAGAAAGAGAAAAGCTTGTACGTCATGATGTAATGGCTCATGTTTATGCTTACGGTACACAGTGCCCCAAGGCTAAGGGTATTATCCACTTAGGGGCAACAAGCTGCTTTGTAGGTGACAATACGGATGTTATCCTTATGGTTGAAGCAATGAAGTTAATAAGGACAAAGGTCCTTTCCGTAATAAACAAGCTTTCAAAGTTTGCTATGAAATATAAGGATATGCCGACCCTCGGCTTTACTCATTTCCAGGCAGCCCAGACTACCACGGTAGGTAAGAGAGCTACACTCTGGATACAGGATCTGATGATGGATATTGAACAGATCGACTTTGTACTTTCAAATGCAAAGCTTTTGGGTTCAAAGGGTACTACAGGTACTCAGGCTTCATTTATGGAGCTTTTTGAAGGGGATACGGAAAAGGTCAAAAAGCTTGACAATATGATCGCTGAAAAGCTTGGCTACAGCGGTGTGTTTGCTGTCAGCGGACAGACATATACAAGAAAGCTTGACTCTATATTTGTAAATGTTTTAAGCGGTATTGCTCAGAGCTGTACAAAGTTTTCAAACGATATGAGATTATTGCAGCACTTAAAGGAAATGGAAGAGCCTTTCGAAAAAAATCAGATAGGTTCATCTGCCATGGCTTACAAGAGAAATCCTATGAGAAGTGAAAGAATGGCTTCTCTTGCAAGATATATTATGGTAGATGCTTTAAATCCTGCAATTACTGCTTCTGCTCAGTGGTTTGAAAGAACACTTGATGACAGTGCAAACAAGAGAATTGCAATACCTGAGGCTTTCCTTGCATGTGATGCTATACTTAATATTTATATAAATGTTTCAGGAGGTCTTGTTGTATATCCTAAGGTTATTGAAAGACGTCTTATGGAAGAGCTTCCTTTCATGGCTACGGAAAATATTATGATGGATGCTGTTAAAAACGGCGGGGACAGACAGGAACTTCATGAGAGAATAAGAGAACTTTCAATGGAGGCTGCTGCTGTTGTTAAGCAGGAAGGCGGCAAAAACGACCTTATTGAAAGAATTGCAAAGGAACCAATGTTTGGTATGAGCCTTGAGGATCTCCAGAAGGTCCTTGATCCTAAGAACTTTGTGGGACGTGCTCCTCAGCAGGTTGAAGAATACATTACCGAGCGGGTCATGCCTGTTCTTGATAAAAATAAAGACAGTCTTATTGATGATGCTGAACTGACTGTCTAAGGAGGATTTTGTGATGATTAGAGCTATTGTAGGTGCTAACTGGGGCGATGAAGGTAAGGGCAAAATTACCGATATGTGTGCAGACCAGTCTGACATTGTTGTAAGATACCAGGGCGGAGCAAATGCAGGACATACAATTATTAATGAATACGGACGCTTTGCTCTTCATCAGCTGCCAAGCGGTGTTTTTCATGAGCATATAACCAATGTTCTTGCTAACGGTGTTGCTCTTAATGTGGCATCACTTAAAGAGGAAATGCAGACAATTATTGATGCGGGAATTAAGTTTAATCTTCTTATAAGTGAAAAAGCCCAGGTGCTTATGCCTCATCATGTACTTATGGATACTTATGAAGAGGAAAGACTTGGAGATAAAAAGTTTGGGTCTACAAAAAGCGGTATTGCACCTTTCTTTGCAGACAAGTATTCAAAGGTCGGCATTCAGGTATGGGAGCTTTATGATAAGGACTTCCTTCTTGACAAGCTGGAGACTATGTATGACAAGGTCAATGTTCAGTTTAAGTATCTTTATAACAAGGAGCCTATCGACTATAAGGAAGTGTATAAGACTCTTTGTGAATATGCTGAATTTATAAAGCCTTATGTTGCAGATACATCAAAATTTTTAAGAAATGCAATCAAGGAAGGCAAGAATATTCTTCTTGAGGGACAGCTTGGTTCATTAAAGGATACCGATCACGGTATTTATCCTTATGTTACAAGCTCTTCAACTCTTGCAGGCTATGCTGCGGTAGGTGCAGGCATACCTCCTTATGCTATTGAAAACATAACAGTAATTACAAAGGCTTATTCATCAGCAGTAGGCGCAGGTCCTTTTGTAACTGAGCTTTTCGGTGAAGAGGCCGATGAATTGAGAGTAAGAGGCGGCGACAAGGGCGAGTTTGGTGCAACTACAGGACGTCCCAGAAGAGTCGGTTATTTTGATGCCGTTGCCACAAGATACGGCTGTGAAATACAGGGAGCAACCGAAGTTTGTATGACTTGTCTTGATGTTTTAAGTTATATGGATACTCTCTATGTTTGTACAGGATATGAGTATGAAGGTAAGGTTTACAAGGACTTTTTAACTACGGACAAGCTTTATAAGTCTAAGCCTGTTTATGAAACTCTTCCCGGATGGAAGCAAGATATAAGAGGTATTACAAGCTATGATAAACTTCCGAAAGAAGCAAAGGATTATGTGGAATTCATTGAAAAAGAGCTTGGTGTAAAGATATCAATGGTCAGCAACGGACCAAAAAGACACGAAATTCTTTACAGATAATAAATATATCCTTAAAAGCACCCTGTTGTTTGCACAAATTATATTAAAATTAAACTTAAACATTAAAAAAATTAGACAGTTTATATAAAAAGCTTAAAAATTAAATTTTCTGGTTGACATTTTGAGCTTGTGTGCGTATAATAGGTAACAGAACAAGGGTGTTTGAATACAAGGTATTCGAGCACCCTTTTTTATATTTTATTGCGAAAGCATAAACCGGTGATGAATATAGGAAACCGTTTCCGAATAATTATTAAGGGAGTTATATTCTCTGCTCAGAATTTGTGAAATGTTCTGAGTGCACCGAAACAAAATAATTTAAAAATTGGAAGGAGATTTTTGAAATGGCAAAGTACACTAAGGAACAGATCATTAAAATTTGTGATGAGCAGGATGTTGAATTTATAAGACTTCAGTTTATTGATGTTTTAGGTATTCCAAAGAATGTAGCTGTAACTCGTTCACAGCTTGAAAAGGTTCTTGAGGACGGTATGATGTTTGACGGTTCTTCTATTGAAGGTTTTGCTAGAATCGAAGAGTCAGACATGTACTTAAGACCGGACCTTGATACATTTGTTATCTATCCTTGGAGACCACAGAAGGGCAAGGTTGCAAGATTTATTTGTGATGTATATGACAGCAAGAACGAAAATCCTTTTGACGGTGACCCAAGAGCTATATTAAAGAGACAGATCGCTGAGGCTGAAAAGTTAGGCTATACATTTAATGTTGGTAATGAGTGTGAGTTCTTCTTATTCAAGACTGATGAGGACGGCAGACCTACTACAGATACTAATGATGAGGCAGGTTACTTTGACCTTAACCCTATTGATTTAGGCTCAAATGTAAGAAGAGAGATATGCTTAAACCTTGAGCAGATGGGATTTGAAATAGAAGCTTCTCACCATGAGGTTGCCGAAGGTCAGCACGAAATCGACTTTAAGTATGCCGATGCTTTAACTACAGCAGATAATGTTGTTACATTCAGACTTGCTGTTAAGACTTTAGCTAAGAATTTCGGACTTCATGCAACATTTATGCCAAAGCCTATATTTGGTATCAATGGTTCAGGTATGCATACCAATATGTCATTATTTGACAAGGATGGAAAGAATGTTTTCTATGATCCGAATGGAGAATTACAGTTATCATCAACTGCTTACAGCTTTATCGCAGGTGTGTTAAAGCATGTTGCAGGTATCACTGCTGTTACTAATCCTCTTGTAAACTCTTATAAGAGACTTGTTCCCGGATATGAGGCTCCTTGCTACATAGCATGGTCAGCATCTAACAGAACCGATATTATAAGAATCCCGGCTTCAAGAGGCGCAGGTACAAGAGTTGAGCTCAGAAGTCCCGATCCTGCAACTAATCCTTACCTTTGCCTTGCATGCTGTTTAGCAGCAGGTCTTGACGGTATTAAGAACAATATGCCTGCTCCTAAGAGTGTTGATGTAAACTTATTCAAGTCTACAAGAGAGGAAAGAGAAGCTCTTGGTGTTAAGAATCTTCCGGGTGATTTACATGAAGCTCTTAAGGTTATGGAAGAGGACGGACTTGTAAGAGAAGTTTTAGGTGAGCATGCTTATAGTGCTTTCCTTAAGTCTAAGAGAGCTGAATGGAATGCATTCAGAATGTTTGTAAGCAAGTGGGAACTTGACAACTACCTTGTAATGTACTAATAAATGTAGTAATACAATAAATTAAGATAACTATCAGGGGGCTTTTGCATTTGGCTAAAGCCCCCTGAAAATTTTTTATAAAAGGTAATAAAGAGAGGTATATTCGAATATATTTTTTGTTGCAGACAACAATTGTTTATGATAAAATAAAAAAGCACATACAAAGGGGTAATTGTTATGAACGAAAATATTTTTATTGCCTTTGACAGCCGCAAAATTGCCGTCAGTATTGCTAAAATTCTTATAGAGAACGGAAATAATGTAGTTTCTATTTCAAAATCATTTGCGGAACTTATGCAGTCACTGAGTTATTATCATGGGGGAATAGTAATTACAGGATGTGTCTTTGCCAAAAAAAGAACTGACAGGATTGCTGAAAATGTTTCTGATGATTTTAGTTTTATTGTTTTGGGAAACAAAATGCAGCTTGATATTATTACAGGTGAAAGGGTATTTAAGCTGTGTTATCCTCTTCAGAAAAATGACCTTATTTGTTCCGTGGATATGCTTTTGTCTATGGATACCCAGTATAAGCCTTCGGTACATAAGGACGAAAATGATGAAAAAATAATATTGAAGGCAAAGTGTGTGCTTATAGATATGTATTCCATGACGGAGGAAGAGGCACACCGATACATGCAGAAAAAAAGTATGGATACGGGAAGAAAAATGGCTGATATAGCAAGGATAATATTGAATACTTAATTTACATAACAAAAGCTGCCAAAGTCTGACAGCTTTTGCTTATTGGTAGAGAAAATTTAAGCAAGACTGTTTAAAAAATCATTCATTTCCTGTATTTCCTTTTCCTGTGCATTTATAATATTTTCGGCAAGGGTCTTAACTTCTTCATTGTCGCTGTATTTTAATATCAAATTTGACATATCTATTGCCATTTGGTGATGCTCTATCATACCATCGGCAAAGGCTTGGTCTACAGAATTATATTCATTTGTGCTGTGGCTGTGACTTGTATGCATAATATGAGTATATTCATCCTGATATGCGTCTGCTTTTTCCGTATCGGTAACACCCCTTTCCTTAATGGAATTGATAAGATTATTCATTGTGGCTATTTCTTCCTGCTGAACTGATATAATGTTTTGAGCAAGGGCTTTTATATCTGCGTTTTGGGGATCATGATCAAGATAGGTTTCAGACATTTCAATTGCAGACTGATGATGAGGAATCATTCCAGCAAGAAAGTCTATGTCTGCGCTTCCGCTTTTTTCAATATTCATCATATTCTCCATCATCTCATGCATAAGCATATCTTCTCTGGCGACATAATCGGATATATTGGCTGAATCTGATGGATATGAGGTTACAGCTGATGTTTCTTCGATTGTTGTTGCTTCCGGGGATATTGTAATATTTTCGGTACTGTTATCCTGCATTTTTACGGCTATAAGCCATATTATGATCAATAAAACAACAACTGCACATATAATTAAAACTAAATTTTTCTTATTCATAACTTTCCTCCCTGTTTTATACTTTAAAGGTAGTATTTCTGTTATAAGAAAAATTATACATTCGCAAAAAACAGCAGTTTATGATTTTTCACAAACTGCTGTTTATAATGGGTTAATTTCAGTCTTTAACTATGTAATGAGCTCCTATGCTGTATTTTCTGCTTTCTGCTGATTTTGCTACAAGCCAGCCTGTTGTCAGCATATTGTATATTTCAAATTGTTCATTTGTGTTTTGTTCTATACTGATCTTGCCGAAATTCTTGTCAGGGGAGTATTTTTCAAACCAGTCTATTATTTTATGTATCTGACCTGAATGGCGTACTATACCTACAAAATTCATCATTTGAGACTGTATTTCAGCCTTTTCGGGCAGAGATGAAAGTAAAAGTGAGGAATTTTCGTCGAAAATTTCATCTGCCTTTTGGGGTGTTTTTTCAATGTAGTCTGCAAGAAGCTTTCCGAAAACAAGACCTTCAAGAAGTGAATTGCTTGCCAGTCTGTTGGCTCCGTGGACTCCTGTGCAGGCAACCTCACCGACGGCGTAAAGTCCTTCTATATTAGTAATGCCCTCGGGAGCAGCTTCAACACCGCCCATATGGAAATGGGCTCCGGGAGCAACGGGAAGGAGCTTGTTGTCAACGTTTACTCCATGTTCTTCACATATTTCCGTAACTGTGGGGAATTTTGCCCTGAAATCCTTTACTGCAGAAATGTCAAGGTAAATTTTCTCACCCTTTAGGTAATGGGCATAAACCTCTCTTGAAACAACATCTCTCGGAGCTAAGTCTTTCTGCGGGTGAACACCTTCCATGATTTTTTCGCCCTTGTCATTTACCAGTATTCCTCCGGCACCTCTTACAGCCTCAGATACAAGACCGTATGCCTTGCCGTCAATTGTAAGCATTGTGGGGTGGAACTGCACGAACTCAAGATTTTTAAGCTTACAGCCTGCTCTGTATGCCATTGCTATGCCGTCACCTGTAATTGTGATATCGTTTGATGTTGAAGGATAGAGCTGACCGATACCTCCCGTTGCAAGAACGGTGTAGTCGGCTGTGTAGTAATTGATCTCACCTGTTTTTGAATTGCGTGTGATCACACCGCTGCATTTACCGTTCTTAACTCTTAAGTCAAGAGCCATTTCATTCTGTATAATCGTTACATCGGGGGTTATGGTCCTTAAAAGCTGTTCAACAACTCTAAGCCCGGTTCTGTCCCCGCCTGCATGTATTATTCTGTTAAGCCTGTGAGCCCCTTCTCTGCCGAAAGCAAGATTGCCGTCGCTATCCTTGTCGAATACCATACCTGTTTTTATAAAATCAAGTATGACCTGTGGAGCAGTGGAAACAAGCTTCATAACAGCATCTGCATCGTTAATGTTGCAGCCTGCCTCCATTGTGTCCTCGTAATGCCAGTGATAGTCATCTTTGTCTGACAGGGCAACGGAAATTCCGCCCTGTGCCAGAGATGAGTTGCAGGCTTTAATCGGACCTTTTGTTATTATTGTTATTTTTTTATTTTTATATTTGCAGAGCTCTGAAGCAACACTTAAGGCAGCTATACCTGAGCCTATGATCAATACATCTGTTTTTATCATATGAATTTCCTCTTTTAATGACTTTTATTTATATTGTACACTAAAATGAAAATATTTCAAGTTTTATATTCATATATTGGTATAAAAATTTTAAATTTGTTTAAACTTAAAGGGTTAAAAAATGTATTAAGGGGTGTTTTTTTGAAAAAAGGAGTTATATTATTTGGGGTCGGCTTTATAATAGCAGTGTCTTCATTGTTTATTATAAGAAATGAAATTGCAGGTGCAAACACAATACCTTCTGTTATAAGATCCTCGGAAGTTATTGCAGCCGTGCCAAAGGGTGCTGTTTTATATGATAATATTGAGGGCAAGGCTGTAAATCTTATTTTATCCGGGCAGAAGGTGGAAATATTAAAAGACAGGGGCGGAGAATGGTATTATGTGAAATATAAAGAACAAAAAGGCTGGGTAAAGGCTGTCACCCTTGATATACCCCCGGACAGGAGTACAAATACATCTGTTCTTTCCGACAGTGTTATACTGGATTATGCCAATAAAGAGCTTGAAAGTAAGACAAACCACTTTGTATGGGTAGATATAGACAGACAGAGGGTGTATGTGCTGAAAGGTGAAAAGGGAAACTGGAGTATTGAAAAGAGAATTGTATGTGCAACGGGAAGAAATAAGACACCTACAGTAAGAGGTACATTTGAAACAGGTGACAGGGGACAGTGGTTTTATTCCGAAAGACTCAATAGCGGAGCAATGTACTGGGTCAGATTTGATGGGAGCTATTTGTTCCATTCAGTGGCAATGGATAAGGATAAAAATATAACCGACAATGTGCTGGGTAAAAGACGTTCAAGCGGATGCGTAAGAATGAGTGTTGAGGATGCAAAGTGGTTTTTTGAAAATATTGAAGCAGGTACAGGGGTATGGGTATACTGAAAAAACTGAAAAAAGTAACAATTATTTAATAGCTTTTGCCTTGAATGTGAATTGAAGTTATTGTATAATGACTATTGATTACTGGCAAAAGAAGGAATTGTTGTGAAAAAAGTATTGCTCTTTTTATTAATGATCGTTATGATGAATATACCGGTAAAGGGGGAAACATGCTATGCCGGGTATACAGAACCTGCAATAGAGTATAATATACAGAAATCGGAAGTCATAATCAAGTTTCCGTCGGGGGAGATAAATGATGTTGTTTTCTGCAATGGCAGACTGGGAGTACCCCTTGCTGAAGGTGTAAAGGCAATGGGAGGAAATATTGAATCTACATTCAGAGGATATAATATTTCAATTGGAGATGAAAGCATAAGTCTCGGTTCGGCCGTAAGCAGCAACAGACCTGTTATATTTACTTATAACAATAAGGAGTATATTTCTCTTTATGAGCTTATAACACCTTTCGGATATGAAGAAATTCCCGATATAAACAAAAATACTGTTGATATATTAAAGTATAAATGTGATAGTAATGAAATTTTTTCAGTGAAAGATACAGGCAGTAAGGAAGCTTATATACGGCTTGAGGATATTGCAGCTGACGGATCAAAGCCCGGAGGTGGTGGTAATTATACAGTTGATATGCTTGAAAAGCTTAAATATATGGCTGAGTATTTATACAACAGAGATCAGGAGTATTATATAGCATGGGTCCCCGTATATGCCTATCCCGAAGGCAATTACTGGAATGATGTGTCAAAGGACTTTAATCTGTACAACTCGTATTTTTTATATGTACTTGACTATATGGTCGACCATAACGGACATCTGGGACTTCACGGATATACTCATCAGTATGGATATGAAGAAAGCTGTATAGGATATGAATGGGGGAAAAATACTCCATACAATACAAATGAACAGCAGAGAAGAATGATAGCTGCAAAAGAAACCTGTCATAAGCTTGGCTACAATGAGGAATTTTTTGAGTTTCCTCATTACGGTGCAACAAATGAACAGCTGCTTATGGCTGAATATTACTTTGATGCTGTTTATCAGCCTTACCCCGATGAAGAACACTATAATTATCTGACTTATACAGACAGGTCGGGGAAAATAGTATATTATATACCGACACCTGCAGATTATGTTCATTATAAAAATGATAATTCTATTTTTGACAAAATTAAAAATGCTGTTACAAAGGAATATACTTTAAGTCTTTACTTTCACCCCGTTATAGATGAAGAACAGATCAGAGTTGAAACAAAGGAAAATGAAAGAGTGTGGGTGTATTCCGAGGAAGGCACTTTGCCTGAGATCATAAATTATGTAACAGAGCTTGGATACGGTTTTTCGGATTTCAGACAGAACAGGAGATAAAATATGGCTAATGTAATTATTATAGGAGGAGGACCTGCAGGAGTATCGGCAGGACTTTATACACTGAGAGGAAATGTAGAAACAACAATATTTACTCAGGGGGGAAGTGCCCTTATTAAGGCTGAAAAAATTGAAAATTATTATGGCTTTCCCGAGGGAATAGGCGGCAAGGAGCTTTATGACAGGGGTATCGACTCAGTTAAAAGACTTGGAGCAAATGTAATTGAAGAAGAAGTTACAAATGTGGACTATGACGGTAAATTTGTTGTAAGTACAGGAAAAAATGAGTACAGAGCAGATGCTCTTGTTATAGCAAACGGAGCAAACAGAAATGTGCCCAGAATAAAGAACATAAAGGAGTTTGAGGGCAGAGGTGTAAGCTACTGTGCTGTTTGTGACGCTTTCTTTTACAGAGGAAAGAAAACGGCTGTTATAGGAAACGGAGAATATGCTGTACATGAAGCAAATACACTTAAGAAGGTGGCTGAAAGTGTAGTAATGCTTACAGACGGAAAAGAAGCCCCGGAATATGACAACTGTGATACAAGAAAGATAACATCAATTGAAGGAAAAGAAACAGTTGAAAAAATAGTATTTGAGGATGGTTCAGAGATGGCTGTTGACGGCGTATTTATTGCCCTTGGTGTTGCCGGAGGAGTTGACCTTGCAAGAAAGCTTGGTGCTGTGGTAAATGGCAGCTATATCTCCGTTGATGAAAATATGCTTACAAATATTCCCAATCTTTATGCCGTAGGAGATTGTACAGGTGGGCTTTTGCAGGTGGCAAAGGCTGTGTGCGATGGCGCAAAGGCGGGAATAGACATTATAAAAAAACTGAAATAATAATATATTAACAAAAAATTAACAATATTTAAATATTGAAAAAATTATACAAAAATTTAAATATATTATTGTGTAAAACGACAGAATTTAAGGTTTTGGCAAAAAAAGCCATTCATTAACTTGTAATTCTGTCGTTTTTGTTTTATTATAAAAGTATATAACCGTTTGTTGACAATTTACATATGTACAAAGGGTAAAATAAAAAGACTAACTATTAAAAGTCAAGTCTAAATCAAATAAATTTTAATTTTATTTTGAAATTAATGAACTTTGAAAACTGCATGAC
>CAJFNV010000006.1 GCA_904395805.1 Candidatus Gallispira edinburgensis | reverse complement strand
GGAATTTAGGGGAATCCCTCCGTCTGTGCCTACGGCACAGCCACCTCCCTTTAGGCAAGGGAGGCTTTGGGTTGGTGATGCGGTAAATTGGAATTTAACAGAAAACCCTCCACCGGCAAAGCCGGTCCCCCTCCCTTGAAAGGGAGGCTTTGAGTTGTTAGTGCGGTAAACTGGAATTTAGTTCATTTATTGAGATAAAGATTAACACCGCAAATGCGAGCATTTGCTCAGTGCAAACGGCTTAATATCCCTCCACCGGCGTACGCCGGTCCCCCTCCTTGGCTGCTTAGGCGAGCAGCATTGCGTAGCAATGCGACCAGCCCTTTAGGCAAGGGAGGCTTTGGGTTGGTGTTGCGGTAAACTGGAATTTAGTTGAGTTATTAATTCTGTCAGTCAACCGCTGAATTAACAGTATTGTACAATATTATTTATCGAAAAACAATAAAAAATACTTGACAAACAACAAAAAATCTCTATACTTAAATTATAAAGAGTAAGGAGGTTTTTCAATGATAATAAAGCTGATACAGCCTGAAATGAAAATGAGACCAATGGATACAAAGCTTAAGACAAGAATGTCTCCGCCTCTGGGGCTATTGACAATTGCAAATATGTTTTACAGAGAGCATACCGTAATAATTGAAAATGAAAATATAAGGGATTTAAATTATGATGAGGCTGTTGATATTGTGGGAATATCAATAACCGTTGATGTGCTGCCAAGAGCTGTTGAAATTGCGAAGAGGTTTCGTGAAAGAGGAGTCACTGTTGTGGGAGGCGGTATACAGATAACTGCCTGTCCCGAATATATGACAGAAGAATTTGATGCAGTTTCCGTGGGTATGGCTGAAAAAACATGGTTTGACATTGTAAGGGATTTTCAGAGGGGAGAGCTTAAGAAAATATACACCTGTTCGGGAAGTATAAAGGGCAGTGACATAATCCCTCCTGCCTATAATCTTATCAATAAGGGCGATTATCTTTATACCAATATTGTGTGTACAAGCAGAGGCTGTCCTTTTAAATGTGATTTCTGCTACAACAGCTGTGAGCACTGCAGGGATATTTACATAAACAGACCAATAGAGGATGTTCTGGCGGATATAAGGGTAATAGGCAAAAAACATATAATGTTTATTGATGACAACTTTATAGGAAATCCAAAGTGGACAAGGGAATTTGTAAAGGCATTGAAGCCACTGAATATAAAATGGAATGCGGCAGTTTCATCGAATATAGGTGATATGCCGGAACTTCTTGATGAAATGGCGGAGTCGGGATGCCAGAGCTTATTTATAGGATTTGAAAGCCTTAATGAAAGGTCTCTTAAGAATGTTCACAAAAATCAGAACAGTATCGAAAAATACGAAAAGCTTGTAAATGAGCTGCACAGCAGAGGTATAATGATAAATGCTAGTTTTGTGTTTGGTCTTGACGGGGATGATGTGACAACTTTTAAAGCAACTCTTGACTGGATCGTTAAAAATAAAATTGAAACGGTCACTTCACATATACTTACCCCTTATCCGGGCACAAAGCTTTATGATGATTTTGTAAGGGAAAACAGAATAACTAGCTTTGATTTTTCGGAGTACAATACGGCAAGTGTTGTTTTTAAGCCTGAAAATATGACTGCAGAGGAGCTGTATGAGGGGTACATTAATATTTATAAGGAAATTTATTCCCTGAAAAATATTATAAAAAGAATACCAAGGAGCAGAAAACAGGTACTGCCTTATCTTATGTTTAACCTGCTGTACAGAAAGTACGGGAAATTTTCAGAATGGATATGCGAAAAAATTACATACGAGAGGCTGGGAAGGATAGGGGAGTTTATTTCTTATTTTAAGTAAGTGTAAATTTTGAATTGAATATGAATATATTTATATAGAGGAGTTTGCGTGGAGGAGAGAATATGGGGCTTATTGACGGTATAAAATCCGCTGCGGGAGCTGCAGTGGATCTTATGACGGCTCTGCTTGGACAGTACTGGTTTCTGTTTGCGGGGCTATTTGTGTTTAATATCATTGATCTGCTTACCAGGTGGTATTGCTGTAAGTTTAACAATGCTGAAACAACTGTGTTAAGGGAAATCATTAAAAAGGTCGGATACTGGGTCGTTATAGCTATGGCTTTTTATATAGCTTTTGTGTTTAAAAATATAGGAAATATATTGGGTATTGATCTGAGCTTCAGTATAGGACTTGGCTGGCTTGTTCTTGCAGGGTATCTTATAAATGAAATGAGAAGTGTACTTGAAAATGCTGTAAAGCTTGGCTGGGGTGCACCGAAGCTTCTGCTTAAAGTGGTGAGGAAGGCTGATAATGCTATTGATGAGGCGGAGGATGAAAAGAGTGAATAAATTGGAATTTATTTTACTTTCTTGCAGAAAGTAACAAAGGCTTGAGGGACTTTCGATGTATTGCACCGCAAGAAGTATGCGGACGTCCGCAGGACGGCTTTCGCTGAAGGCGAAAGTGCTGAATCTCAAACTCCCAACGACCTTTGTGCCTGAAAGATTTTTGCTGGATTTAGCTGATGAGCACAAAGGGGTGTTCAGTCCCCGCTATCGCCACAATGCGGCGGCGGGGATATGTTTTATAAGTTAGTTGAGAAAATGTTTTTGTTGGTACGGTAAATTGGAATTTAGGGAATCCCTCAGTCAAGCTTACGCTTGACAGCTCCCTTTAGGCAAGGGAGCCCTGGATGCTTGTTCAGAACTTTTGACTATGTCAAAAGCAGGACTGCGTCCTGTCGGATATTCTTCCGATTCAATGGCGAGCAGTATTGCGAAGCAATACGACCAGCCTTGGTTAGTTAAAAGCAATGCGACCAGCCCTTTAGGCAAGGGAGGCACGCCCTGAGGGCTAAATTTTGATAGGGATGACTGTGAGAATACGACTTTTGCTCCGCAAGAAGTATGCGGACACACCGTAGGTGTGGCTTTTGCCAAAGGCGAAAGTGCTGAATAGCACCGAAAGATGTCTGACGACACGAAGTGTCGGCTTTCGCTGAAAGCGAAAGTGCTGAATAGCACCGAAAGAAGTCGGACAGCCCGAAGGACTGGCTTTCGCCAAAGGCGAAAGTGTTGAAGCCCTTTAGGCAAGGGAGCCACGGGCGATCAATGATCGCCCCTACAAAAATGGTTGTCAGATTTTTGGTGAGGTAAATCGGAATTTAGTTCAGGGTTGTTTTTTAATCTTATTTTCTATTATTTTACATCACTCTGGAATGCTATTGCCTTTCCTAAAATGCGGATCCGGTTAAGTTCCTCACCAATATAGGTAAATGGCTTATATGCCGGGTTTTCAGGGTAAAGACGCAGCATATTTTCTTCTTTGTAGTAATATACACGCTTGAGAGTTACCTCATCATCTATCAATACAGCGGCTATGTCTCCGTTTTCAACGGCAGGCTGTTTTCTTATGAATACAATATCGCCATCCATAATTCTGGCATTGATCATACTGTCGCCCTTTGCCTTAAGACAAAAGTCTGCCTGTATATCTGTGCCTACAACAACATAGCTTTCACGCTCTTCATTGCAGTACATTGGTTCTCCGCAGGCTATAACGCCCATAAGGGGAACTTTTTTTGTTGTTATGGGCATAATGTTGCTGTATGAAAATATGTCTGTTTCTTCTCCGTCAGAGGAAAGCATTATTTCCTGATCTTCAAGTGACGCTATAAGGTCATTGACATCAACATTCATTGCTGCCGCAACTGACTTTATGGTCAGGAGAGAAGGACGGATCGGCTTTCCTGTGTTTGGATTCTTATTTTTTTCAAGCATGGATATATACCCCTTGCTGAGATGACATTTTTTTGAAAAAGAATCCATTGAAATATTATTTTCTTCTCTGTATTTTTTAACTATATCACCTAAAGTCATTTTTATTATCTCCTTTCAGGGGAATTGATTGGTGTTTACTTAATTATACAATTAAAAAGGGAAAAAGGCAATGGAAAAGTTTAATAAATTATACAATGTTTAGCGTATTAAAAAATGTGAAATATTTTTGTTTAATATACTTGACAATATCTGTTTAATATGCTAAACTATATCCATAAAATTACAGGAGGTCAAATTATGGTCATAAAATTACAGGAGTACAGGGAGAAAAAAGGTCTGTCGGTCGATGAGCTGGCAGAAAGAACAGGCGTAAGGGCAGATGTGATTTCTGAAATTGAGAGGGGCACGGCAGAAGTAACGACTGGCAGGATCATGAGAAGGATCGCCGAGGCTTTGGGAGTAAGGGTGTCGGATATTTTTTTTAACTAAAATGTTTAATATATTAAACAACATTAAACAAAATATTAAACGCAATAAACAATAAGGAGGTGCTTTATGTTATTCAATACAGAAAATGTAAATATACTGGGGATCAAAAAAGGAGATATTGTGGAAATTACAAAATTCGGTGAGTATGACGGGAATACGGAATACTGTGTGAAAATCAAAGCTCCTGTTGTTCAGGTAAGCGGAAGGTGGTTCAGGGTCTTTGTAAAATGCAGGCTTGGAGGATATTTTACATGTATAAATTTTGTGGATACATATATGGGCGGTAAAAAGCTTTGTTACAGAGTTATAGGAAAGGTAAGGGATGAAAAATGATATATGTTATTGCAGTGGTGTCCGTTGTGGTCAATGTGCATTTGTTTTGTATGTGGTACAGGCTTAAGATGAGGGTCATTGAAGAGAGCAGGAGGAGGACTATGGAGTTTGTTAAGAAGTGGAGGGGGTGAGGAGCTTATAAGAGTTAGGAGTGAGGAGTAAAATCCTCAGTCAGCAGAGCTGACAGCTCCTTTACAAAGGAGCCATTGGCACAATGCTCGTCCTCTACATTGGGTGATTGTTGGTGCAGTAAATTTGAATTTATGGGAATCCCTCCGTCTGTGCCTACGGCACAGCCACCTCCCTTTAGGCAAGGGAGGCTTGGG
>CAJFNV010000005.1 GCA_904395805.1 Candidatus Gallispira edinburgensis | reverse complement strand
TTATTGATGTTGTAACCAATACAGAGCAAAAGAATCTCTAATTTTACTTTGGTTTTCCCTTTTAACAAAAATCTTTGAAACTCATAATCATTTTTTATTACTCCAAAAGCTCCTTCAACCTGTATCGATCGGTTCATTCTGTACAGAATCCCTTGTTCGCTTGTTATATTTTCAAATGATTTCTTCCTTTTTTCTATAAACTTTTTTGAAACTTTTAATTGCTTATTATTTTGGGATTTTGTACATTTGCTTTTGTATTCACAATTAGTACAATCTTCGCATTCATATACGGTTACCTCTGATTTATAGCCATTTCTGCTTGTCTTTTTGGTTATGCTTATTGGTTTGAGCTTTCTGCCATTATGACAAATATAGTAATCCTCATCTGAATTATACTCCATATTTTCACGTTTACTTATGTCTTTTTTAAAGCTGCGTTTCTTCCATCTGTCATACATTTGTGGCTTTATAAAATATTTTTGCTTATTTTCATCAAGAAAGCAGTAAGCTTCTTCGCTCTCATAGCCTGCATCTGCTGTAACACTTGGATATTTAAATTTTAACTTCTCTTCCATTGTCTTTAATAGCGGAATTAATGTCCATACGTCATTTCTGTCCTGAAAGATATCCGCAGCAACTATATATTCGCTGTCCACAGCTATCTGAACATTGTACCCCGGTTTAAGCTGGGCATTTCTCATATGATCATCTTTCATATGCATAAAGGTAGCATCTACGTCTGTTTTTGAATAGCTGTTTCGATTTCCGAATCTTGAGTTATGAAGGTCATAAAGCAACTGCCTGTCAAGAAATTTTCTCGTTATTTCATAAAATTTCTGATGTCTGCTTTTTCTTTTTCCTCTTCCAAATACAAACTCAACATTATTTTCATAACAGTATTCGTCTAGATAATCAACCACTTTTTGTAAGTCTGCTGTTCTGTTTTCCGGTGTGATCTTAAAATTTGTAAAATATTCATTATTAATTTCATTAACTATTTTCTGAATATTTGGCAGCATTTTTTCTTCCCACTTATTTACAGAATTCTTCCATACAAATGTATACTTATTTGCACATGCTTCAAGTTTTGTACCGTCAATAAATACTGTTTCCTGTCCCAGCTCGTCCATATATGCAAGCTTACGTACATACTGATAAAATAAATCTTCACAAGCCTCGGATAAATATCCTGTTCTAAATCTTGATATTGTGCTGTGATCAGGCGCTTTCTGTCCTTGGAGCAACCACATAAAGTTTATATCTCTGCGACAAGCTTTTTCGATTTTTCTTGTAGAATAAATATTTTGTGAGTAGGCATAAGTTAAAATCTTGAACATGGTCTTTGGGTCAACTGCCGGATTTCTGCCTTTTGCAGAGTAAGCCTTGTATAATAATGTGTAATCTAAATCCTCCAGTTCTTGGCTCAGCAGTCTGACAGACTCATCATCAGGAATTAAAACTTCTAAATTTAATGGTAAAACCAGTTGAAATCCTGCCTCAAATTTGTTATAATTCTTAGAGGTGTAATTTTTGTTCATATTTTAATTATACCACATTTACGGGTTCTTCGGAACCCGTTTTTCTTTTGAATATAAAAAAACTGTTGCAAAATAGTTTCCTATTTTGCAACAGCCTCTTTATCTTTTCAAAAATGAGTAAAATAAATTCCAATTTAACGCAGCAATACACTGACAACCCACCACCTGTAGGGGCGAGCATTGCTCGCCCGTAGCTCCCTTCTAAGGGCTGGTCGCATTGCTAAGCAATGCTGCTCGCCTAAGCAGCCAAGGAGCTGTCCGAAGGACTGAGGGTTTTATTCCTAGCCGTTAAATTCCTGTTTACCGCAACACCAACCCAAAGCCTCCCTTGCCTAAAGGGAGGTGGCTGGGCCGTAGGCACAGACGGATGGATTCCCCTAAATTCCTATTTAACGCAGCAACAACCTGACAATCCACCACCTGTAGGGGCGAGCATTGCTCGCCCGCAATCAGCCTCCTTTGTAAAGGAGGGGGA
>CAJFNV010000004.1 GCA_904395805.1 Candidatus Gallispira edinburgensis | reverse complement strand
TTGGCTCCTTTTGTAAGGGAGCTGTCTGTTCAAATCAGTAAAGCTGATTTGAACAGACTGAGGGTTTTTATGCCAAACCGTTAAATTTCAATTTACCATACTAACGAATAAATTAATTTCCAACTTACTTCAACTCCTAACTCCTAATTCCTAATTCAATTAAGTTCCTATTTACAAATATAAATATCCACAAAAAACAAACAGCGCCCAAAGCGCTGCTCATTTTACATCGATCTTATTCAATAGTAAGATACCCCGTTATTTCCCCGTAGTTCCCCAGAATATCCGTAGCAAAATACTTGACCTCATACTTCCCCGGAGTAGTAGGCTCAATGTTATAGGCAAGCATCAGATCAATAGGATTGTTTGCCGTATCATAAGCCGTCACACCGTATCTTATTATTCTTGAAAGTTTTTCGGAAGTCATTTCATCACTTGCCTTAACGGATTTGTAAAGGCTTGTGTAATGGAACTTGATCCCCTCATTCTTCCACGGATTGTTTTCATCGGGGTCTGTAGGGTCCCAGTTTGGATATGTAGCATTTGGTCCAAGATACATAGCCTTAGGTCTTGCTATAGGGTCTGTACCGCTGTCAATAATGTTTACTTCTGTACCTACGGGACAATTGTCATATATCCACTTGGCATCTGCAGCCGTAAGCCTTACACATCCCATTGAAGCCGCTGTGCCAAGCTTGTTATACTCTTCGGTTTTAAGGGTATCGGGGCTTGTAGTCTTGTAATAAACAGAGTGGAAGAGTATATCCCCCTGTATTCTTGTAGCATACTGCCCGTAAACATCACCGAAAAGAGCACGCCATCTGTATTTTTCCTTTGTATAAAATTTACCTGAAGGAGTACCGTTGTTTGCTCCCACAGAGCATATCATTGCCTTAAAGGGCTCATATTCTCCCTCTCCGTTTAATTTATACACCGTCACACAGTTAGTCCCCTTATTTACGGTAATTGTGTATTTACTTGTATCTGCTCCCGCAAATGATGAGCAGAAAAGGATCATGATCACAGTCAGTATCAATACCGTTATTCTCTTCATAGTATCCACCTGCCTTAAACATAGCAAAAGACAATTGTCAAAACTGTTACTTTAAATACGGGCTTCTGTATCTATAGTTTAACATATTTCATTAAATAATACAAATATTAGTTTACATATAAATAAAAAAACTTTGACGATTATCTCTGTAAATGATATAATAAGATTAGTATTTAAACTGAAAAAAGGAATGTATTGATTATGAAAAAATTTATTTTACTTTTATTCACTGTCACATGTATGTCTGCTTTCAGCGGCTGCGGTAAAAACGAAACAGTTATGAAACCTGAAAAAATGGATATGGAAATTGCCGTTCCCGATAATAACTGGGAAGTCATTGCAGATGATGAGTCCTCATACATAATATCAGAGGGAGCAAATATGATAAGCTGCAGCGTAACTGAAATTTCACCCGATGATCCCGTTAAGCTGCCTAGCACTGAGGAAGAGCTGCTTTCATCTCTTGGCGAGTCTGTTGCTGCCATAAGTGAAATTTCGGATTTCAGCTACGAGGACTGGCCCGAAGAAAAAACACAGAGCCTTTTCTATAAACAGACAATAAATGACGGAACAAGTGTATCTGTGATCATATGCAAGGATACGATCACCGACAATACCCGTACAACAGCTTCGGCAACACTTATTGATGCAGATGAAAGCACAATTGCAGAAATTCAGAAAACCATAGATGAGCTGTAAATCTATTGCTTTAAAAATAAATTTCCCGTTTTTTTGCACAGCTCTGCCCTGAATTTTGATTTTGTCACTTCTTAAAATGTAAGATCCCCCGCCTCTAAAGTGAAGCGGGGGATTTTACATTTATTTTCAGTTCAATGATTTTTGATGCAGTTTATTTCATCAACTCTATTTAAGAGTTTTCCCCTAAACCACACCGTCAGGTAAAAAGCCTTGTTTTCTTCATTACATAATAAGGTTTGAATTCTGGAACTGTCTTACCATAATATCATGGCTATAAACAGCATTTTCCATAGTATTCTTAAGTGTGTCAATAGAAAGCTTATAAGCATCAAGCTCAAGCTCAGTGATCTTGCCTAAGCTGTACTGAGTTTCCTTGACCTTAAGCTGTTCTTCCATATTGGCAAGAGAAGCCTCATTATCCCTGTAAGTTCTCTCAGCTTCTCTTATATTTTCATAAAGGGAAGTCATTTCAGCCTTTAAGCTGGTCTTTGTATCTTCAAGAGTTCTTGTAGACTGTGCATAACTATTCTCAGTCTGAGTTCTGTTGCTGCTTACAGTAGAACCGTCTACAAATGAATCAAGTGAATACTTGTTAAGATTTACACTGTCCTCAGCTTCCTTTACAGTCTGATTAGTAGCAATAGCCTTGTTTATCTCATAGTCAAGAGATACATCTCCCATTTCAGTAAATGTAAGGTCATCCACAATAATGTTGTACTGCTGATTAATATCCTTGCCCATAAGCTGATTAAGGCTTCTGTAAGCTGATGATATCTGTGTTTCAACAGCCTTCTTGTCTGATACAAGTGTATCATATGTCTGCTTGTAGTCATTATATTCAACCTGACTTAACTTACCTAAATTAAGCATGGTTTCATATACCTTAAGCTGTCTAGCCTGAATATCTATCTGCTCGTCATAGAGAGCAAGACTATCTTCAGCCTCTTTTATAGAATAAAACAAACTTCTTATATTATACTCTATTTTCTGCTTTGCAATTTCTTCATTTGCACTGTAATTGCTTAAAGTATTTGCAAGCTCTCTCAACTGTACGGCATATGAATGAGTTGTTTCATAATCGCTTACAGTCTCACCTGAATTCTGTGATGCCCATGAATTACGAACAACAGCTTCATTATCCTCAATCAGGTCGATGTTTTCTTCAAGATCTTTCAGATCTCTGCTGAATGCAATTGCATCTGTTACAGCCTGATCAATAGTCAGATCATATTTTTCTGAAAGCGCATCATATGAAGTACCTGTTGATGTTGAACCGGCCATTCTTGTTTCGCCTACAGCTCCCTTGACAGAGCCTTTCATACCTGCAAAAGCAGTGTATGAAGGCATAAGCATAGTTGCTGCAATAATACCGCAAATAACTCTTTTTCTATTCATTCGTTACTACCCCTTTCTTAAAAGCCTTTTTAGCATCTCTTCTGGTTTTCTTAGCTTCATCCCTCGGAGAAACCTTTCTTACATGTCTTTTTCTCATTCTGTTTTTAATTGAATTTACAATTGAATAAAGTACAGGTATAAATACCAGTGTTACCATAGTACCAATGGTAAGGCCGAAACATATTACAATACCCATTGCCTGGTTTGACTCCATACCTGAACCCCATGCAAGAGCAACAGGTATCATACCGATTACAGTAGTAAGAGTAGTCATAAGTATAGGTCTCAGTCTTGAACGTCCCGCCGCAATAAGAGCATCGTCAACCTCAAGATTTTCATCTCTTTCAAGAAGCTGATTAGTATAGTCAACAAGAACGATACCATTGTTAACTACAGTACCTACCAGCATTATAAGACCCATATATCCTGTAGATGTAAGTGTCTGACCTGTAATAAGCAAGCCTATAAGACCGCCTGTAATTGAAAGAGGCATTGCAAACATTATAATAAACGGATATACAAATGACTCAAACTGTGAAGCCATAACCATGTAAACAAGTAATATAGCAACAACAATAACAGTAAACAGGCTTGAGAATGTTTCCTGCATCATTTCCATAATACCGCCAAATTCATAGCTGTAGCCCTCAGGGAATACATAGTTGTCAAGTACCTGCTGTACCTGAGCCTGTTGTGCAGATGAATCAAGACCCTGTATTTCACCGGTAATTTCAATATATTTCTGCTGATCCTCTCTCATTATAGTAAGGGCACCCTTACCCATTTCAACAGAAGCAACTTCAGTAAGAGGTACATTAAGACCTGTAGGACTTGTTATTGTAAGGTTATTAAGGTCCTTAACATATTCAACATCCTCATCAGGATACATTATTCTTACATCTATTTCAGTTCCTCCTGTTCTGTACTCAGTTGCAACAGAACCTGAGTTTGCAGCACTTACGGCATTTGCAATACTGCTTGTTGTAAGACCGTACTGTGATGCCTTAGCTCTGTTTATAACGATCGTAGCCTCTGTTGCAGCATCATCAAGAGATGATTCAACATTTGCGGCATTAGGAAGCTTTGATATTTCAGCAATAAGATCATCGCTTATTTCCTTAAGGGTATCATTGTCATCACCCTTTATCATTACGTCAAATCCGCTTCCGCCGATTGAACCCATAGCACTTCCCTGATCACTTACTTCTATTTCACAGCCTGCTATGTTTTGAAGTTTTGACTCAATTTCATCAGCAATTTCAGTTGAGCTTCTTTCTCTGTCTTCCTTATCACCTACATCATATGTAATGCTTACTGTGGTGGCAGTTGATGATGAAACTCCGCCACCGCCTACACTTGCATTCATTTTTTCCATTTCAGGCACGTCGCCTATTCTTTCAAGAAGAGTATTCATCATTTCCTCACAGGTCTCATAATCCGTACCGTTAGGCATAGTAGCAGTTACGCTTATACTACCTTCATCTGTTGTAGCCATAAGGTCGGAACCAACCAGTGTGGAAAGTCCGCATGAAACAATAAATATAGCCACAACTATAAGACAAGTTCTCTTTCTGTGCTTAAGACACATATGTATAAGCCTTGAATATCCATAGTCCATTTTATCAAGGAAACCGCCTACAACCTTGTCAAAGAATTCTATTATTCTGGTAACAAGACCTTTGCCCTCTCTCTTCTTTTCATGTACCATAAGGGCAGCTGATGCCATAGGTACAAATGTAAGGGCAACAAGAAGTGAAGCGCCAAGAGCAAAACATACTGTGTAAGATATTTCTTTCATTATCTGTCCCATTATACTTCCCATAAAGGCAAGAGGAAGGAATACGGCTACCGTAGTAAGTGTTGATGCGAATATAGCCATGGAAACTTCTTTTGTACCTTCATATGCTGCCTTAAATGGGCTCATACCCAGATCTCGTTTTTTATAGATATTTTCAAGTACAACAGTAGAGTTATCAACAAGCATACCAATGGCAATAACTACACCACCAAGTGACATCATGTTAAGTGTCATACCTGATAAATACATAAGACCGAATGTAGCAAATATTGATGTAGGAACAGAAACACCTATTACAAGTGCAAGTCTTAAACTTCTTAACATTATAAGCAGTACTATAACAGCCATAAATGCAGCCTGATAAGCTGTTGAAACCATATTATCAAGAGAAAGCTTGATATAGTCTGCTGTATCCGTAAGCATTATAAACTCAAAGTCAGGATACTGTGCTGACAGTTGTGATATAGTCTGATTTATACGGTCAGACACAGTAACAATATTGGCATCACTCTGCTTTGACAAGAAGTAAGTACATCCTTCTTTACCATTAATAAGAGACTTTGAATCTCTGTCCTTCTTAGTCTGTTTAACCTCAGCAACATCTTTTATCATAACGGCATTTCCGCCGCTTGTTGTTATAAATGTATTTTTAATATCCTCAATAGAATCAAACTGACCTTCTGTTCTCAGTGTAATATCTGTTGAGCCTTGCTTTAACTCACCTGAAGGCAGGTTGTTGTTATCAGCGGAAAGAGCAGAAGCAATGGTATTCATAGTTATACCGTAATTCTGCATCTTGTTCTGGTCAACTATTATCTGTACTTCATCATCAGCACCACCGCTTAATGATACAGATGAAACACCGTCTATCTTTTCAAATTCAGATGAAATATTTTCATCAAGTATATTATAGAGAGTATCAACATCGTACTTCTCACTTGTTACACCAACCATAATGTTAGTGGCATTCATATCCAGTTTAAGTATAGTAGGATCGTCAGCATCTTCAGGAAGCATCATCCTTACCATATCCATACGGTCTCTCATATCATTTGTGGCATTATCTATATCAGTACCGTCTACAAACTGTATCATTACCATTGAAGAACCGTTTGAAGTACTTGATGTAATAGTATCAACACCTGTAATAGTGGCAAGAGTTTCCTCTATAGGTTTTGTTACAAGCTCTTCCATTTCCTCGGGAGCAGTGCCTGTATAATTACACATTACAAGGGCAACGGGAAGGTCAATGTTTGGAGTCATTGCAAGTTCCAGATTATCATAGGCAATGGCACCGCCTAAAAGCACCATAAGAGTTACCATTACAACGGTAACTTTTCTTTTAATACAAGTTTTTATCATTATTTAGCCTCCTCGCCTTCAGCAGGAGCTGTTGTTGCCTCTGTAACAGGCTCTACCTCAACACCGTTATCGGATACAATGTTAAGTGCGTCACCGTCAGCAAGATAAGTCTGACCTTTTGTAACTACCTTATCGCTTATTGTTATACCTGATGTTACCTCTATTGTATCACCTGTGTCAATACCAACTGTCACATCAACTCTCTTTGCAGTATCTCCGTCAGCCACGAATAAATAGTAAGCTCCGTCATCATCCATTACAGCATCTCTTGGAACGATCACAGCATTATTGCTTGTAGACTTAGCAAAGTACACTTCCGCAAACATACCTGCCATGAGCTCTCCGCCTTCGTTAGGAATGTTGATCTTTATAGTATATGTACCGTCAGCGTTTGATCCCGGTGGAATTTCAGTAATTGAACCCACAAACTGCTGGTCGTTCATTGATGGTATCACAATTGTAACGGCATCTCCCACCTTAACGCTTGTAGCTATCTGTTCTGAAGCATTAACTTCAACATTTACTGAACTTAAGTCAACTATCTGGTATCCTACACCGCTTAACATAGAACCTGTAGTTGCATTCTTGGTAAGTACTGTACCGCTTATAGGACTTGTAACAGTACAGTCTGAAATGTTCTGTCTGGCAGTATCAACAGCCACCTGAGCTGACTGCTGAGAAGCCAGAGCTGAATTTAAGCTGTCGTTTGCTTTTCTTAAATTTTCCTCTGCTGTATCATTTACAAGCAGATTATAATTTGTATTTGCCTGAGATAAGGCATCTTCCGCACTCTTAACGCTGAGTTCTGCTCTTGTATAGGCATTCTGTGCATTGTCAAGAGTATTCTTGTATGTATTTAATGTATCTTCTGAAACGCCTCCCACATCGTAGAGCTGCTTGTTTATGTCGTAGTCGCTCTGGGCCTTGTCAAGAGCAATTTTAGCATCGTCAAGGGACTTGTTTGCAGTATCAAGACTTGTTTGTGCATTTGTTATTGTATTCTTTGCATTTTCGATCTGTGTCTGCATTGCAGCACCGTTAGCAGTATCCACACCTGTCTGAGCAGATCTTACACTTGCATTTGCGGTATTTAATGATGCCTGTGCAGACTTTAAATTGTTCTGATAGTCTGTATCATCTATTTTGTACATTACAGCACCTTTAGATACAGTATCTCCAACCTCATAATATGTAGCGGCAACCTTGCCTGACAGCTTGCCTGACACATCAACAGTCTGTGCCGCCTGTATAGTACCTGAGTACATATACTCATCCTTAACAGTCTGGATTGTAGGGTTTTCAACCTCGACACTTGTAACTGTTTCCTCCTGTGTCATCTGGGGCATCTCATCATTGCTGCCGCCGCAGCCTGCAAGCATTGCAACGCAAATAGCAGCTGCCGTTAATCTCACATACTTCTTCATAATAACCTCCTGAATAATATAACATTATAAAAATAAAAAATAAAGTTATACAACTGATAAAATTATACAGCCAATAAGTTAAATATTGATGAATATAAAATTAGAATTTGATTAGCCCGTATTTATTAATAAATTTTTAAACCTTTAGAATTTAGTTATACAAGTTTAATTAATAAATTCTTAAAACTTTCCTTTTCTTCATCTGAAAGATTTTTACAAAAAGTCCTTTCAAATTCATCTGCTGAATTTTTGATCATATTGCAGATCCGTCTTCCTTTTCTTGTTATTGTCAATATGTAATTTCTTCCGTCAGTCTTACTCTGCTCTTTTGAGATCATTTCATTTTTTATCATTGTCTTGACAATACTTGAAACAGAAGACTCCTTAACTCCCATCATTTCACTTAAGGCTTTCTGATTTATGGCACCATCCCCGAGAAACTCTATAACACCCAGTATAGCAGCCTGCTTTGCTGAAATTGAAAATTTCTTAAGGCACTCGTCCTGTACCTTGTTGCACTTATGGGCAACCTTATACAGGAGAGGCGTTATGCCAAAATCCGCACAATTTATATCCATTGTTTTCACCTCCGGCAAAAAACTTAGAAGTCTAACCTTTTAAGATTTTACTCCTGCCCAAACTACATGTCAATAGTTTTTTTCTCTTTTAATAAAAACTTCATAGTTACAATTTTAACTTAACATGTTATACCATATTTGTTATTATATTTATAAGTTTTAAGCAATGTGTTCCCCTTGCCGAAATTAAACACATTAACATACTTTATTAAAAGCATAATATTATAACCATATTTTAAAGCAAATGCTGCCAACTTGAAGGATCAGCATAAACCTGACCGTTCAAAAAGGCGGCGTGTCCGCCCTTTCAGAACTTTTGATTACATCAAAAGCGACACTTCGTGTCGGCAAATATTCTTTTGCTTCAAACTTGGCTCCTTTGCAAAGTTTGCACCGGAAGAATATCCGGGCAGCCGTCAGGCTGACTTTCAGCCTTTTGCTGAAAGTGCTGAAGAGCTGTCAGCTCTGCTGACTGAGGATTTCACTCCTCTAAATTCCAATTTAACGTATCAACATCTGTACCTTTGTAGGGGCGAGCATTGCTCGCCCGCTGTTTTGTAAATTCTAATTTAAATAAATTCGTAAGCCTATCTTACAACAGCGGATCCTTCACTCCGTTAGCCTCAAAAGCCTTCTCCCTGTCAATACATGTACCGCACTTTCCGCAGGGCTTATCTCCCCCTTCATAGCAGCTCCATGTAAGCTCATAAGGCACACCTATCTCAAGACCTTTCTTTACAACCCCCGCCTTGTTCATGCCCACAAAAGGCGCCTCAACAGTAAGCAGCCTGCCGCTGCCTTCATAAACAGCAGTATTCATAGCATCATTAAAAGCCTTGCTGCAGTCGGGATACGCATTTCCTGCACTGTCATCGGCATGAGCACCGTATAATATTTTGCTGCATCCCTTTGAAAGAGCAATACTTGCAGCACTTGCTATAAAAAGACCGTTTCTGAAAGGCACATATGTTGATACAGGCTTGCCCTCAGTTTTTTTGATTTGCTCCCCATAGCTTTCCTTAGGTATTTCCTTATCTGAATGTGCCAGAAGAGAACAGTCACTGTATTCAAACATTTTACTTAAATCCAGCTTAATATGCTCCACATTGTAATATTCAGCAACAGCATCAGCCGCCCTGACCTCTTTATCATGCTTCTGACCGTAATATATGGAAAGAGCAACAACATTTTCACTTCCGTATTCCTTAACAGCCAGTCCAAGACAAGTTGATGAGTCAACTCCTCCGCTTGATAAAACAAGAACCTTCATAGTCTACCTCCTTATTCTCATCTGCAGTGCAGTATCAGTTTCAAATCTTCCTCTTAAAGTTTCCGTATATGTTTTGGAGCCGTTTTTTCTTATGCCCCTTGCAGTCATGCAGCTGTGACAGCCTTCGATCATTACAGCCACATCCTCAGAGCCTGTAACCATTGATATTATTTCCGAAATATCATTTCCCAGCCTTTCCTGGAGCTGGAGCCTTTTTGCCGCCATGTCGCATATTCTTGCAATTTTGCTTAAACCAACAACTTTACCCTTTGGAATGTATGCAACAGATACCTTCATATCATACATAAGAGCCATATGATGTTCACAGTAGCTGAACACATCAATGTCCTTGACCACAACAACGTCATTTGAGCTTGAACGGAAATCCTCGCTGAATGTCTTGTCAAACATTTCGGCAATTTCCTTATTGCTGTAATTCATACCCTCAAAAACTTCCTCATACATTTTCGCAACTCTTTCGGGAGTTTCCTTAAGTCCTTCCCTGTCCGGGTCATCTCCCAGAGCGATCAAAATACCTCTTATATGCTCCTCTATAGCCTTTGTATCAATTGCCATATTTACACTCCTTTCTCATCAGGTGCCCATATGTACTTGTGCATCTGCAGCTGCATATTTACACCGTTAAGCTTCTTATCCTTCATAAAATCCACTATATCACTAAGTTCAATTGCCCCGAAAACAGGACTTATATAAACGGCACACCTTTTTGCAAGGTCATATTCCTTTATTATTTCATAAGCCCTTTCAAGATCCTCATGGGAACCGCATACAAATTTGACCGTATCACTGCCGTCAATATATTTGTAATTATCCATGAGCATTTTTTCATTCATACCGCTTGAAGGTGACTTGTAATCCATTGTAAGGCTGGGAGGATTTTTTATTTCCTTTACAAAGCTTACGTCAGCACTACCGTTTGTTTCAATTTCAACATATAAGTCTTTATCTTCACTGAGTTTTTTTAAAAGCACATCAATATCCTTTTGTATGAGAGGCTCTCCCCCTGTAAGTGTCACATTTGTAACACCTGTTGACTTGATGTATTCATATATTTCATCAGGCGTCATTTCCTCTGCAGGACAGGACTTAATATTTGCCCACTTTGTATCGCAGTAGCTGCAGTCAAGATTACATCCTCTGAATCTTATAAATACAGCAAGCTGACCTGCTCTTCTGCTTTCACCGTTTATACTTACAAACTTTTCAACTACATACATTTTTTACACCTCACTGTAGGAAGCACAGTTGTTGGGTGTTTCATACACAACAGCTTCCTTAACGCTGTAGCCCATAGCCTTAAATTTGTCATAAAAATACTTTGCAAAGTTTTCAGCCGTCGGTCTGAAATCCACTTCAATTATTTTAAAGCCTTCCTCATTAAGGACCTCAAGGGTTTTTTCCTTTAAAGTGCCCTTTTCGATTATAAGTCCGTGGTCAAGGGCATCAGCCTCGGCTCTCACCTGATTTTTCAATGTTCCGAAGTCCACGATCATACCTCTTGTCTGACCGACACTGTCAACATTCTCTCCGTATACTTCAATTATAACTCTCCACCTGTGCCCGTGGATATTGCTGCACTTGCCTTCATATCCGCTTAAAAAATGGGCTGAATCAAAACTGTGCTCTGTTTTTAAACTATACATACTCCACCTCTTAACTTTATATTCCCCTCTGTCCTTTTTCTCCGGTCAAAATTCTGCTTCGCTGATTTTTGAAACAATAAAAAAAGGGCATACTAAGCCCTTATATAAACAACTCTGTTTTAAACCGGTATAAAATATCAATTCCATACAACTGCAAATCACAGAATTTTTTATAATCATAAAGACCTAGTTTTGTTTAACGACAGGAGGGTTTCGAACTGTCCTATTAAATTATCTCAGACATTATAACATACACGAAAAACAAAATCAACATTAATAATTCTTAATTCAAAAAGAACTTGCATTTCGTGAAATGTAAAAGTAACTTCCGGTTTCCATACCCACTTCCGGAAGTTACTTTTACACGTTTTCAAAAAAAAGTAAAAAAATTAAAAAAAATTGTTGACAAGCATTAAAATGTCTGATATAATGTTGTTTGTGTTCAGGCGAAAAGCTTGAATGTGAATGGGAGCATAGCTCAGCTGGGAGAGCATCTGCCTTACAAGCAGGGGGTCACAGGTTCGAGCCCTGTTGTTCCCATTATGGCGAGATAGCTTAGTTGGCTAGAGCGTTCGGTTCATACCCGAAAGGTCAGCGGTTCGAATCCGCTTCTCGCTATGCTTTTAAACCTCGTAAGCTTAATGTTTACGAGGTTTTTTATGTCTTTTATCAGCAAAGGCTGAAAACTGTTTGTTTACGCCATCTTTAAATTCCGGTTTAATGCACCAATACGCTGACAACTAACCATTTTGTAGGGGCGATCATCGATCGCCAGTGGCTCCCTTCTAAGGGAGCTGTCCGAAGGACTGAGGGTTTTATTCCCAGCCGTTAAATTCCAATTTAACGCACCAACAACCTGACACCCCACCACCTGTAGGGGCGATCATCGCCCGCTGTTTTGTAAGTTCCAATTTGCCGCACCAACTTAGGCTCCTTTGTAAAGTTTGCACCGCAAGAATATGCGGACACACCATAGGTGTGGCTTTCAGTCATCGACTGAAAGTGCTGAAGAGCTGTCCGAAGGACTGAGGATTTCACTCCTAACTCCTCTCTCCTAACTCCTCACTCTCTTAAATTCCAATCTACCCCACAAAATAATGAATAACCCCCTCAGTCATCTTACTCCTGACTGAGGGGGTTATTCCAAATCTAAATCCCGTTTAATATAATTCGGTCATTAATTTTCATCATTAACAGGATTTTCACTCTGCTCCGTGATCTCATTATTTTCAGACACATCATCCTGTTCTGTTTTCGGAGCAAATTCTCCCACCTGATTAAGGCAGGCTCTGAACTCATCGCCTGTAACCTTTTCTCTCTCAATAAGAAGCTGTGCCGTTCTGTGGAGGGCATCTATATCCTCTGAAAGAATTTCCTTAGCCTTGTCATAGGATTCTGTAATAATTCTGTTTATTTCCTCATCAATGAGAGTAGCAGTCTTTTCACCGTAATTTCTGCCATGACCAATATCCTTTCCAAGGAATACATCGTGATTTTCATCACCATATAATATAGGTCCAAGCTTTTTGCTCATACCATATCTTGTTACCATCATTCTGGCAGCCTTAGATGCCTGTTCGATATCACCGCTGGCACCCTGTGTATAGTCGCCGAATATCAATTCTTCCGCAACTCTTCCGCCGAATGTAGCAACGATTCTTTCTTCCATTTCCGCCTTAAACTCAAATCCCTGATCCTTAGGCACAGGCATTGTATAGCCTCCTGCCCTTCCTACAGGAATAGTAGATACAGTGTGTACAGGACTTAATAAAGGAAGCTTTTCAAAAAGTATTGCATGACCTGCTTCATGATAAGCAGTAATTTTTCTTTCTTTTTCCGTAATTACCTTTGACTTCTTTTCGGTACCAAGGGCAACCTTTATAAATGAGTCCTTAATATTCTGCTGTGTTATTACCTTCTGGTTATTTCTGGCGGCAAGCAAAGCTGCTTCATTAAGTAAGTTTTCAAGGTCGGCACCTGTAAAGCCCTGAGTTGTCTGGGCAATTTCCTTAAGATCCACATCAGATGCCATCTTCTTGCCCTTTGCATGTACCTTAAGTATAGCCTCTCTGCCCTTTACATCAGGCACACCTACAACAAGCTGTCTGTCAAAACGTCCCGGTCTTAAAAGAGCAGGATCAAGTATATCGGGTCTGTTTGTAGCAGCCATTATAATAATGCCTTCGTTTACACCGAAACCGTCCATTTCAACAAGGAGCTGATTAAGAGTCTGTTCTCTTTCATCATGACCGCCTCCGAGACCAGCACCTCTCTGGCGTCCCACAGCATCTATCTCGTCAATAAACACAAGACACGGAGTATTTCTCTTAGCCTGGTCAAACAAATCTCTTACTCTTGATGCACCTACACCAACGAACATTTCAACAAAGTCAGAACCTGAAATTGAGAAGAAAGGAACTCCCGCCTCACCTGCAATAGCCTTTGCAAGGAGAGTCTTACCTGTACCCGGAGGGCCAACCATAAGGATACCCTTAGGTATTCTTGCACCCAGATCCGTAAACTTCTTAGGTTCCTTAAGGAACTGAACGACTTCCTCGACCTCAGCCTTTTCTTCTTCAAGACCTGCGACATCGTCAAATGTATATTTCTTGTCAGCATCTGTATGAAGCTTGGCTCTTGCCTTGCCAAAGTTCATGACTTTGCCGCCGCCTCCGCCGCCTCTCATCTGCTGGAAGAGAACAAACATAAGCACTGCAATAATAATAACAGTCACTATTGTTGCGCCTATTGAAAGCATACTGCTTGTCTTTGAAGGTGCAACGGTATTCACCTTAATGGCATTCTGTGCAGCCAGACTGTTCACAACATCCATTACTCCGGAAACACTTGGGAGCTGAACTCCGTACACTTCGCCTTCTGTAGTATGAACAACTGCAACACCTGAATCGCTTACATCGGAATCTCTCTGTATCTCGATGGTATCAACTTCACCATTAACCATCTGTGAAATCATATCGTTATATGAATACTGTACCTGCGTTTGGGTTGTGGTACTTATTCCGTTTTTAAGTATAATTACCGCAACTATAACAGCAAATATAGCCAGATACATTATAACATTTCTCATCTTATTATTGTTCAAAACGTAACCTCCTTTTCATAATACATTTAATAATGATAACACATATTTTTACTTATTTCAATACTTTTAAATTTATTGTTTAACAATTTTATATGCAAATTACGCCTTTTTTCGCATATAAAACAATTACAGGTCAAGAAATGCATCAAAGATAATTTTACCACAAATTTATAAAAAATCTACAATTTTTATAAATTGTCATTAAATATTAAAAGTTTGTTTTTGTAAATTGTTAAAATTTGTGTTATACTCTTTATGTTGCAATAGGGAAATATATCTGTCAACCTGACAGATAAAAATAACCTGTAATTTGTATGAGCGACTATTCAAAGGAACAATATTTGTAGGGGCGATCATTGATCGCCCGCAGCTCAGGCATTGTTTACAAAATAATGCGCAGGACCCGACAATATTAAATCAACCAAGGAAGTGATATATATGAAAGCAATAATAGGCCTGGGAAACCCGGGCAGAGATTACAAATGGACAAGGCACAATGTAGGCTTTGAAGTCATAAATAAGCTTGCCTATGACTATAATATTGATATGAATAAGGAAAAGTATAAAGCCCTGACAGGAGAAGGCAGGATAGGATTTGAAAAAGTTCTCCTTATAGAACCTCTCACATATATGAATTTAAGCGGAGAAAGCGTAAGAGAATTTGTAAATTTCTATAAGCTTCAGCCGGAAGATATAATCGTTGTATGTGACGACATCAATCTTCCCGTAGGCTCCATACGAATACGGGCAAAAGGAAGTGACGGCGGTCAGAAAGGCTTAAGAAACATTATTTATCAGCTTGGATACGACAACTTTACAAGAGTAAGAGTAGGCGTCGGCGAAAAGCCCCCTCAGTGGGATCTTGCAAAGTATGTTTTAAGCAAATTTACAGAGGAAGAAAACACAGATATAATAAAGGGTATTACAGATGCAGGGGATGCTGTTGCAATGATAGTAAAAGACGGCAGCACACAGCAGGCTATGAATACCTATAACAAAAAGGGAATAGGCAATTAAAATGAACATTTTTTATGATTTTTTAAAGGAAAATAAAAACTTCATTAAATTAAAAAATTATATTTCGGAAAACAGGACTCCCGTGCTTGCATCGGGAGTTATTGACACGCAGAAATGCCACCTTATAGCAGGTCTTTCCTCAGAAAGCGAAAGCAGTACTCTTGTCATAACAAATTCGGAGCTTAAGGCAAAGGAAATTTACAGCGACCTTAAATTTTTCATGAAGGACAAGGTAATGCTCTACCCTTCAAAGGACGTCATTTTCTACTGGGCAGATGTCAAAAGCCTTGACATCATAAAACAGCGCTTCGAAATAATATCAAAGATAATAAACAATGAAAAGATAACCGTTGTTCTTTCTGCAGAGGCACTTTTTGACAAGCTTGTTCCCCTTGATGTTTTCAAAGAATTTATATTTGACATCAATGTAGGTGACAGGATCGACATAAATAAAATTAGCCATGACCTGGTGCTTATGGGCTATGAACGCTGTGATATGGTAGAGGGACAGGGGCAGTTTGCCATGCGCGGCGGCATAATCGACATATATTCATCAGTAAGTGACCACCCTGTCAGAATTGAGCTGTGGGACGACGAAGTGGACTCCATAAGAATACTTGACACAGTATCACAGCGTTCCGTTGAAAATGCCAAAAGTGTCAGAATATATCCTATGAGAGAGCTTGTCTACCATAATGAGGACGTGGAAAAGGCGATAGAAAACATTAAATCAGAACTTAAATCAATTAAAAATCCCACAGACCAGCTCAAGATTTCAGTAGAAGAAGCAGCAGAAAAGCTTAAAGCAATGCGAAGTTTCAGCGGTGTTGAAAAATATGTTACCTATTTTTATGAAAACACCTGCACACTTATAGATTATTTTGACAACCCCCTTATATTTGCAGACGAGCCAAACAGAATAGCCGAACACTGCGAATTTATAACAAAGGAATTTGTAAACAGTATTGAAAGCAGAATTGACAAGGGAGCAATGCTTCCCGGTCAGCTTAAAATGATATACACCTATGACGATATAATTTCAACAGTAGAAAAAGGCAGGTCAGTCCTTATGACAAGCCTTATGACAACAATTAAGGACTACAAGCCGAAGGAGCTTGTGGATTTTCAGGTAAAAGCCACTGCCCTTGTAAAAAATGATATGGATCTTATTGCCGAAGATCTTGGCTACCTTGCAAAAAAGGATTATAAAATAATATTCCTTGCGGGAGGTCACACCCACTGTGAAAGAATGCTTACAGAACTTCACGAGAGAAACCTTAAGGCAGTTTATCTTGAAAACATAGATAATCATGAGCTTGAAAAAGGCATTATTTATATTACCAGAGGAAGCCTTTCCCACGGTTTTGAATACATCAGAGATAAATTTGCCGTAGTATCCGAAAAAGATGCCTTTAGTGATGATAAAAAAAATAAGAGAAGAAAAAAGAAAAAAAATAAAGACGGTATCGCCATACAGAACATATCAGACCTTAAAGTGGGGGACTATGTTGTCCATGAAAACCACGGTATAGGTATATTCAGAGGGATCGAGCAGATAATAACCGACGGCGTAAGCAAAGATTTTATAAAAATAGGCTATGCCAAAGAAGATGTTCTCTATGTTGCCATAAACCAAATGGATATGGTACAGAAATATATCGGCGGCGAGGCAACAAAGCCAAAGCTGAACCGCTTAGGCGGTGCAAGCTGGGAAAAGGCAAAGGCAAGAGCAAAACAGGCAGCCTTCATTTCAGCAAAGGAGCTTGTGGAACTTTACGCAGAGAGACAAAAAGCACAGGGCTTTAAATATTCTCCCGACACCCTCTGGCAGAGAGAATTTGAAGAAGAATTTGAATACGACGAAACCGACGACCAGCTTACAGCCATATCTGAAATAAAGGAGGATATGGAAGAAGGAAAGGTCATGGACAGACTTCTCTGCGGAGATGTAGGTTTCGGCAAAACAGAAGTCGCAATAAGGGCAGCATTCAAAACAGTACAGGACGGCAAGCAGGTCGCCTATCTTGTGCCCACAACAATACTTGCACGTCAGCACTATATGACTTTTGTTGAAAGAATGGAAAACTACCCTGTCAATATAGAAATGATGTCCCGTTTCAGAACGGCAAAGCAGCAGAAAGAAACAATTGAAAATCTTTCAAAGGGTAAAACAGATATTGTAATAGGCACTCACAGAATATTAAGCAATGATATGAAGTTTAAAGATCTTGGACTTGTTATTGTAGACGAGGAACAGCGGTTTGGCGTAAAGCACAAGGATAAGCTTAAAGAGCTGAGAAAAAATGTAAATGTACTTACATTGTCAGCTACCCCTATCCCAAGGACTCTCCATATGAGTATGACGGGAATAAGGGATATGAGTGTTCTTACAGAGCCTCCCGAGGACAGGATACCCATACAGACCTATGTCCTAGACTATGACCCCGAATGTATAAAGGATGCAATACACAGAGAGCTTGCAAGAAACGGTCAGGTCTATTACCTCTACAACAGAGTCACTAATATATCAGAAGTCACAGCAAAACTGCAGGCACTTGTTCCTGAGGCACGTTTTGCCTTTGCCCACGGACAGATGAGCCAGAGAGAGCTTGAAGATATTATGATGGACTTTATGGACGGAGAAATTGATGTTCTTGTCTGCACCACAATTATTGAAACAGGTCTTGACATACCAAATGTAAACACGATCATTATTTCCGATGCAGACAAAATGGGCTTAAGCCAGCTCTATCAGCTGAGAGGACGTGTCGGACGTTCCACAAGAACAAGCTATGCCTATCTTATGTATGCAAGGGATAAGGTCTTGAATACAGATGCCGAAAAAAGGCTTCAGACAATAAAGGAATTTACGGAATTCGGATCAGGCTTCAGAGTTGCAATGAAGGACCTTGAAATAAGAGGTGCAGGCAATCTTCTGGGAGCAGAACAGCATGGTCATATGGATTCCGTAGGATATGAACTTTACTGCAAGCTTTTAAATGAAGCAGTAATGGAATTAAAGGGAGAGCCTGTAGTGACCGAATTTGAAACTCTTATAGATATCAAGCTCAATGCCTTCATACCTTCAGCCTATATTTCAAGTGAAGAACAAAAGCTTGAAATGTATAAAAAGATATCACTTATATCAGGACTTGACGATTACTATGATGTTCAGGAGGAGCTTGAGGACAGATATGGTGACATTCCAAGAGCCGTAAACAATCTTTTAGATGTTGCATATATCAAGGCAATAGCCCATAAAATAGGTGCCGTAAACGTAAAGCAGATAAAAAACAAAGTGCTTATTTACTTCAAACCTGATGCCTCCGTATCAGGCGATAAGCTTATGAAACTTATTTCAGAAAGCAGAGGCAGAATACTTTTCACCTCTACAGGGGGAGACCCCTATATAACCTATACACTAAAAGATGAAAAACATGTGCTGGATGAAATAAAGGATTTTATTAAAGAAATATCTCTTAAAAATTAAATAATGACGAGTTCTGCACCTTTCCGCAGGATATGATTATGCCGACTTAAGGATTTCCGGGAAATTCCAATTTATATGAGTGAGGAGTTAGGAATATTTCAAAATTCAGCTAGCTGAATTTGAAGTGAGTGAGGAGTTTAAATTACCTTTCAAATCTGCAAAACAAAGGCTCCCTTGCCTAAAAAACATACATTATTTTGCAACTAACTAAGC
>CAJFNV010000003.1 GCA_904395805.1 Candidatus Gallispira edinburgensis | reverse complement strand
GCTGAATAGCACAGAAAGATGTCTGACGACACGAAGTGTCGGCTTTTACCGAAGGTAAAAGTGCTGAAGCCCTTTAGGCAAGGGAGCCACGGGCGAGCAATGCTCGCCCCTACATTGGGTGCTTGTTGGTGGGTTAAACTGGAATTTATGAGTAACTATAACTCCACACTCATCATTCCACACTCCTCACTTCATTAAGTATTTGTTTGGAAAGGAGAGATATTATGTTTAGTTTTCAGTTTCCCGGTTCTCAGATGCCTTATATCAATGCGCTTATAAGGCAGGGAGCCGAAAGCAGTATAAGCGACAGTGAATTTATAATAAGAGAGATAAAGGAGTTTATGGCAAGTCCAAAAAGGGCTGACATGATAAAGGGCATAAATTATTACAGGGGTATACACGATATTCTTAAAAGAAAGAGAACTGTAATAGGTGCAGAGGGAAAACCTCAGGTTGTTGAGAACATACCGAACAACAGGATCATTAACAACCAGTACAGGAAAATGGTTGAACAGAAAAGTAATTATATACTTGGCAAGCCTTTTGCGGTAAACTGTGAAAACAGTGAATATTCAGATCTGCTTAAGGCTGTATTTGGGAAAGGGTTTCAGAGGACCCTTAAAGGAATATGTGAGGACAGCTTAAACTGCGGTATAGGCTGGCTTTACATATATTATGATGAAATGGGTGAACTTGCCTTTAAAAGGCTGAGACCATGGGAAATTATTCCCGAATGGAGTGATGAGGAGCATAGGGAGCTTAGTTATGCTATAAGGGTATATGATGTTGTTTTATATGAGGGGAAAAAGAGAAAGGTCATTACAAAGGCTGAGGTTTTTGACAGCAAGGGTATAAAAAGATTTATTGTTGACGGCAGCAGGCTTATTCCCGACGGTACAGAATGGAAAACTCCTTATTTTTACAGAGGTGATAAGGGGTTTAACTGGGAGAAAATCCCTCTTATACCATTTAAGTACAATGACAGTGAAATACCTCTTATTAAATTTGTAAAGTCATTGCAGGACGGTCTTAATCTTATGATAAGCAATTATGAAAATGCTATGGAGGAAGAACCGAGAAACACAATACTTGTGCTTAAAAATTATGACGGTGAGAATTTAGGTGAGTTCAGAAAAAATCTTGCGGAATACGGTGCAGTCAAAGTCAGAAATGCTGACGGTTCAAACGGCGGGGTTGATACTTTGAGTGTCGAGGTAAACAGTGACAATTACAGTGTTATAATTGACATTCTTAAAAAGGCTATTATTGAAAACGCCATGGGATATGATGCAAAGGACGACAGGCTGGGAGCAAATGCCAATAAAATGAATATTCAGAGCATGTATTCCGATATTGATCTTGATGCCAACGGAATGGAAACGGAGTATCAGGCTGCCTTTGAAAAAATTATATGGTTTGTAAATGCTCACCTTGAAAACAGAGGCAAGGGCAGTTTTGAGGGTGAAAGAGCCGAAATCATATTTAACAGGGATATTCTCATAAATGAAAGTGAGGTTATCGAAAACTGTGTTAAGTCAAAGGGGCTTATAAGCGATGAAACTATTGTGGCTCAGCATCCGTGGATAGAAGATGTGAAGGGGGAGATGGAGAGAATGAGGAATAACTTTCTTAAAGAAAGTGTGTAGAAGTTGTGTGAGGTAAGTTAAATTGGAATTTATAGTACTAACTTACTTTGTAAAGTAAGACAAATTTTTGTGTACTTTCTTTGAAGAAAGTACCAAAGACGTGGGGAAATTTCGATATTCCCCACACCCCTTATCGACCTTTGTGCCTGACAGGTTTTTGCTGAATTTAGCTGATGGGCACAAAGGGGTGTTCAGTCCCCGCTATCGCCAATTCCGCTGCGCTCCAGCGGCGGCGGGGAGTCGTTTGAAAAGTTAGTTGGGAAAATGTTTTGTTTAGTGTGTTAAATTGGAATTTATTGTCAAATTCAGATTTGCTGAATTTGACGTAATGTTTTCAAACTCCTTGTATTGCACCGCAAGAATATGCG
>CAJFNV010000002.1 GCA_904395805.1 Candidatus Gallispira edinburgensis | reverse complement strand
TGAGGAGTGAAAATCCTCCACCGCTGACGCGGTCCCCCTCCTTTTTAAAGGAGGCTGATTGCGGGCGAGCAATGCTCGCCCCTACAGATGGTGGGTTGTCAGGTTGTTGGTGAGTTAAACCGGAATTTAGAGCACTGTTTGGAAAATAATGTAAAATTATGAATTGTACATTATGCATTATAAATTATAAATTATAAACTTGAATTTAAAGGAGTGTAAAAATGGATCAGACTTTTATGAAGGAGAAACCGATTTTGCCGCTTATTATGTCAATGGCACTTCCTATGGTTATCTCTATGCTTGTTAATTCCCTGTATAATATTGTAGACAGTTTTTTTGTTGCAAAGATAAGTGAAAATGCTATGACAGCTCTTTCACTTGTTTATCCCATACAAAATCTTGTAAATGCTGCGGCAATAGGCTTCGGTGTGGGTATAAATGCGATCATATCCTTTTATAACGGAGCAGGAAACATTAATATGGCAAACAAGGCAGCTACTCAGGGACTTATATTAAATGCCCTTCACGGAGCTGTATTGACTGCAGTATGTATTGGAGTTATGCCTGCATTTCTTAAAATGTACACAAGTGATACGGAAATTATTTCTCTGGGAATAAGGTATTCAAACATTGTGTTTGGCTTTTCTGTAATAGTGGCTTTGGGATTGTCCTTTGAGAAAATATTTCAGTCAGTCGGGAAAATGGCTGTGTCAATGATAAGCATGCTTTGCGGATGTATTGCAAATATTATTTTAGACCCTGTATTTATTTTCGGCTTTGGATTTATTCCGCCCATGGGTATAGAAGGTGCGGCAATCGCAACTGTAATAGGGCAGGTACTTACTCTCATTATTTATATAGTTATTTATGTAATAAAGCCCATTAATGTTAAATTGGGAATGAAGTACATTAAGCCTGAGGGTGAAATAATAAAAAAGCTTTATGTAATAGGTATTTCATCAACACTTAATCTTGCCTTGCCTTCACTTTTGATTTCGGCGTTAAATGCAATACTTTCTATGTATTCACAGATCTATGTTCTTGTACTTGGTGTTTATTATAAGCTCCAGACTTTTCTTTATCTGCCTGCAAACGGTATAGTTCAGGGTATGAGGCCTATAGTGGGATATAATTACGGAGCAGGTGAGCATAAAAGAGTAAGAGATATTTATATAACAGGACTTGTAATGATCGCATTTATTATGGCTTTGGGTATGGTTTTATGCTTAGCTGTTCCAGGGGAACTTATGGGATTTTTCACTTCAAACAGTGAAACTCTTAAGGCAGGAGGAATGGCACTTAGTATTATAAGCTTTGGTTTTATAGTATCATCAGTGTCAGTAACTTCTTCGGGAACTCTTGAAGGGCTTGGAATGGGATTGCCTTCCCTTATTATTTCATTGCTCAGGTATGTTATTATAATTATTCCCGCAGCTTTTATTTTAAGCCGTTTGATGGGAGCTGAGGGGGTATGGTATGCCTTTGTTGTTGCTGAATGGGTCACTGCTGTGGCATCTGTATTTATTTATCAACGGGTTGTGGAAAAGAATTGATAACGGTTAAAATAAAAAAGATAATGTTATCGGCTTAAGGGATTTATGAGAAAATAGGCTGTATTAAGGAGAAATCCCTATTATAAATATTTGAGAGAATGACAAGAGGATTTAATTTGGATAATATGACTTATGAGCAACAAAATGAAAGCTTGTTTTCAATTTTGTGCGAAAAGTCACCGAGGCGTTAGCCGAGGATGTTATATTGGCAGTCCGAAGGGATGCCGCCGTGGCATACGGCAATCGGAACAGAGTTCCGATAATATATGTTATGTTGACTTGAGAGAAGTATTATGCTATTCTATAACTAAAATAATTGCAGTTCTTTAAACTGTTCGGATTGGAGAATAGAAATGAAATTAGCAATAGTCGGCGGAGGGGCATCAGGTATGGCGGCAGCTATTGAGGCAGCTTATACTGATCCCGGGGCGGAAATTATTATACTTGAAAGACTTGACAGAGTCGGTAAAAAAATACTTGCAACAGGAAACGGCAGATGTAATTACAGCAATATAAATGCGGGCATAAATAATTATTACGGCAGGAACAAGGGCTTTGTTTCATATGCTTTAGATGAGTTTACTGTTGACAATACGGTAAACTTTTTTAATCGTCTGGGCGTTTTTCCTAAAGAGGAAAAGGACGGAAAGCTTTATCCTTTTTCGGAACAGGCTTCTGCCGTATCTGATGCATTGAGAAATGAACTGTCAAGGCTTGGAATTGAAATAATGACCGGGTTTTATGTTACGGATATTAAAAGGAATAAATGGAAGTTTAAAATAGAGGCTAAGGACGGAAGAAATGTAAGTGCGGATAAGGTCATTGTTGCAGGGGGCGGATGTGCTTCTCCTGTTCTGGGCTCTGACGGTTCTGCCTTTGATTTGCTTAATAAACTTGGTCATACAATAACAAATACAGCACCTGCTCTTGTACAGCTTAAGACTGATCCAAAAGAGGTCAAGAGTCTGCAGGGTATTAAGTTTACGGGAAGAGTAAGCCTTATATACAAGGACAATATTATAAGTGAAGAGCAGGGAGAGGTGCTTTTTACGGATTACGGCATTTCCGGACCTCCTGTTTTTCAGCTTTCGGTAAAGGCGGCTTTTAAAAAGAATTTAAAGGTTGCTCTTGATTTTATGCCCGGGTATTCCCCTAAAGAGGTATATGATATTCTTGAAAGCAGAAAAGACTGTCTTGGGCATATGACTATGGAAAATTATTTTGTGGGACTTCTGAACAAGAGGATAGGAAACCTTGTCGCCAGGAAAGCGGGAATTGAGAAGCTTTCTTTTAAAGTAAGTGAGCTTAACAGACAGCTTTTATGGGCTATGACATCACTTATTAAGAATTATGAACTTGAAATAACGGGAACAAAGGGATTTCAGAATGCACAGGTAACTGCAGGGGGTGCCCTTACCGATGAATTTGACAGCAGAACAATGGAGTCAAGGATTGTTGAAGGACTGTATGGCTGCGGTGAAGTTCTTGATATATACGGTGACTGCGGCGGCTACAATTTACAGTGGGCATGGAGCAGCGGAAGGCTTGCAGGCAGGTCAGCGGCAATGAAGGAGTAATTTATGCTTAAAATATCTAATATTAAAATTTCCGTAAGGGAAAAAATAAGTGATGAGCTTATTATAAATAAAGTAAAGAGAATACTCAGATGTCAAAATATAAAATATGTTAAGATAGTAAAAAAATCTGTTGACGCAAGGGAAAAAACTGATGTTTTTTACAATCTGGCTGTTGAAGCAAGTGTTGATAATGAGGACAGATACTTAAGAATAAAAAATGTTTCAAAGGCTAAAAAGACTGAATACATTATTCCGCAAAAAAGCAATTTTGAAAAAAGACCTGTTATAATAGGATTTGGTCCTGCCGGTATGCTTGCGGGACTTACTCTTGCAAGAGCAGGGGCAAGACCTGTTATATTTGAAAGAGGATATGATGTTGAGGAAAGACAGAAGGCAATAAACGGCTTCTGGTATGGCAGAAAGCTTGACACAAAGTCCAATGTACAGTTTGGCGAGGGCGGTGCAGGAACCTTTTCAGACGGCAAGCTTACAACGGGTATAAAGGATATAAGGTGCAGATATGTATTAGAGGAATTTGTGAAATTCGGCGGACCCGAAGAAATTTTATATGAAGCAAAGCCTCATATAGGAACGGACAAGCTTGTGAATATTGTAAAAAACATAAGGGAAGAAATTATTTCTCTCGGGGGAGAAATACATTTTGACAGCAGGGTAAGTGACATTGTTATTGAAAATGGCAAAGTAAAGTCTGTTGCTGTTAATAACAGAGAGTATGATTGTGACAATGTAATTATGGCAATAGGTCACTCTGCAAGAGATACCTTTGAAATGCTTTATAAAAAAGGTGTGGATATGATACAGAAGCCTTTTGCTATGGGTGTAAGGATCGAGCACAGTCAGGAAATGATAAACAAGGCTCAGTACGGAGAATTTGCAAAGTATCTGCCTGCGGCAGATTACAAGCTTGTGGCACATTTGTCTAACGGAAGAAGTGCTTATACCTTTTGTATGTGTCCCGGAGGTGTAGTTGTGGGAGCAGCATCGGAAAGTGAAAGTGTTGTTACAAACGGTATGAGTTATTACAAAAGAAATCTGGAAAATGCAAATTCCGCACTTCTTATAGGTATAAATACAGAGGACTTCGGTTCTGACTATGTTCTTGCAGGTGTGGAAATGCAGAGGAGCCTTGAAAAGAAGGCATATATTGCGGGCGGAAGCAATTACAATGCTCCTGTTCAGAAGGTCGGTGACTTTTTAAATAAGAAAGCATCTGTGGGAGCAGGAAGTGTTATGCCAAGCTATAAGCCGGGAGTGACATATACGGATATAAGGAATGTTTTTCCCGAATTTATGAATGAGTCCTTTGAGCTTGCACTAAGGGAAATGGATAAAAAGATCAAAGGCTTTGCCTGTGATGATGCTGTAATGACAGCTGTTGAAAGCAGGTCTTCATCTCCTGTGAGAATAACCAGAGGTGAAAATTTTATGTCAACAAATGTTGAGGGACTTTATCCCTGCGGTGAAGGCTGCGGCTATGCGGGAGGTATAATGTCGGCAGCTGTTGACGGGGTGAAATGTGCCGAGGCTGTTATCAGAGGGGGAAATTAACAGCGGGAGTTGTACCTTATTGGGATTTAATGTTATGTTGCCGTCTACTGTTCAGTGGTAGGCGGCTATTTTTACTGTTTCTGATATTTTTAATAAGATTTATGGCCATTTTCTTTAAATATCGATTTAAAAACTATAACATAAAGAAATTAGTATTGGGACAAATGCAGAACAAATTACTCCGTTTAATACCGAAAATATTACTGTTTCTTCGTTGGTATATTTGATCATCATTGGCAAAGTGGTATCTTCACTTGTTGCTCCTGCTGCTGCAATACAACAATAATAGTTTAATCTTTTGGATATAATGGGAATGCTGAAAAATGAAAACAGTTCTCTCATAAGATTGCTTAAAAAGGCAATACTTCCTAACTGCACTCCCGATAAATTTTCTATTGTGATCCCAGCAAGACTATACCAACCAAGACCGCTTGAAACTGCTGCACCGTCATAAACTGAATAGCCTGTAATAAAGCTGCATATAATTCCGCCGATCAAAGACCCGAGTATAACACCTGTCGGAATAATAAATATTTTTATGTGATACTCCTTAATTTTGCGAATAAGTTCATGATGCCTGCCGATACTTATTCCCACTGAAAACATAAGAATGTATAAAATTAAATTTTTATGTAATGAAATTGCGGAAATAATAATATTATCCGAATTCCATGTGCCGCATAATATACCTGTAATAAGTGCAATGAGTGCTAAAATCAACATGGTTATTGATCTCCCTGGTTAAAATCATCAGTTTCATTTGTTTTTCTGTCACAGAGAAGGCGGTTTGAAAAAAAGTAAACCAGTATGACGGATATTGCAGTGGGAAAAGCAAAAAACAAAAAACTGTCAAATCCCAGAGAAAGCAATATATCAAAAAAATTATCTTTTTTTCCTAAAGTTACTCCCATTGAAAATATAAGTAATACGGTACATATTGTTTGAAGCAGTCCGTTTGCGGTTTTAAATTTATCCGAAAAGAAATATCTGCCTGCAATAATGCCAAGACACATAACACATAAAGTAATCATTTGTAACCTCCTTAAAACAAAAAACACCTAAAAGCGAACATTACAGTGTGAAAACATAATATCACACTTTGCTTTCAGATGTCTGAAAATACAAGCGTGGGATGACAGTTATATAAGCAAATTTACGCTTTTAGATTTTAAACCATTTTTACATTTAAGTCAACTGCTTTCTATTATAAATTTTTCTGTTAATGCTTTTATTGAAAGGGAGCCCCCCTTACCGACAAAAATATCGGTAAGGGGGCTTACACTAAATTTACAGACTGATCACAGTGATTTTAATAATATAAATCAGTCACCAATCGGATTATCTATAAGTGTTGCAACACGGAATTCGTGCTTGTGGTTATCAGCTTCTTTTGTATAAGCTTTTACAAAGTGAACATGTCTGCCGTCGCCTACAGGAATTGCTGGTCCTGAAGTTCCTTCAAATTCATGGTAATGACCTTCGTATGAATCTGTTCTGAACTTTACTTTGTGAACATGGCTTGAACCGCTTTTCATAGCTTCCTGAGAAACAGTTGCAAATCTATGGTTATGGGCATCTTTGCAGCAGTTTGCAAGAAGTGTGGAGCCAAGAATCTCGTGAACATGCTCGTTTTCTTTGCATCTTTCACAGCATTCCCTGCATTTTTCGCAGTTGTCTATTGAAAGAGTATTCATATAATTGCCTCCTTTAATTGATTATCTGAGGGCCGCCCTCAATGTATAATATGGTCGTAATTTGTTTTTTGCGTATGATATTTCTGTTTGATTTGAAAAGAATGTAAAAAAATAACCCCGGCAATATGTACCGGGGTTATCAGACTGTCAATAAACTTATTTTTAGTCAAAGATTCGCAAATTTTGTACAGCTAACTTGCAATTAGCGTCGCAGACTTTAATCCGCAAGGTGAAATCGCATTTCGCCTGAGGACAGGAACTTTTCTGTAATTTTGACGTTTTTAACGTCAAAATTGCGGAAAACTTGAATTGAATCGGAAAGATTGATCCGACAAGGCGAAGCCTTGCTTTTGCGAAGCAAAAGTTCTGATGGTTCCTTCATTAGCTAACTGAAAGAAATGTGAGCATTTCTTTCAATGCTGTCGATTTTTCGACAGCATCAAATAACCCCGGCAATATGTACCGGGGTTATTTTATATGTTTTGAGTTAAATATTCTGACGGGAAGGGTCTCGGGATCAATTGTTTCGAGGACTTTTGCTGTGTAGTAGGCATCGCCGAGAGCATTATGAAAATGCTTGTTTTCTTCAATTTTGATATCAAGGGCTTCTACAGCATTTTTAAGACCTATTGTACCGCCTTTTGAATATTTTAAATGTTTTGTTGCAATTTTTTGTATGTCTACATATTTTATAATTATGGGAGGCTCCATAATATCGTTAAATGTAATATTTCTGTACAGGGCTTTAATGTCGCTGTACCCCCATGTGCCAAGAACCGTATCCTCTCCGAGAAAGTATCTGAACTTGGAATATGCCTCCTTAAAACGGGGAGCAAAGCTGAAATCCTCTGTCTTAAAGCCTGTGATTTTTTCAACATATGGATGTATTCTTGGATAGAGAGTGGGTTTGATGTATATATTAAATTTATCTGTTACCTTATATTTATCATTAACCTTGACAGCACCTATCTGTATAATTTCAAATCTGCATTTAGGATTCGGCTCGGTCTTTTCTTCGCCGAAATCAAATGCCTGATTAAACTCCAAATCTATAATAGTCAACATAAATTTCTCCTATTCCGTAATAACCTTTTTAGCAATATCCGAAAAGGCTTTTACTGCTTTGGTTTTATATGCTCCCTCTCTGTAGGCAATGACAAGAGTCCAGTTTAAGTCCTGAGGAAGTTTAAAGTATTTGGGCGGATTTGTAAGACCGGCAAATCGTACCGCAGACTCGGGAACAAAGCTGAATCCCATACCTGCTGCAGAGAGTCTCAGAGAAGTTTCTATGCTTGATGTTTCAAGAAGTACTTTAGGCTTTATGTTTTCGTCATTAAATACGGTATCGGCAATCTGTCTTAATCTCTGACTTGAATGGAGAAGAATAAACTGTTCATCCTTTATGTCATTTATACTGAGCTGAGGATATTTTTCGCTTGTATCTGCATAAGCAGGCGGGTTGTAATCGGGAGGTGCTGCAATATAAATGTTTTCCTTAATTATAGGTTCATATTCAATTCCTTTTGATTTAATAGGCAGATTGAGAAGGCATACATCAACCTGACCTCTCATAAGCATATCCTCAAGTTCTGATGAATTTCTTTCTGTAATTATAAGTTCAATGCCGGGATATGTTTCCTTAAAAACAGGAAGTATGGCAGGAAGCGGATTATTTGCCTTTGAAGGTGTAAGACCGATGTTTACACGACCTTTTTTTAAATCGGAAATATCTTCAAAGCTTTTATAAAGATTATTCACTATATTCATGATAGATTTAATGGATTCAATATAAAGCTCTCCTTCAAATGTAAGTGAAAGAGGTATTGTGTTTCTGTCAAAAATCGTTACGCCAAGCTGGCTTTCAAGTCTGTTTATATACTGACTTAATGAGGGCTGTGAAATAAAAAGCTTTTTGGCTGCCTTTGAGAAGCTTCGTTCCTCATTTATCGCCAGAACGTATTCAAATTCCTTTAAGTCCATATTGATAGTCCTCCTTATAGGGAAATAGTTATATTGGGTATAAGACAAATAATATTTTCAATTGTTTTGTCTTTATAGTACAATAAATTATATATAATTACAAGTAAATTATCAAATTTTTTTCAAAAATTTGCAGGAGGTAATAAATAATGAGCAGATTTGACGAAATTAATGAGCTTATAGCCAAAATGCAGAGTGACCCGTCCACTGCAAGACAAAGACTTGAAATGCTCTTTGATGAAAACAGCTTTGTTGAGCTTGGTGCTTTTAATACCGAAGCGGAAGTTGTTACAGGATATGGTACTGTAGGCGGAAAGCTTGTTTATGCTTTTGCACAGGAGGGAGTTGTAAATACCAAGCATGCAAAGAAAATTGCTGATGTATATACCCTTGCCCTTAAAATGGGCTGTCCTGTTGTGGCTGTTATGGATTCAAAGGGGGTTGCTCTTGAGGACGGACTTGATACCTTTGACTCATATGGTGTTATGTTTAAGAGTCAGGCATCTGCAAGCGGCGTTGTGCCTCAGATAAGCATTGTAATGGGTGACTGTCTGGGTATAAGCACTTTCCTTCCTGCTTTATCTGATTTTGTTATTATGTCCGAAGAAAGTGCAAAGATGTTTCTTTTAAGTCCCAACGTATATTCAGGACTTGACGGCAAGGAAACTACCTATGAGGATATCGGTGGTGCGGAAGCCCTTGCTCAGAAGGGACTTGTACACTTTGTGTGCAGTAATGATGACGAATGCTTTTTAAAGGCTCAGGAACTTATTGAAATGCTGCCGGCAAACAACCTTGATGATATCGTTGTTTCTGAAATATCCGATGACCTTAACAGAATTGATGAAAATCTTAACTTTATTGTGCCTGAGGATGACACAACTGAAATTGACATGAGAGCAATTATTAAATCAGTTGCCGATAATTTAAAATTTCTTGAAGTAAGTGCAAGCAGTGCCGAAAATATTATTTCAGGCTTTATAAGACTTGACGGTATTACAACAGGCGTTATTGCAAACAGCGGAATGCTTGATATAGCAGGTGTAAGAAAAGCGGGAGAGTTTATAAACATTTGTGATGCTTTTAACATACCTATCGTTTCATTTACCGATGTGGCAGGATATGAGGCAATGCACATTGATGAACAGAGCGATGTTATCAAATACAGTGCAAAGCTTGCCTTTGCTTTTGCAAGCGCAACAGTGCCGAAGATAAACGTTATTGTAAGAAACGGAATAGGAAATGCATATCTTATTATGAATTCGAAGCATATAGGTGCCGATATTGTATATGCATGGCCTTCTGCAAATGTTGCCCTTATTGACAAAAAGGCGGCAACAAATGTTATGGGATATGGTGAAAAGGAATATAATAAATTATCAACACCTTATCAGATCGCAGGTGACGGATATGTAGATGATGTTATTATTCCTGCAAGCACAAGAAAGAGGGTGCTTGTTGCCCTTGAAATGCTTCTTTCAAAGAGAGAATACACTGTTGCAAAGAAACATTCAAGTATTGAATTCTAAGAGGTGAGATTATGGAATGGTTGACTGAAGGCCTTATGGTCACGATCCTTGGAATGTGTACCGTGTTTGTAGTGCTTATATTTATATGTCTTATACTTGCTGTTATGGGATATATAATGAAAAATACGGAAAGCGACAAAAAAACTGAGGAGAATAAACCTGCAGTAAAGGCTTCTCCTGTAATGAAGGCTGACAATGTAAATAATTTGAATAAGGATATGGAACTTGTTGCTGCAATTACTGCTGCAGTTGCTGCCTATGAATGTGCAAAGGGAAACAATACAAGCCCGGACAGGCTTGTTGTAAGAAGTTTCAGAAGAGTAAACACATGGAACAGAGAAGCTATTCAGGAACAGCAGAACAATTTATTTTAGGAGGATATTGAAATGAAAAATTATAGAATAACAGTAAACGGAAATATTTATGATGTTCAGGTAGAGGATTTGGGTACAGCAGCTCCTGCACCTGCTGCAGCAGCACCTGTTGCACCAGCTCCAGCAGCGGCACCTGTACAGCCTGTTCAGGCTGCACCTGCACCGGCAGCGGCTCCTGCTCCTGCGCCAGCAGCACCGGTACCTGTACCTGCTCCTGCAGCTGCACCTGCACCTGTATCAGGCGGTCAGGAAGTAACTGCTCCTATGCCCGGAAATATTCTTGACATTAAGGTAAATGTGGGTGACAGAGTTGAAACAAATCAGGTTGTTATAGTACTTGAAGCTATGAAAATGGAAAATGATATTGTGACTCCTTATGCAGGTACAGTTGCTTCAATAAATGTAACTAAGGGTCAGGCTGTTAACTCAGGTGATGTGCTTATAACTGTTGCCGAATAATTTATTAGGAGGCATGAAATATGTTTGAAATGTTGGAAGAGGCTGTGCTTGATTTCTTTGCCAGCTCCGGCTTTGCACAGTTTTTTGTTGGAGATAATTATAAATTTCTTATTATGATTGTGGTAGCATTGTTCTTTATGTATCTTGCAATTGTAAAGAAATTTGAGCCTCTTTTACTGCTGCCTATTTCATTTGGTATGCTTCTTGCAAATCTGCCAAACAGCGGGCTTATGAGTGAGCCTGTTAAGGAGCTTATAAATGTAATAGGTGTTGATACCTCATCAGGAATGCCTTATCTGGCACAGGTTCCGGGAGAAACTACAACTGTAGGCGGTATGCTGTGGTATATTTATCAGGGTGATGTCCTTGGTATTTTTCCGCCCCTTATATTTATGGGTGTAGGTGCCTTAACCGATTTCGGTCCCCTTATTGCAAACCCTAAGAGTATTCTTCTTGGTGCAGCTGCACAGTTCGGTATATTTGCTGCCTTTTTAGGTGCTCTTGCCCTTGGATTTACTCCCCAGGAGGCTGCTTCTATAGGTATTATAGGCGGTGCTGACGGACCTACTGCCATATTTACTACAACTAATCTTGCTCCCCATCTTTTGTCAAGAATTACGGTTGCAGCTTATTCATATATGGCTCTTATACCTATTATTCAGCCGCCTATTATGAAGCTTCTTACAACGAAGAAAGAAAGAATGGTTAAAATGGAGCAGTTAAGAACTGTTTCCCAGAAGGAAAAAATCCTTTTCCCTATTATAACAGCTATGCTTGTTATACTTATTCTTCCTGATACAGCTTCTCTTATAGGTATGCTTATGTTAGGTAATCTTTTCAGGGAATCAGGAGTTACTCAGAAACTTGCTACTCATGCTTCAGAAGCTTTGATGTATATTGTAAGTATTTTTATAGGTATCAGTGTCGGCGCAACAACAAGGGCTGACCAGTTCCTTGAATTTGAAACAATTGAAATTCTTATTCTTGGTCTTGCTGCTTTTGCTTTTTCTACAGCGGGAGGAGTTTTGTTGGGAAAGGTCATGTGCAAGCTTTCGGGAGGAAAGGTAAATCCTCTTATAGGTGCGGCAGGCGTTTCTGCAGTGCCTATGGCTGCAAGAGTTGCCCAGAAAGTTGGACAGGAGGAAAATCCTAACAACTATCTGCTTATGCATGCAATGGGACCTAATGTTGCCGGTGTAATTGGCTCTGCAATTGCATCAGGTATTTTCTTGTCACTTTACAGATAAAAGGGAGGTTTTTATAAATGGCTAAGCCTATTAAAATTTGTGACTGTACTTTAAGAGACGGACAGCAGTCATTAATTGCTACCAGAATGAGAATAGAGGATATGCTCCCTATTTTAGATAAAATGGATAAGGTTGGATTCGGTGCCGTTGAAGTATGGGGCGGTGCTACATTTGATTCCTGCCTCAGATACTTAAAGGAAGACCCATGGGAAAGACTGAGAAAATTCCGCTCAGCTTTCAAGAATACAAAATTACAAATGCTTTTAAGAGGTCAGAATATTCTGGGCTACAGACATTATGCTGATGATGTTGTTGAGTCTTTTGTAAGAAAGAGTATTGAAAACGGTATTGACATACTTAGAATATTTGATGCATTAAATGATGCAAGAAATCTTGAAACTGCCGTAAAGGCTGTTAAAATGGAAAAGGGTGCTCACGCTCAGCTTGCAATAAGCTATACTTTAAGTGATGTGCATACTCTTGAGTATTATGTTAATTTAGCAAAGACATACAGAGATCTTGGTGCCGATTCAATATGTATAAAGGATATGGCGGGACTTTTGCTTCCTAAGCCTGCTTATGATCTTGTTAAGGCTATTAAGGAAGAGGTTGACCTTCCTATAGAAGTACACAGCCACTATACAAGCGGTGTGGCTTCAATGACTTATCTTAAGGCTGTTGAAGCAGGGGCTGACATTATTGATACTGATATGTCACCTCTCAGTATGGGTACTGCCCAGCCTGCAACAGAGGTTATGGTTGCTGCATTAAAGGGCACTGAATTTGATACAGGTCTTGATGAAAGTCTTTTAAAGGAAATATCAGATTACTTTAAGCCTATAAGAGAGGAAGCTATTGACAGCGGACTTTTAAGTCCTAAAATGCTTGCTGTTGATATTGCAACTCTTCTTTATCAGGTTCCCGGCGGTATGCTTTCCAATCTTGTAAGCCAGTTAAAGGCTGCAAATGCAGAGGATAAGTATGATGAAGTGCTTAAGGAAATACCTAAGGTAAGAGCTGACCTGGGCTATCCTCCTCTTGTAACACCTTCAAGCCAGATCGTGGGAACACAGGCTGTGCTCAATATTCTTATGGGTGAAAGATACAAGATGGTACCTAAGGAAACAAAGGACATTGTAAGAGGAAGATACGGAAGAACTCCGGTGCCTATTTCAGAAGAGATCAGAAAGAAGATAATAGGTGACGAGGAGCCTATTACATGCAGACCTGCTGATCTTTTAGCTCCGGAGCTTGAAAAAGCTGAGGCTGAAATAAGCGATTATAAGGAAAAGGACGAGGATGTTTTAAGCTATGTTCTCTTCCCTCAGCAGGCTATAGAATATTTTAAGTTCAGACAGGCCCAGAAGTTTGGTATCGATCCGAATTTAGCTGATGTTGACCACAGGGTTTATCCTGTTTAAAATTTATCAGTATTATAAGTTATCCGTTCTCAGGGCGATAAGCCATGAGGACGGATTTTTTCATATAAAAAGTCAAGCGGCTATGGGACGGGCAGTTGTGTTTTGTTTTTACCGGCAGATTGACATATGGACATAGATTTTGCACAAAAAAGCTTTGGTGAATTTGTGCAACTTTTTTGGAAAAATTTTAAAAAATTTTGCAAAAGTACTTGACAAAAATGGTTTTATAGGTTATTATATATATACAAGATAACCAATTGGTTATAATAACAAAACAAAATTTAAAGAAGGGAGTGGGTTCCGCCAAAGAGAGAAAATTAGTCTTATAACTTTTTAACTGTAACATTTACAAAAGTATTTGACATTAAGAGATTGACAATGATTCTTTTTAAAGTTGGTTATGAAAAATAAATGTTAAAAATCAGTGTAGAAATTAGCATATATAGTTTACAGTTGAAGAAGTTATAACGACCAGGAAATGTTTACATAGATGGTAAGGATGTAAAAGTTAGACCGTGTACGTAAATGTTAAAATGATTTATAAATTAGCAGAGAAGAAGTAAGAATAAGTGTTATAATAAAAATGATGTTTAATATCTGCTTTAACTCTTATAATTTAAAATCAAAAATCTGAAACATTGATATATTAAAAAAATCAGATAAGGTTTAAATTTTGATTTGAATATTGTCGGATTAAAAATATATGATGTTGAAGATTCAGAATTAAAAATAAATATTTACATAAAGCGAATTCTAAAGATTTAAGTAATGAAAATATTTAAAGATTTGTAAATATTTAAGAAAAGAAATCAATAACAAAATCAGAAATGATAAAGTTAAGATCAAGTTAAATTTATAATAAAAGAAATTTATATAATAGAAATATTGTAAAGATATCTTATATTAAAGTTTAATGTGATAAATTTCAAAGCTTAATATTTATAAAGTAAATTTAATATGAAGGTTAATTAATTATAATTGGGGTATTGAGAAGGTTAGTCATTTAGTTAATTAAAAGTGGTGTTAGTGTAAGAAGTAAATAGTTATATTAATATTACTTAAGTTGTCATAGGAAATTGAAGTTTATAGGTAATAAATATTTTCATAAAAGAAGCTTTAAAGTTTGATGAAATGTGAATGTTTATAAGATTTATAAATTAGAAAAGCTGTAAAATAAATGGTAAAAAAATATAACCATTAAAATCCTGTAAAATAAGATTCTGAAGTTTGGAGTCAATATTTAAGATAAGAAATAATATTAGTTCCGGACAAGGTAGAGTAAGATATGCTAGTATTTGATGATTCTAAAATGTTGATACCTGAATAAAAGGATCGGATTAAAGGGTTTCAATTTTAACACTTGATAATTGTAAATCTAAAAAAGTAAAATTAAATATTGTGATGGTTAATTAAGACTTAAATGTCAGAGGAGATTAATTAATCAAACGTAAAAAAGTTACTATTAACTATTAATTAAAGAAAGCGAGTTAAAATGTTTACTGAAGATTCAATAAGATAGCTTGTTATCTGTTTTACGAAAGTATTATGGATAGCAAGCTATTTTTTTGCTTTTTTTTGGTCTTTGCCAAATGTGTGGTTTAACGGAAAAAATTGATGCTTCGCATACGCAAGCATTTGCTGAGTTGGAAGTGTTAGGAAAAAAATCCTCAGACAGCACTGTACCGCAAGAATTATGCGGACATCCGTTAGGATGGCTTTCAGCCTTTGGCTGAAAGTGCTGAATGCGCTGACAGCTCCTTTACAAAGGAGCCAAGTTTGAAGCAAAAGAATATTTGCCGACACGAAGTGTCGCTTTTGACATTTGCCACCGGCAGAATAGCCGGACGCACATAGTGCGGCTTTCAGCGGAGATGAAAGTGCTGAACAGTCAAAAGTTCTGAAGGGCGGGCACGCCGCCTTTTTAAACAGTTAGGTTTATGCTGATCCTTTAAGTTGACAGCATTGATCTTACAAAGGACCAGTGCGGGAGTTGTAAACAGAGAGAATAAAATTAACAACACTAAAAATTGTTGAACCTTTTTTACAAAAAAGAAGACAATTTGCAAAAATACCTTATAATAAAGTGACCAAACCATATTAAAGGAGTGCAGAGGAGAACTAAATGATCAAGTTACACCAACATTGGATAGTTTATAGATTTGAATTATTAATGAATTGACTTTAAGCGGGTTTTGGTATATACTTATTTTACGAATAGTTGGAGGTAAGTATATGAAGATGCAGCAGATGCTAAGCCTTGTAAGAAGGGCAGTGCAGGATTACAATATGATAGAGGACGGCGACAGAATAGCAGTAGGTATTTCAGGAGGCAAGGACAGTCTTTCAATGCTTGCAGTGCTTAAGGCTTTGCAGAGGTTTTATCCTAAGAAATTTGAGCTTGAGGCAATTACGGTAAATGTAGGTTTTGAAGGAATGGATTTTTCACCTATTGAAAAGTTTTGCGAGGAGCTTGGAGTAAATTATCATATAGTAAATACGGATATATCTGAAATTGTATTTCAGGAGAGGAAAGAAAAAAATCCCTGTTCTCTCTGTGCTAAAATGAGAAAGGGAGCTCTTAATACAAAGGTTGAGGAGCTAGGGTGCAATAAAATTGCATTGGGACATAATAAAGATGATGTTATTGAGACATTTTTTATGGCACTTTTTTATGAAGGAAGGATATATTGTTTCAGTCCTTATACATATTTAAGCAGAAAAAAGATCGCTTCAATAAGACCTCTTATATATGTGCCTGAAAAGGATGTAATAGGCTTTGCGAGAAAGGAAAATCTGCCTGTAGTAAAAAATAAATGTCCTGTTGACGGCAAGACAACAAGAGAAGATATTAAAAATATGATCAAGGAATTGTCACTTAAATATAACCATTTTGAGGACAGAACATTTAACGCAATAAAGAGGTCATATTTGCAGGGGTGGAAGGTTGAGGATTAAATGACATACAGCGAAGATGTAAAAAATAAACTTACGTTAAAGTTAAGGGAATTAATAAGAGAGCTGCCTGATTTTTGCAGGGAGTTCTTTTTGTCCATGGCAAACAGCAGAGAAATAAGAACGAGAGTTGCCTATGCCTATGATCTGAGAATATTCTTTAACTATATGGCAGAAGAAAAATTTGGCGGGAAGGCTGTTAAGGAAATCACAATATCGGATCTTGCTCAGATAACCGCTACAGATATTAATGAGTTTATGAGTTATACGGAGTATTATTTAAATTCCGAAGGTGAGGAAAAGACTAATCATGAAAATGGCAAGTCACGTAAGCTGGCTGCAGTAAGAGGCCTTTTTAAATATTTCTACAGAATGGAAAAAATTCCGGGAAATCCTGCAGAACTTGTAAATAAGCCAAAAATACATGAAAAAGAAATAATAAGGCTTGAGCCAAATGAAACGGCAGAACTGTTGGATGTTATAGAAAAGGGTGAAAAGCTTACTGACGGTGAAAAGAAATACTTTAATAAAAACGGTAAGAGAGACCTTGCAATTGTCACTTTGCTCTTAGGCACGGGAATAAGAGTTTCAGAATGTGTGGGAATAGATATTGACGATATTGATTTTCAGGTTAATGGGGTTAAGGTTACACGCAAGGGCGGAAATGAAATGGTAGTTTACTTCGGGGAAGAAGTTGAAAAGGCTTTAAAGGATTATATTGAGGATAGGAAAAAAATTAAAGCGCAAAAGGGAAGTGAAAATGCACTTTTCCTTTCTATACAGAATAAAAGGATAGGGGTACGTTCAGTTGAAAAGCTTGTTAAAAAATATGCCCAGAAGGTGACTACACTTAAAAAAATTTCACCACATAAGCTGAGAAGTACATATGGTACAGCTCTTTATAATGAGACAGGGGATATATATCTTGTGGCTGATGTTTTGGGGCACAAGGATGTAAATACAACAAGAAAACATTATGCCCAGATGCAGGATGACAATAGAAGAAGGGCTGCAAGGGCTGTGAAGTTGAGAGATTAGGGGATATTGTTTTTTTATAAGTGGAGATTTTTATTGATGCGGTAAACGGGAATTTAGGGAATCCCTCCTCCGAAACGCAAGCGTTTCTCCTCCTCCCTTTAGGCAAGGGAGGCTATATGTTGATGATGCAATAAATTGGAATTTATTAGTTTTTAAGTACTGATGCGAAATCAATAATATAATGCTAAAAATTGTCTGCAGAAGTATGTATTACCCTAATTTGTCAGGATTTAATTCATTACATTGGAAATCAGGTGGTGTTATGGAATATACGGATATTGCTTTAAAGCTTATGGAAGAAGAAAAGTGGTTTGAAGCTCAGGAAGTGCTGAAAGAGGCTGCAGAAAAAGAACCGTGCTGTGAAACCTATAACAATATGGGAGTATTTTATATTGATAATGGTATACAGTTCAAGAATTCGGATACTAAAGAGGCAAGAGAAAAGGGATATAATTATCTTAAAATGGCTTATAACTGTGATATAAATTATAAAAATCTGATTGCTCTTGCTGAGTATAACTATCATTACGGAAGTACCCAGGAAGCGTGCAAGCTGTATAAAAAGGCATCTGAAATCAAATGTGATCACAGAACCTATAATAATCTTGCATGCGGGTGCTACAGGCTTGGCGGTTATGTAAAGGCTTGTATGTATTTTGATAAGGCTTTAAAAATTGCTGATAAAAATATTGATGACATAAAAATATCCTATTGTTATTCCTTTTTAAAATGCAGGGAGGATTACAGTGAAATTCTTGAAAGTATAAGTGATGACAAGTGGACTGTGCTGGACAGATTTATACTTTATTATTTTCTTGGGGATAAGGGAAAGGCATACAGCATGGCAGAAAGAGTTATTGCTGAATGGGAATTTGGTATGCCTGTTCTTGCTATGTTATATGAATGCATTGAAGAAAACAATATAGCTGAAATCAGTAAATTTGACAGTGAAGTATTAAGTCTTGTGGACAGCAGAAAGAAGAGGGAGAGAATTATAAATGAATATGAATATACTCCCGTAATGCTGTGGCAGTGTAAATATATAGGGTGTATTAAACATTAAAGGCATAAGCCAAGATATTAAAAAGAATATGTTTTTTGAAAAGAGGTAATATATATGTATAAAATTTTGACAATTGCAGGAAGCGACTGCAGCGGAGGAGCAGGTATTCAGGCAGATATTAAGACAATAACTGCTCATGGTATGTATGCTATGTCTGCCATAACTTCACTAACTGCACAGAATACAACAGGCGTATATGGAATATATGATTCCAGTGCAGAGTTTTTATGTAAGCAGCTTGACTGCATATTTACCGATATATTTCCCAATGCGGTAAAAATAGGTATGGTTTCCGATAAGGAACTTATAAAAGCTATTGCAGACAAACTTAAGGAATACAAGGCTGTAAACATAGTTGTGGACCCTGTAATGGTATCTACAAGCGGAAGCAGACTGCTCAAAGATGATGCAATAGAAACTCTTGAAAGAGAGCTTTTGCCTCTTGCCTTAGTTATTACGCCTAATCTTGATGAAGCCGGTGTTTTGCTGGGAAGAAAAATAGGAAATGTTGAGGATATGAAAAATGCCGCATGCAAGTTAAGTGAAAAATATGGGTGCAGTGTGCTTATAAAGGGCGGACACTTAAATGAAAAGGCTACAGATGTACTTTATGACAAGGGAAATATATATGAGTTTTCATCTGAAAGAATTGATACAAAAAATACCCATGGAACAGGCTGTACATTAAGTTCTGCTATAGCCTGTAATGCGGGAAAGGGCTGCAGTTTAGAAGAAAGTATAAGAAATGCAAAAGATTATCTTACGGGAGCTTTAAAAGCCGGACTTGACATAGGAAAGGGCAATGGTCCCGTAAATCACTGTTATAAAATCGGGCAGGTGTAAAATATGGATAAAATTCTTTTAATATTAACAGGGGGAACAATAGGAAGCTTTTCCGAAAACGGCATTATAAATGTAAATTCAGCATCGGCATACAAACTTGTAAGTATGTATCATGAAAGATTTGGAAATGATGTGGAATTTGAGACTGTACAGCCTGTTAATATATTAAGTGAGAACATGACTTATGATATATGGCTCAGGCTTTGTGAATGTATTGACAGTGTTGATGTGAGTAAATACAGAGGTATAATTATATGTCATGGCTCAGATACACTCTCATATACTTCCGCATTTATAGGTTTGCTTTATAACAAGCTTAATATTCCGGTTGTGCTTATTGCGGCAAATTATGAGCTTGAAAACCCAAAAAGTAATGGTATTATAAATCTGAGAAATGCAGTTTTGGTTGTTAAGCAGGGGATGCGCGGAGTATTTACGGCTTACAGCAATAATAAAGGGGAAAATGACATATATCTGGCAACAAGAATAGTGGAGTCAGACCCTTATACTGACCAGTACAGAAGCTTTGACGGAGCACCATGGGGTAAAATATCGGGTAATAAACTTATTATAAATGCAAAATCAGGTATCAATATGATCAATGATGAGTTTAAAGCCGTTATTAATGAAAGACCTTTGAGTTTGAATAACAAAGTCATGCTTATAAGACCTTATCCGGGCATGAGTTATGACAATATAAGTCTTGAGGGAATAAGTGCCGTTGTTCACTACATGTATCACTCTGCCACTGCATGTACGGCAGGAGAGGAAACATCTGTATTGAAATTTGCCGAAAGGTGTGCCGCAAAAAATATAAAAATATACGGCGCCTCCTTTAAAAATGAAAATCTTGAAGAAGTTTACAAGTCAAGTAATGAAATGCTTGAAAGGGGAATAATTCCGTTATTTAATATATCTCCTGAGGCAGCATATGCAAAAATACTTATAAGTGAAAATATGAAAAATGCAGATATCAGCAAATGCTGGTATTTTGAAAATGTATAAGATTTCATATAGGTTTGTTGAAAAAAGCATTAAAATATGATAGTATATATTTGAAATTAATGGCTAAAGAAGGTTTATGTATATGAAAATTTTTGTGTATTGTTTCAGAGAATTTGATGAAAAGGAATTTTTTGATGAGTTTGCTGAAAAGTATGGAGTTGAATACGGGTATACGGCAGATTATCCCAACTATGATAATGCTGTATTAGCTGAAGGATATGATGCTGTAAGTTTTACACCCTGTGATATGGGTAAAAAAATGATCGACAGGTTTTATAGCCTGGGAATAAGATATTTTGCAACACGTTCAATAGGCTTTGACCATATTGATACAGAGTATGCAAAATCCCTTGGAATTGGTGTTTCAAATGTAAGCTACCCTCCCGATACCGTGGCTGACTTTACCCTGATGCTTATGTTAATGAGCTGCAAGAAAATAGGACATATTTTAAAAAGGTCTGAGCTTCAGGATTACAGCCTTAACGGGAAAATAGGCAAAAACATAGGTGACTGTACGGTGGGTATTATAGGCACGGGAAACATAGGAAGAGCCGTTATAAAAAGACTTACAGGCTTTGGCTGCAAAATATTAGCCTATGATCCCTATGAAAATGATGAGGTCAAAAATGCTGCGGAGTATGTGAGTTTTGACAGGCTTTTAAGAGAAAGCGATATTATATCCCTTCATACTCCAGGCTCAGATGAAAATCATCATTTGCTTAATGCCGAGGCTTTTAATAAAATGAAGGATGGCGTTATAATTATAAACACTGCAAGGGGAAGGCTTATTGACACAGATGCTCTTATTGATGCCATAGAAAGCCGAAAGGTTCAGGGAGCTGCCCTTGATGTTCTGGAGCATGAAGATGGACTGTATTATGCAAACAGAATGGGGGATCCTATAGTAAACAGACGTATGGCAGTGCTGCGTTCTTTCCCTAATGTTATACTGACACCTCATACTGCTTTTTATTCCAGAATCGTTGTCTCAAACATGGCTGAAAAGACAATTAAATGTGTTCTGGACATGGAAAAGGGAATTGAAAATAAAAATATAATTGTATACAGATAAATTGAGGAAGTGCCTTTTTGATTGCTATAGATCGAAAAGGTTCTTTTTTGCTGTATTTGTTTGAGAATTTATAAATAATACTATCAATTTTAAACAAAAGAGGCATATCCGAGCTTATAACTTAAGAGAAATTTATTTGTTTTTAACCATTTGTTAATGTTTGATTAAGGATTGATTAATAAAGCCTGTATATAATAAAAAAACAATTTGATACCAAAGGCAGAAGATAATGTTTTCCGTATCTCGAGAACGTGAAACGCAAAGAAAGCTGTCGGTATCATGGGGGCAAATATTTCATTTGATTTATATTTAAGCTTGGAGGGAAAGGAATTGAAGAAAAAAATTAAAGCGGGAATAGCAATTGTTCTTGTCCTTGCTATAGGCGCGGGCGGCTTTTTCACATACAGACATTTTAAAAACAAGAGCAATATGCCTGTGATGGAAAGAAAAAATGAATTAACTGAAACCGTTGACAAAAGTTCTTTTGTCAGTACTATCACAGCTTCTGGCAGTGTACTTCTTGATGATGAAATAGAGGTATATGCAGAGGGAGAAACGAACATTGTAAAGACAATACTGGTTGAAGAGGGGGATACGGTAAGTGAGGGTGACCTCCTTGTGGAATATGATGTAGAGGACAGACAGGAAGAACTTGAAAATCAGATAAGAGATACGAAAAGGGAAATTGAGAATGCAGAGCTTTCTCTTGAAAGTATGACAGCAGCTACTTCCGACACAGAGCTTGCAAGGCTGAAAAGTGAGATTACTTCAAAGGAAAAATCCCTTCAGGATGCAAAAACTTCCTATGACAGCTATGCAACAAAGCTTACACAGCAGCAGAACACAGTTGAAAATGCAGAACAGGATGTGTCTGATGCTGAAAAAGAAGTATCCGATACAATGGCTCTTATGGAGGTAGGAGGTGCAACACAGAGTGAATATGACACAGCGGTCACCACTCTTAACAAGGCAAAGAAAACTCTTACGGAGGCACAGCAGGCTTATAATGATCTTGTGACAGAACAGAGCAATGCAAAAATGAGTATTACTACTGCTGAAAATGATCTGACCAATGCACAGAATGAATATAATGATGCACAGACACCTTTAAGTACTGAGCAGGAAAAAATACAATATCAGCAGCAGCAGCTTACATTACAGGGGCTTAAAGATAATCTTGCAGATTATGAACAGGATCTGAGTGAGCTTGTTTATTCTACATCATCAACAGTAAACGGCAAAGTAACTGAGGTTTGTGTTGATGAGGGTACATATACAGAGGAAAATACAGTTATATTAAAGGTTGCCGATTTTAATAAGCTTATTGTAAGTGCAAGCATAGAGGAATATGATGCTCCCTTTGTTGCCGTTGGTCAGAAAGTTGTTATGACATCAGACGGACTTGAGGGAAAGGAGTATACGGGCACTGTAACAAGAGTAAATGACAGTGCTGAGGATACATCAACAAATATGGGTACGGAAACAGCGGTACCTATAGAGATTTCTGTTGATAATCCCGATGGCGTTTTAAAGCCCGGATATACTCTTGACCTTGAAATAACAGTTGTTGACAAGCAGGATGTACTGGCAGTTTCATCAGGTGCGGTCATGACCGATGCTAAGGCAGGCACAAAATATGTGTACGTTGTTGACGGTGGAGTAATAAGCAAAAGAGAGGTAACTACGGGAGAAACTAATGATACAGAAATAGAGATCGTATCGGGACTTAATGAGGGCGATGAAATCATAACAAGTCCTGATGACAGCATTACAGAGGGAATGACTCTTGATGAATACAGAGAGCAGATAGCAAATAATACTAATACAAACACAGGCAGCGAAAGATCGGAAAGCGGAAATGAAGATATGAGAAATGGAGGAATGCCAAATGATCAAAATAGAGGGGCTAACCAAGGTGTACCGTCAGGGGGCCCTGGAGGTGGTGGCTTTGGCGGGGGTGGACCTATGGGTTAAACCCGGCGAGTTCGTGTCAATTATGGGTTCTTCAGGTTCAGGCAAGTCTACAATGATGAATATTTTAGGCTGTCTTGATAAGCCTACATCGGGGACTTACATTCTTGATGGTATTGATATATCAAAAACTCCTGACAGCAAGCTGTCTGAAATAAGGAATAAGAAAATAGGTTTTGTATTTCAGTCTTTTAATCTGCTGCCTAAATTAAGCGCTCTTGAAAATGTTGAGCTTCCCATGGTGTATGCCGGGATAGACGGAACTACAAGAAGGAAAAGGGCTATGGAGGCACTTGAAAGAGTGGGGCTTGAAAAGAGAGTAAACCACAAGCCAAATGAGCTTTCGGGAGGTCAGCGGCAGAGGGTCGCAATTGCAAGATCACTTGTAAATAATCCTTCTATAATTCTGGCTGATGAGCCTACGGGAAATCTGGACAGCAAGTCAACATTTGAAATAATAGGTATTTTTCAGCAGCTTAACAATGAAGGTGCTACGATAGTTATGGTAACCCATGAGCCTGATGTGGCTGTATATACAAAAAGAATAGTAACATTTAAAGACGGAAGTAAAATAAGTGATGAGCCTGTTGAAAAGCAGCTGATAGTAGGAGGTGAGGCATAGTGCATTTAGGCGAAAATATTAAGTCGGCATTTAAAAATGTTATGGGAAATAAAATGAGAACTTTTCTGACTATGCTTGGCATAATTATAGGTATTGCCTCTGTTATTGCAATCACCTCAATAGGAAACGGTTCACAGCAGGAAATAGAGAGTCAGTTTGACAGTCTTGGTGTAGGCAGAATGACTGTAACACTGAGAAGCAATTCACCCAGAAATATGTTTACAAGTGATGCTTTGACACTTGATGACTATGAGCTGCTTAAAACCTGTCCGGGGATCAAGTATATTACTCCTACATATTCAGCAAGTTATTATTCTGTAAAGCTCCTTGATCCTAAGGAAACAAATACTGCCTCAATAACGGGAGTAGGTGCTGATTATTATGATATAATGTCACCTACGCTTCTTTACGGAGAGTACATTGATCAGGAGGATGTTGACAACAAGAGCAGTGTAGTTGTAATAACGGATACTACGGCTCAAAAGGTATTCGGATACTGTGATGAGTCCGTAATTGATCAGAAAATTTCTATCAAGTCATGGAAGGGTTCCAAGAAATATACGGTAATAGGTATTGTTGAAAATCCCAATGCTGAAACGGAATTACAGTATGAAGATGAATATCCCGAAAGTATGGTGATACCTATTTCAACGGCACAAAGGCTTTTTAATCAAAAGACACTTACAAACATTACTCTTGTTGCGGAAGATCCCGACAACACAGATGAACTTGGCGACAGAATAATTGCTATGCTTGATGAGTTTCATGGAACAACGGAAATGTACAACTGCGAAAGCACTACAGAACAGCTTGAGGCTATGAATGAAGTAACGGGAACAGTAACATTGCTTATAAGCGGTGTGGCTGCAATATCTCTTATTGTAGGCGGTATAGGTGTTATGAATATTATGATGGTTACGGTTACCGAGAGAACAAGGGAAATAGGAATAAGAAAGTCAATAGGTGCAAAAAACAGGGATATAATGTTCCAGTTTGTTGTTGAGGCTATAATACTTACGTTTATGGGCGGCATACTGGGTATCATATTCGGCTGGATAGCAGGACTGGCGGCAGGTGCCATAATGGGTATGGAAAGTGTGGTTTCCGTAAGTTCAATAATAATAGCCGTTGCAATTTCAAGTGCAATAGGTATTATATTCGGTGTTTATCCTGCAAGAAAGGCTGCAAAGCTTGATCCTATCGAAGCGTTGAGATATGAATAAATAATGATAGTTTTTAACAACAAAGGATTTTTTAAATTAAAGAAAAGTAACTGACCTGTTCCTCCTGTTATAAGTACATTGCTTACTTGAGGTTTATTACAGGGGTGCGGGAAAGATCAAATTTGAGTTTACAGGGGACAGCGATATTATTACAATAGGTCAGATAATTGGGTCATATGTTCTTTAAAGATAATGAAAATTAAAATTTATAAAAATGAAAAAATTTAAAATTGTCTATTGACAACAGGACAATTTAATGCTATACTACACTAAACCGATGAGGAAGAGTGAGTAGGCTTTATACCTGATCTCCAGAGAGCTGTGGGGTGGTGTGACACAGTGATCACATAAAGTTGAATGGGCTTCTGAGGGCAACCTGAAATTTTAGTATGGGCGACGGAGCGGCTCTCCGTAATCAAAGGTCAGCATATGATGGTATGCATTGAGTGGGTGTATTGTACACCAAGCCGGGTGGCACCGCAGGAATTTTGAAATTATCCTGTCCCAGCAGATTACTAATATTGATCTGGGACAGGTTTTTTATTTGTCCCAAAAAGAAAGGAGACAAAATTATGTCAGAAAAGAAAATTCCCTACAAAATTTACCTTGAAGAAAACGAGATGCCAAAGGCTTGGTACAATATGAGGGCAGATATGAAAAATAAGCCTGCTCCCCTTTTAAATCCCGGTACACTTGAGCCTATGAAGGCGGAAGAACTTGCTCCTGTGTTCTGTGATGAGCTTATTAAGCAGGAACTGGATGATACTACCGCTTATTTTGAAATACCTGAGGAAATTCGTGAGTTTTATAAAATGTACAGACCTTCACCTCTTGTAAGGGCATACTGTCTTGAAAAGAAACTTCAGACTCCCGCAAAGATATATTATAAATTTGAAGGAAACAATACAAGCGGAAGTCATAAACTTAATTCTGCAATAGCTCAGGCATATTATGCCAAGAAACAGGGACTTAAAGGTGTTACAACAGAAACAGGTGCAGGTCAGTGGGGTACAGCTCTTTCAATGGCTTGTTCTTATTTTGATCTGGACTGCAAGGTGTATATGGTAAAGGTTTCTTATGAACAGAAGCCTTTCAGAAGGGAAGTAATGCGTACTTACGGCGCATCTGTCACTCCTTCTCCTTCTATGGAAACGGAAATAGGAAGAAAGATACTTGCAGAACATCCGGGTACTACAGGAAGCCTTGGCTGTGCTATATCAGAGGCAGTTGAAAAGGCTACAAAGTCAGAAGGTTACCGATATGTGCTGGGAAGTGTGCTCAATCAGGTGCTTTTGCATCAGTCTGTTATAGGTCTTGAGTCAAAAACAGCTCTTGATAAATATGGCGTCAAGCCTGATGTTATTATTGGCTGTGCAGGAGGCGGTTCTAATCTTGGCGGTCTTATATCTCCTTTTATGGGTGAAAAGTTAAGAGGGGAAGCCGACTACAGAATTATTGCTGTTGAGCCTGCTTCATGCCCAAGCTTTACAAGAGGCAAGTTTGCCTATGATTTCTGTGATACAGGTATGGTTTGTCCTCTGGCTAAAATGTATACACTGGGCTGTGACTTTATACCTTCTGCAAATCATGCAGGCGGATTAAGATACCATGGTATGAGTTCGACTCTTTCTCAGCTTTATGATGACGGACTTATGGAAGCTGTTTCCGTACAGCAGACAGATGTATTCAAGGCTGCTGAGTATTTTGCAAGAATTGAAGGAATTCTTCCTGCTCCCGAAAGTGCTCATGCTATAAAGGTGGCTATTGATGAAGCTGTTAAGTGCAGGGAAAACAATGAAGAAAAGACTATACTTTTCGGACTTACAGGTACAGGATATTTTGATATGGTGGCTTATGAAAAGTTTAATGACGGTGTTATGAGTGACAATATTCCTACTGATGAGGAAATTGCAGTAAGTCTTGCCAAATTGCCTAGGGTCGATAAATAAGAGTTTATAAGGCGGTGCAGTAATGTGCCGCCTTTTTTTGAACGGTCAGGTTTATGCTAACCATTTAAGTTTACAGTATTGCTTACAAGGGAGCCTGTGGGGGAAATGTAAACAGATATAATCAAATAAACCACACTCAAAATTGTTGAACCTGTGGAACAGCATGAGCGGTGGTGTGGGAGATTACCCGATTTAAATATAAATTGAATACATATTGACGCGGTGTCAGAATGGTGTTATAATATATTCAGAAATACAGGTCTGCTTTTTGGGCAGCGGGAAATGAAAGGAGGAGGAACTATGCCAAAGGGCTCGGAGGAGCTGACTAATGCAAGAAGAGAGGAAATACTTAATGCCTGCATAAAGCTCTATGAAACTATGAACTTTAAGAATATAAGCATTAAGGAAATTGCAAATGAGACCTCATTTACAAGAACATCAATATATAATTATTTCAGCACAAAGGAGGAAATATTTCTTGCTATTTTACAGAAGGAATATGAATACTGGGTGGCTGATTTAGATGATTTGATTGAAAGAAATGAAGTGCTGACAGGAGATCAGCTGGCAGATGCACTTGCGCATTCTCTTGAAAAACGTGAACTGCTGTTAAAGATCATGTCAATGAATCACTTTGATATGGAAGAAAACAGCAGTATGGAACGGCTTATAGAATTTAAGAGAGCTTACGGAAATTCTATAAAAGCGGTTACAAATTGTCTTAAGAAATTCTGCCCTCAAATGAGTGAAGTTGACAGGCAGGACTTTATATATGCTTTTTTCCCTTTTGTATACGGAATTTATCCCTATGCAGTTGTTACGGAAAAACAGCGTGAGGCTATGGAGAAGGCTGAGGTCCCCTTTGTTTATTATTCAATATATGAAATTTCTTATAATAGTATAAGAAAAATGTTAGGGACATAGTTTGATATAAAGCAAGTTGATTATAAAGGTTAAAGGAGGATATATATGAGCAAAACATTGGTAGCATATTTTTCAGCAAGCGGCACAACGGCAAGAACGGCAAAAAATCTGGCTGATGCTATAGGAGGGGATTTATACGAAATAAAGCCGGCAGTTAAGTATACACAGGCAGATCTGAACTGGATGGACAAAAAATCAAGAAGTTCCGTTGAAATGAGTGACAAATCTTTCAGACCTGAGCTTGCAGATAAGAATGCCGATATTGCATCTTATGACAGAATTTTTATAGGTTTTCCTATATGGTGGTATGTGGCACCTACAATTATTAATACTTTTCTTGAAAGCTATAATTTTGAAGGCAAGGGAATCATACTTTTTGCAACATCAGGGGGAAGCGGATTCGGCAAAACGGTTCAGGAGCTTGCGCCCAGCTGCCCCGGAGCTGTAATCAAAGAGGGTAAAGTCAATCCGTCCCGTGAAGAACTTAAAAAATGGGCTGAAGTGTTTGATCGGTAATAAAACAATAATTTGAAAAAGTGAATAACTATAAAATAATTTATTGAGAAAGTGGATATACATTCACTTTCTTTTTTTATGAAGAATTTTAATATGTTTATTCATTGTTATTTTATATAAATTTAAAGTATTATTTTCGTATAAAATTACTAAATTAAAAAAAATCAGGGTATTGTATTGACACGGTGTCAGAATGGTGTTATAATACTTATACTGACACAATGTCAATATAGAAGAGAGCAATTATTATGAAGAAAAATTTAGGTTCACTTTTGGCATTATATCCAATGCCTGTTACTGTTATAGGTGCGATGAATGATGATAAGCCTACATGGACTCTGGTTGCTCATGTGGGGATCATAGGTCATGACAGGGTTCTTGTAAGTCTTGCTGCACCTCATTTTATAAACAGTGTTATTAAGAAAAGCAATAAGCTGTCAATCAATATGGTAAATGAAGATATTCTGCCTGAGGCTGATTATTCAGGCTCAGTAAGCGGAGTAAAGACGGATAAAAGCAATTTGTTTGAGTATGAAACAGGGGAGAAGGGAACACCTGTTATAAAGGCAGCACCTCTTACAATGGAGTGTTCTGTTGTGGATGTATATAATACTCCAAACTTTGAAAGCTTTATATGTACTATTGATAATACATATGCAGAGGAAAAATATATTGACGATAATGGAAAAATCGATTACAACATATTAAAGCCTGTGTTATTTGAATTCCCTACATATCAGTATATTAAGACAGGTGAAGTTATGAGCAAGTGCCTTTCATTTAAGAAAAATCCGAATGAAGAATAATAAACGGGGATGTATTCAGACTGGCTTTAATTTGGCGTGATATTCAGAAGGAAGACGGAAGTATGAATATTTTAATTTTGACAGGAAGTCCCCATAAAAACGGAACTTCAAACACACTTGTTAAGGAATTTATAAGAGGTGCAGAGGAAGCGGGGCACAGAACAGAAGTCTATGACTGTGCACATGGCAACATACACCCTTGTATGGGCTGTGACCACTGCGGTATGAACGGAAACTGTATTCAGAAAGACGATGGAAATGAAGTGCTTAATAAGCTTCTTAACTGTGATGTTGTTGTTTTTGCAACTCCCGTTTATTACTTTGGTATGAGTGCACAGCTTAAAATGATGATTGACCGTTTTTATGCAAGAAACGGTGCAATTACGGCTAAAAGGCTTGGAGCTGTGCTTCTGGCAACGGCATGGAATAATGACAGTGTTGTAATGAAAGGAATTAAGACACATTTTGACATTATATTCGACTATCTTGCCTTTAAAAATAAGGGAATGATTCTTGCTAAAGGTGCGGGAACTGTGGGTATGATGCCAAAGCATTATTTAAGTGAAGCTTATGAGCTGGGCAGAAATTTGAAATAAGAAAGGATGATTTAAATGAATTTACCTAAAATTGCAATGGGTGCATGGGCATGGGGTAATGACGGAACTTTCGGTGATAGTTATACCTCTGCCGATTTAAAGAATGTATATGAAACCGCTATGGAAAATGGCTTTAATCTGTGGGATACGGCAGTGGCTTATGGTATGGGTGTATCAGAGAGTGTTCTGGGAGAGCTTACAAGGGAAACTCCGAGAGAGAATCTGATACTTTCAACAAAGTTTACTCCTCAGATCGAGGACGGAACTCCGAAGGCAATGGAGAATATGATAAAGGGAAGTATGGAAAGGCTTAATACGGATTACATTGATATCTATTGGGTACACAATCCTATGGATGTTGAAAAATATACCCCTATGATCATACCTCTTGCAAAGAGGGGTCAGATAAAGGAAATAGGTGTATCAAATCACAATTTAAGTGAAATCAAAAGGGTAAATGAAATTCTTAATGCCGAAGGGCTTAAAATTTCTGCTGTACAGAATCATTTCAGCCTCCTTAACCGTTCATCTGAAACAAGCGGTATTCTTGAATACTGCAAAGAAAATGATATTACATTTTATGCTTATATGGTACTTGAACAGGGAGCGCTTACAGGAAAATATGATACAGCTCATCTGTTTCCCGAAAATAGTGACAGAGCTAATGCCTACAATCCTATACTTGGGGAAATAGAAAAGCTTGTTGCAGTAATGAAGGAAACAGGAGAAAAATATAATGCAAGTGCTGCGCAGATCGCAACTGCATGGGCAATAGCAAAGGGTACATTGCCGATAATAGGTGTGACAAAGACAGGACATGTAACAGATGCTGTAAAGGCTGCGGATATAGTCCTTACAGAGGATGAAATAAAAACTATGGAAAATATGGCTGACAGTATTGATGTTTCAACAATAAGATACTGGGAAAAGATTATGGAATAAAGGGTGATGAATATGAAAAAGAAATTATTTTTATTAACGGCTTTAATGACGATTAGCTTTACTCTTCCTGCGTTTTCTGCAGTTGAAGATACGGGATTTGATGATGTTTCCGCTGATTATGAGTATGCGGAAGGTATCGAATACTGTGTTGATAACGGGGTTATAAGAAGAACAGGTGTTACCGAGTTTTCTCCTGAAGAAAATTTAAACAGAGAGCTTTTTGCTTGCATTCTTTTCAGAATGGAGGAAAGTCCTGTGACTGAATCAGATATAACATTTGATGATGTGGAAACGGGAAGATGGTTTCAGACAGGTGTTATCTGGGCGGCAGAAAATTCTGTCTTAACAGGTTACGGTAACGGCAGCTTTGGCGTAAATGATGGTGTAACGGAAGAACAGCTTTATACAGCTTTATACAGATATGCGGGAAGTCCTGCTGTTACAGGCAGCAGTTCAGTAAATACAGACAATGTTTCCGACTGGGCAGTGCAGGCTGTATTGTGGGCAGCAGAAAACAATATAATGGCAGATGTAAATAATTTTGAACCAAAGGCTGTTGTAACAAGAGGAAAGGCCGCACAGGTACTTATGAATTACCTTAATTTGTATGAGACTCCTTATATTGCAAATGGCGGAAACAACATTGTTTCAGAAGCTGAGGAAGCTGAATTTATACCAAAAGTAAGATTGACTGTGGAAGGAAAAGAGGGAGAGGCTATTGTTTCTCTTATTGACAGCAAGCCGACAAGAGAATTTATCTCTCAGCTCCCTATGACTGTTGATTTCAGTGATTTCGGTGACAGAGAAGTATTCGGTGCAATGCCTGTTGCCTTAAGCGAAAATGAGGCATTGCTTTCAGGCTATGAGATCGGTGATTTCAGCTATGGCACACCTTATGACAGTATGATAATATTCTATGCTCAGGATAATGAAATAATTGACGGAATTATAAAGCTGGGTACATTTGAGTCAGGTCTTGATCTTTTTACAGGCAAGGAGCCGATCAAGGTCACAATTGAGGCTGTTACAGAGTAACAGATGACATAAAAGGTTTTATATAAGGAGGTTTTGATATGCGTAAATATTTAAGTGTAATTTTTATGATTTTTGCTTTTGCGGTTCTTTCGGCTGTTACCGCATTAGGTGCTGAAGGCGGGAAAACAGTTGTGATGCAGATAGATAATCCTGTGATCACAGTTGACGGAGCCGGCAGAAATATTGATGAAAGCAACACTGTACCGACTATAATAAATGACAGAACCTATATTCCCGTAAGAGGACTGATTGAAGCTATCGGCGGCAGTGCACAGCGGGATAATGATACAAAGACTGCTGTATTAAATTACGGAAGTGATGAAATAAGACTTACTATTGACAGCACAACAGCTTATTATAATAACGCTGCTGTTGAAATTGATACAGCTCCTGTTATTGTAAACGGAAGAACGATGCTTCCCGCAAGATTCATTGCTGAGAGCTTTGGCTTTGATGTGGAATGGGACAGTGAAAGCAAAACAATAACAATTTCAGAAACAGCCGGGGAAGTATCAACAGAGACAACCACTGCAGAAGAAACAACAGAATTGACGACTGCAGAAGTTACTGAGGCTGATATTGAAAATGAGGGAGATGGCTCAAAAATACTTGTTGCTTACTTCTCAAATACAGGGAACACCGAAAGTGTGGCAAATACAATCGCTGAAGTGACAGGCGGAGATATTTTTGAAATACAGCCAAGTGATCCTTATACTGAAGAGGACTTAAACTACAATGTTGATGACTGCAGGGCAAATAATGAACAGAATGACCCTGCAGCAAGACCTGAAATAGCAAACAGTGTTGAAAATATGGAAGATTATGATATTGTATTTATAGGCTATCCTATATGGTGGGGAGATGCTCCGAAAATTATATGCACATTTATGGAAAGCTATGATTTTACAGACAAGACTGTAATACCTTTCTGTACATCAGGGGGCAGCGGAATAAGTACAAGCGAAAACACTCTTAAATCTCTTGCCGATGCAAACTGGCTTGATGGTCAGAGGTTTGACAGGGGAGTGTCAGAGGAAAGTATAGATGAATGGTTGACAGAACTCGGAATAAACTGATATACTTACATATAAGAAAGGGTTGGTGATAAATATGGAATATACTAAATTAGGCAATTCGGGAATTGATATATCTAAGCTTTGTATAGGATGTATGAGCTTTGGGGACCCTGCAAGCAAAATGCACGCGTGGACACTTAATCCCCGGGACAGTGAGGCTATTGTAAAGAAGGCTCTTGATCTGGGTATTAACTTTTTTGATACAGCCAACTGCTATTCGGCAGGTACAAGTGAGGAATACCTCGGAAGAGCTATAAAAAACAATGTGGCAAGAGATAAGGTCGTACTTGCGACAAAGGTATATTTTAACGAAGGTAAGCTGTCTAAAGAGGCAATACCCAGAGAGGTTGAAGGTTCACTTAAAAGGCTTGGTACAGATTATATTGATCTGCTTATTATACACAGATATGACTACGATACACCTGTTGAGGAGACTATGGAGGCTCTCCATAATGTGGTTAAATCAGGAAAGGTAAGGGCAATAGGTGCCTCTGCTATGTATGGATATCAGTTTACAAAGCTGCAGTACACTGCCGAAAAGAACGGCTGGACTAAGTTTGTTTCAATGCAGAATCATTACAATCTTTTATACCGTGAGGATGAAAGAGAGCTTATTCCGATATGCAATGAAGGCAATGTGGCAAGAACTCCTTACAGTCCTCTGGCAGCAGGAAGGTTGTCACGCCCTACATGGAGTGCTGATACACTGAGAAGCAAGACCGATGTTGTGGCTGAGGGCAAATATGACAGCACTAAGGAAAGTGATATGGAAATTGTAAAGAGAGTGGCTGAGCTTGCGGAAAACAAAAATGCAACTATGACACAGATCACTCTTGCATGGCATTTTGCCAAAGGAGTTGCATCTCCTATTATAGGTGCAACAAAGGCAAAATATATAGAGGATGCGGCAGGAAGCTTTGATATTAAGCTTACAGATGAAGAAATTGCATACATTGAGGAACCTTATGTACCTCATAAAGTTGTAGGTGCAATATAATTAAAGTAAATATTTTGTTTAAAAGAAAAAATCCGGAGCTTTTGTTCCGGATTTTTTAATGCTATTTTATTAAATCAAGAAAGTCTTCTTCACTTATAACAGGAATATTAAGTTCTTTTGCCTTTTTGTTTTTTGAAGATGTGGAATTTACATCGTTGTTAATAAGATAATTTGTTTTGGAACTTACACTGCCCGTTACTTTTCCTCCCAGCTTTTCAATATGGGATTGAAGCTCCTTTCTGTTTTTGTAAATATGGACATCACCTGTTACAACAAATGTCATATTCTCAAGCTTAAGGTCTGTATTTTCATCTGCTGTATCTGTAAATGTAATAAATTTAAGAGCCTCATCTATTAATTTATTGTTTTCAGCATTACTGAAATATTTAATAATGCTGTTTGCAATTACATCGCCAAAGCCGTCAATTGAAATAAGTGAGTCAAAATCCGCTTTTCTTATTTCATCAAGGGAATTATTGAATTTTTTGCAGAGAAGCTTTGCATTGCTCAAGCCTACATTGTTAATTCCCAGAGCATAAATAAAATTGGGGAGAGGTATATTTTTGCTCTTATCAATGGCGGAAATAATGTTGTTATAGGATTTTTCGCCAAAGCCTTCCATTGATATTATATCATCTCTGTACCTTTCCAGTCTGAACAGATCGGTGTAATTGTCAATAAAACCATTACTTATAAATTTTTCTATAGTAGCTTCTGAAAGTCCTTCAATGTTCATTGCATCACGGGATACAAAGTGTTCAAGGCTTGATACCCTTTGTGCTTTACAGTTTGGGTTAGGACATTTGAGGGCCTTTCCGTCACGTAGGGATATAATTTCAGCAGTTTCATTACATACGGGACAGACTTCCGGTATTTTAAGAGTGTCGCTTTTTGTAATGTTCTCTGCCACCTGCGGTATTATCATATTTGCTTTATACACAGTGATCTTATCACCGATGCCAAGCTTAAGGTTTTCAACTATGCTTAAATTGTGAAGAGAAGCTCTTTCTACTGTGGTACCTTCAAGCTCTACAGGCTCGAAAACTGCTATGGGATTGATCAAGCCTGTTCTTGATGTATTCCATATTACATCTGTAAGATGGGTTTCCGCAAGTTCATCTGCCCATTTAAAGGCAATGGAGTCTCTTGGAAATTTTGCAGTTGTACCTAAGCTTTCGGAATATTCAACACTTGAAAATGTGAGAACAAGTCCGTCTGTTGCATAGGGATTATGAGGTATCTTATCTTCAAATTCTCTGACTGCAGCCTCGATATTATCTGATGTAACTTCCTTTCTCTCTACACATTCAAAGCCCATTGATTCAAGCCATGCAAATCTTTCGTTTTTATCATCGCCGAAGTCTTTTCCTTCTGCCTTAAAAAGGGCAAAGGCTATAAAATTTACATTTCTTTTGGCTGAAATTTCCGAATTGAGCTGACGGACTGTACCGCTGCAGAGATTTCTGGGATTTTTGTATTTATCTTCGGGGGGAAGGTCCTCATTTATGATACGGAAATCCTTAAATGAAATTACGGCTTCGCCTCTGAGAACAAGTTCTTCTTTGAAATCGATTTTAAGAGGGATGTTTCTGAAAAATCTTGCATTGTGAGTAATATCCTCGCCAATTTCCCCGTTGCCTCTTGTAACTGCCTGTGCAAGCTCTCCATTATTATATGTGAGGACAACTGTAAGTCCGTCCATTTTATATGAAAGGATGCCCTTATGATCTCCCAGGAAACTTTTGAGGGCATTTACGTCCTTTGTTTTGTCAAGAGAGAGCATTCTGCTTTCATGAGGCACTTTTTTTAAGGAGCTTAGAACCTGATGACCGACTTTTTGTGTCGGGCTTGACGACAGAATTATGCCTGTGGATTTTTCAAGTACGGTAAGCTCGTCATAGAGCTTGTCATATTCAAAATCGCTCATGATTTCTCTGTCTTCCTGGTAATATGCTTTTGAGGCACTGTTAAGTATATCTATTAATTCCTTCATTCTGTCCATGTTGTTATTCATAATTTTTTCTCCGTTTTTCAGTATAATTAAATATAGTATACCTTAAAATAAAGAAAATATCAATAGCTGCAGATATGACCGCAATATAATAAAAATCTGAATTATGCAATATAATATTTATGAATTAAGCAAAAAATAAACAAAATTAATTTCCTTTTATATTGAATTACCCAAGAAGTCGTTGTTGTAATAGGGCCCTCAGGTTCCGGTAAATCCACATTTTTAAGATGCCTCAACCTTCTTGAGGTGCCTACGGAAGGACACATATATTTTGAGGGAATTGATATAACAGACCCTAAAAATAATCTGAATAAGCACAGATAGAAAATGGGTATGGTTTTTCAGCAGTTTAATCTTTTTCCTCATATGAGTATAATGAAAAATTTGACGATCGGTCCCGTTAAGCTTCTTAAAAAGAGTAAGGAAGATGCTGAAAAGAAGGCTATGGAGCTTCTTGAAAGAGTGGGACTTG
>CAJFNV010000001.1 GCA_904395805.1 Candidatus Gallispira edinburgensis | reverse complement strand
CAAGTCCCACTCTTTCAAGAAGCTCCATAGCCTTCTTTTCAGCATCTTCCTTACTCTTTTTAAGAAGCTTAACGGGACCGATCGTCAGATTTTTCATTATACTCATATGAGGGAAAAGGTTAAACTGCTGAAAAACCATACCCATTTTCTGTCTGTGCTTATTCAGATTATTTTTAGGGTCTGTTATATCGATTCCCTCAAAATATATGTGTCCTTCCGTAGGCACCTCAAGAAGATTGAGGCATCTTAAAAATGTGGATTTACCGGAACCTGAGGGCCCTATTACAACAACGACTTCACCGTTATAAATATTGTTGCTTATATTGTCCAGAGCCCTTGTTTTGCCGAACTGCTTTGTAAGATTTTCAACTTTTATCAATGGTTCTTTATTATCTTTCACCGGAGCTCAGCCTCCTTTCAAGACGGTTTGAGAAACCTCTTAATATAGATACTATAACAAGGTAAATAAGTGCCGCTGCTATAAGTGGCAGAAAAGCATTATATGTACGGCTCTTTATAAGGAGAGCTGATGAAAGAAGATCCTGTAAAGCAACCATGTTCGCAACAGAAGTTTCCTTTAAAAGCACTACAAGCTCATTACACAGTGCAGGAAGTGAGCTTTTAAGAGCCTGTGGTATAACAACGTATATCATAGTAGAAATATATCCGAAGCCAAGACTTCTGCCTGCCTCCATCTGTCCCTTGTCTACACCGTTTATACCGCCTCTTATTATCTCAGCCACATAGGCACTTGAATTGATCGTAAATCCAAGTATTGCCACCCCAACCTTGTTAGTGGAATTTGCAAGAATAACGAAATAAATTATCATTATCTGCACAATAGTCGGAGTACCCTGAATTATATTAAGATAAATCTTACATATCAAATTTAAAAACCAAAGTATAAATCTTCCGCATTTCTGTGAAAAGCTTATTGTAGGCGTATCGCTTTTCTTGTCATAGCTTACTCTTATAATTGCAATTACAAGACCTATCAAAAGACCAAATATAAATGAGAAAACAGTAAGCTTTATAGTTACGCCAAGACCGTCAATAAGCCACGTCCATCTGTCATCTTCTATAAAATTGTCATATAAATGCTTCATCCACATTTCTGCGGTTTCCGGAGATGTAAAGAAAGCAAATATATTATAAAGTATATTTTCCATTTAAATTAAAACTCCTCAGCTTAAATCAAGGGTGTAAATTATAATCTACACCCTCAACTTCAATCAATAATTAAGCATTCAAATATTTATCAAGAATAGCCTGTAATTCACCGTTTTCCTTCATTTCGCTTAAAGCACCGTTAATAGCGTCTAAAAGCTCTGTATTGTCCTTAGCAACAGCAATAGCATACTGCTCGGAAGTTAAGTTTTCATCAAGCTTTACAAGACCTTCTGAATTTTCAACAAGCTTCTTTGCAGGCTCATTATCAATAACTACAGCATCGATCTTATCAGTTAATAATGACTGAGCAGCATCAGGACCGTTTGAAAATCTTTCAACGCTTGCTACACCGACACCGTTAGCTTCATCAGATACATACTCATCACCTGTAGTACCTCTCTGAACACCAACAACCTTGCCGTTCAAATCTGCAGCAGACTTAATGTCTGAACCTTCCTTAACAATTATAGCCTGACCTGCTTCAACATATGTGTCACTGAAGTTTACATTCATTAATCTTTCTTCACTTACAGTCATACCTGCAAGACCGATATCAGCCTTACCTGATGTAACAGCAGGAATGATAGCATCAAATTCCATGTTTTCAACCTGAGCTTCAAGACCAAGCTTAGCAGCTATGGCATCAGCGATTTCAGCATCGATACCGACTACTGTATCACCTTCCATATACTCATATGGTTCAAAAGCAGCGTTTGTAGCCCATATAAGCTTGCCTTCCTGAGAAGTCTTTACAGTTGATGCCGTTTCATCTGTCTGTGCAGTAGTGCCCTCACCTTCCGCAGAAGTATCTGAACTTCCGCAGCCGGCAGCTCCTAAAAGCATAGTTCCTGCAAGTAATAAACTCATAAACTTAGTAAACTTTTTCATTATAATTTCCTCCTTTAATTAAGTTATAATTATAATATCAAATTTTCACAGAATCGTCAATAAAAAATCAACCTATTGTTAAAATTATATTATATTTATGCAAATTATTTATATGCTTGCATATAAAAAGGCTGTTTACATCATATCCCATGTAAACAGCCCTGTATAATTATTTAAATTTATGCTATTGCCTCTCCAAGCTTTTTGCAGCTCATGACAGTATCATCATCGGGAGCATCGTTACATATTACGCTTTCACAAACAAGGTTAGCTCCTGCATCCCTGCATCTGTCCTCCCATGTTCTCATCCATTCGCCGTCGCCCCAGCCGTAAGAGCCAAAAAGAGCGATTTTTTTATCCTTAATATCACAAGCTGAAAACACAGGTTCAAATTCAGCCTCTTCAAGTTCCTCAGCACCCATTGCCGGGCAGCCGAATGCAATAGCATCAAAACCTGCAGCAAGAGAAGGATCAAATTCGCTTACCCCATAAAGAGTAGCATCTGCACCCTTTTCCTTTGCACCGCTTGCTACAGCCTCAGCCATAGCCTGTGTATTACCTGTACCACTCCAATATACAACTGCAACTTTACTCATTAAATTTACCTCCGTAAAAAAATATTTAATTTATGTAAACAGTGCTTTGATTTATCAGCTCACTGCTTTTGACATTTATCACACAGCAATTGTCAGACTTACAATTGAAAGTCCCTCATGCAGCTTTTTACAATATACATCAGTACATTTCTTAAACTTGGCAAATGTTTTCATTGCCTCACACTCATTTGTGTAAACCTTCCAGCAGCCTGCGCATTTACAGTTTCTCCCCTTATTTTCAATAAAACCCTTTACATCATCTATGGGATAACCTAAAAACAGCCCTATTTCATGAGGAAATTCTTGACATTTATATATTCTTTCTGAAAGATGTTCAAGATAATCCCTGATATTGTTACCGCTGTAGCCCGCTTTGCTTAAAAGTTTTTTTGAATCTTCCTGACTCAGATCTTTCTTTAATTTATTTGGTCTGAATACATAAATTAAAGCTCTGTCACCCCATAATTTCAAAAGATAGACATACACGCCCTTAGAATTAAGCATATTGTTCATATATTCAATTGTACTTTTTAATTCAGTTATACCTTCAAATTTGCAATTAAATAAGTTACCTGTCTTAAGCCCTGCCAGAGTAGGTGAACAATGACGTACCAGTAATTCTTCAGACATAAAATACCTCCTTAAATAACAAATGTTGTCAACTTAAGCCCTTTTCATAAATTTAATCTTATATAAAGGCGATATGCCTGCCCTATTGCCTCCTTTCTAAGGGAGGGGGACCGGCTTTGCCGGTGGAGGGTTTCTCTTAAATTGATAACATTAACCTTTAAAAAAATTACCAATATTACCTTAAATAACATGCTCCTCCAATATTGACTTTAATGCAGTCATAGAGCTTGAATGTGAACGTGCAATTACGGTTTTCTTACCCTTTGTTTCACTTATTGCACAATTTATCATTTTGTGTGAAACAGTATTTGTAAAAAGCACGAGCAAATCGGGATCACCGATTTTGTTTTTAAGTGTACCCTTCATCTGGGTATATACTTTTGCTCTGCATTTATATTCTTTACACAAATCCTTATATTTAGTAACCATACAATCATTACCGCCAACAATTACTATACTCATATGTCCTCCTTTCAGTTAGCAATCTCTAACTATATAAATAAAAAAATAAGCTTCTTTCAGGTTAGCAGAATCTAACCTTTACTGTTAAATTTTAGTTAGCTCTTGCTAACTTATCTATATATTACACTATTATCCTATATTTGTCAATAGCTTTTTTCAATTTAATTTTAATTTTTAATTTTATAATTAATTAGGTTCAACAATTTTTAGTGCGGTTTATTTTATTATATCTGTTTACGACTCCCCCGTATGCTCCCTTGTAAGGCAATGCTGTCAACTTAAAGAATCAGCATAAACCTGACTGTTCAAAAAGGCGGTGTGCCCGCCCCCTTGGCTCCTTTATAAGCAATGCTGTCAACTTAAAGGATCAGATAAACCCGACTGTTCAAAAAGGCGGCGTGCCCGCCCCTTGGCTCCTTTATAAGCAATGCTGTCAACTTAAAGGATCAGATAAACCTGACTGTTCAAAAAGGCGGCGTGCCCGCCCCCTTGGCTCCTTTATAAGGGAGCTGTCTGCTCAAATCAGTGCAGCTGATTTGAACAGACTGAGGGTTTCCTTTTTCCTGACTATTTTCAACTTAGCAAATTCCTGCACTTGCGGAGCATTGATTTTTCTTAAGTTGACAGCATTACCTTGTAAAAGCTGGTCGCATTGCTGTCAGCTCTGCTGACTGAGGGGTTTCTCCTTAAGTTAATTACATTGACATTACCCTCCCGCAAACATTACGCCATAACACGCTTAATATGCCTGTATCAATTTTTTCGGAATTTCTATGACAACTATTCAGGTATACTTAACTCTCAAAACAGCTTCCTCCTACAAACTCCCTTAGCAGTGAATTTGTAGGTATATCCTGTGGATTTACAGCAAGAAAACTGTTTAAAAGGTTCAGGAGCCTTTTAGCCTCCGTATATCCGCTTTCAGACTTATCCATATTAAATAACAAAGGCTCTGCAAACACTTTAAGCACGCTCAGTTCATATATAAGAGCTGAATTAAACATAACATCTGCATTTTCCTGGAATGGGAATATATTCTTTTCTTCACCCTCCAGGACCTTGGGCCACATACTTATAGTGCTGCTTGCAGAAAATCCCCTGAAAAAGTGATCCCTCACAATTCTTCTTATAAGCCTTGAATCAGTAGTTGAAATTCTGTTGTGTTCATCAATGTTAAGCTGAGTAAGGGCGCTTATGTATATTTTATACTTATCATCCTCTCCTATTTTAGGTGTAAGAGCGTTGTTTAAGCCATGTATACCTTCTATTACAAGAACATCTCCTTCTTCAAGCTTTATTTTCTTACCGGCAGTCTTTGGTTCTCCTGTGATAAAGTCATAAAGGGGTGTTTCCACTTCCTCCCCCTCTTTAAGCCTTAAAAGATCATTATTGAATTTGTCGATTTCAAGAGCACTTAAATCTTCAAAATTCTTTGTTCCGTCAGCCTCAAAAGGAATTTCTTCTCTCCTCTTATAATAATCGTCAAGAGATATGACATGGGGCTTTATGCCTATTACCTTAAGCTGTATACATAACCTTTTTGAAAAAGTTGTCTTTCCCGAAGAAGAAGGTCCTGCAATAAATACAAATTTTTTACCGCTTTTCTGTATAGCATCGGCAATATTTGCTAATTTCTTTTCCTGGAGCGCTTCTGTTATCAGTATAAGTTCCTTTATTTCGCTGTTGCTGATAGCATCATTAAGACTGCATACTGCAGGCACATTTAATATTTCAGACCATCTGTTGTACTCCTTGAATATACTTGTAAGCTTGGGATATTTCAGGTGTTCGTTTAATGTTCCGGGAACCTTTGGCGACTCAAACTGGAGCACAAAACCGTCCCCATGCTTTACAAGGTCAAATATTTTAATATATTCAGTTGAAGGCACCATTGAGCCGTAAAGATAATCATAATAATCATTTATTTTATAAAGTGACACACTTGTCGCCTTAATATATTTAAGTTCTTTCTTGCAGTTTATAAGATTATTTTTTGTAAATATTTCTTCCGCCTCTGAAACAGACACCTGAAGCTTTTCAATAGGAAAATCATTTTTTACGATTTCAGTCATTTCTTCCTTGATTTCCGAAAGAAGCTTTCTGCTTATCTCAACTCCCCTTATTATACAGAAATAATTCCTGTTTATTGTATGCTCAACCCACACAACAGCCTCTTTACCAAGTATCTTTCTGACTGCTGCAAGCATTATAAATACGGCACTTCTCTGATAAACCCGAAATCCCAGTTTTGATGTTATGTCCAGAAACTCAATATTGCAATCATCATTTATTCTGTAGTTTAAATCCCTCTCTATATTGTCCACCTTAGCAAGCAGTATTGTACTTTTTGTAACATTTCTGTAAAGCTTGCTCAACTCCAGAAGCGACGTATTTGAATCAACGGTTACATCAGTTTTGTTATTTACAATATGCACATTAAAAGACTTCATTTTACTCCCCCTCTTACCCTGCTATACAATATTAAGAGTCTGTCCGTTCACTTTTGACTTAACAAATTCCACATTTCCAAATTCCTCGGAAAGTATATTATAAAGTGTATTTACAACTATTACTTCTGTCAGATAGTGAGTTCCGTCAATAAGGCAGATGCCAATATCTTCCGCACTCTGTCCGTCATGATACCCCACATCACCTGTAACATAGGCATCGCAGCCAAGCTCCTTAGCTCTTGCCAGAAATTCATAGTCTGCTCCCGCACCTGTGCACAAACCCACTTTTTTTATAATGGTATCCATATCGCCGTTTACAGCAAGTCTTTCTGCACCAAGTTTCTTCTTTACAAAATCTATGAAATCACAGAAAGCCATTTCATTTTTAAGCCTTCCCGCTCTTCCCATAAAATTGCCTTCACCCATAGGCACAAGCCCCTCTGTATCTTCCAGTTCAAGAAGTTCCGCAAGGGTATAATTTGTACCATGATCAGCTATATCAAGATTTGTATGGGCAGAATAAACCAGAATATCATTTTTAATTACCTTTGCAATTTTTCTTGACAGGGGATTTTTGTAATCCAGATTTTTAACAGCCTTAAATATAAAGGGATGATGAGTAATTATCATATCCGCCCCCATATTTACAGCCTCATCTATTACATCAGCAGAACAGTCAAGGGCGATCAAAACCTTTTTGACTTCTTTTCCACTGTCCCCCACCATAACACCAACATTGTCCCAGCTGCAGCATATTTCCTTTGGTGCAATACTCTCCATTTTATTAATTATATCTTTAGCATTTACAGACATTTTTTTACCTCCATGTATTTGCAGTGGAGCTTATACATCTTTTCATATGCCTCACTGCCCTTCATTCCCTTATTTTCCATATTTTCAAGTACTTTTAAAATTTTATTATCTTCTATTTCAACATATTCATTCAAAACAGGTGATTTGCTTTCAATAAGCTTTTTTCCGAAAAGATATTCAAGCTCACTATACTCCTCACTGCCCTTTTCCGCATTTATTACCGTATAAAATTTATCACCATCAACAAGCATTTTTTCATCGGTTATTTTGTAGCCTATGGAATGCAAATACCTTCTCACCTTGTCAATATCTCTCTGAGGCTGCAAGACAAGCTGTTCTGCACCCTGGGCAGCATCTCTGTTGCTTTCAAGTACACTTATTGCCATCAGTCCCCCCATGCCCGCAATTATAATGGTGTCAATCTTTTCACCTTTTTCTATTACCTCAAGTCCGTTACCGCACCTTACATCTATTACATCGGATAAATGACTTAAGCCAATATTAAGCTGAGCCTTTTTACATGACCCCTGGCTGATGTCTGCCGCAACAGCCCTTTTTGCAATTCCCTTTTTTATAAGATATATGGGTATGTATCCATGGTCCGTGCCAATGTCAGCGATCACATCACACTTTTTAACCATATCAGCAACCTGTTTTAATCTTTTTGATAACATACAAAGCCCTTTCCTATTCAGTTTCCATAATTTTTAACATAGTACGGTTATCATAATTTATAGCAACCATTTCAGGCTCCCTTCTAAGGGAGCTGTCAGCTCTGCTGACTGAGGGTTTTCTCTAAATTTCATTATAAACAAAAGACCCTTTCTAATCAAAAAGGAGTTGTCAAAGACAACTCCCTTAATACATTAATATCCTGATGCAGGGTTCAAAAATATTTTACCCCATGATACCGACGGATTTCTTTGCGTTTCACGCTCCCGAAATCCTCAAAATCATATTTTTTCATGCAAGCATGAAAAATATGATCTTTTGACCCTGGTATCATAAATAGTCTTTAAGCTTCTTACTTCTGCTGGGATGTCTTAATTTCCTCAAAGCCTTAGCCTCAATCTGACGTATTCTCTCTCTTGTTACATTGAACTTTGCACCAACCTCCTCAAGAGTTCTTGCCTTACCGTCATTAAGTCCGAATCTCAGTTTTAAAACTTCTCTTTCTCTGTCGGTAAGAGTGTTGAGAACCTGATCAAGCTGAGTTTTTAAAAGAGAAAATGCAGCCGCATCAGCAGGTGCCTGAATATCCTCATCAGGTATAAAATCTCCCAGATGGCTGTCCTCTTCCTCACCTATAGGCGTTTCAAGAGAAACAGGCTCCTGAGCAATCTTTCTGATTTCCCTTACCTTGTCAATAGACATCTGCATTCTTTCAGCAAGCTCCTGATCTGTTGGCTCCTTACCGTTTTCCTGAAGCATCTGTCTTGACACTCTTATTATCTTGTTAATGTTTTCAACCATATGAACAGGAATTCTTATAGTCCTTGCCTGATCGGCAATTGCCCTTGTAATCGCCTGTCTGATCCACCATGTAGCATAGGTACTGAACTTAAAGCCCTTTCTGTGGTCAAACTTTTCAACAGCCTTTGTAAGTCCCAGGTTACCCTCCTGAATAAGATCAAGGAAAAGCATACCTCTGCCCACATACTTCTTAGCAATACTTACAACAAGTCTCAGGTTTGCTTCACAAAGACGCTTTTTAGCTTCTTCATCACCCTGTTCAATTCTTTCTGCAAGCTCAATTTCCTCATCTGCCGAAAGAAGTGGCACTCTGCCTATTTCCTTTAAATACATACGCACATGGTCGTCAATATTGATACTATCCGAAACAGATAAATCAAGTTCTCTTTCGTTATCAATATCCAAATCATCATCTGTATCACCAAGCTCAAGCTCTACACCTACAAGATCGATACCCTGGCTTTCAAGATAATCATACACCTTATCCATCTGCTCAGGATCAAGGTCTACAGTTGACAGACTGTCCATAAGCGTATTAGCATTAAGAGTATTTTTATTCTTTTTAGCAATAGCAATGAGTTCCTTCATCTTACTTGTAAAAGTAGCATCATCAATGGGTTTCATTTATAATTCCATCCTTTCTCACTTGTAACTATTTTAACCGTCAGATAATGATATATACAGTTTGCTAACATTTCTTTTCATTTCCATTAATTTTGGCAATTCAGGATTACTGTAGTCATCACTGATCATTTTGTCATAATAGGCTTCTTTAACCTTTCGCACAAGGTCATTCATTGCCTTTTCTATTTCATCATCAATATAGCCAACCTGCCTTACAAAAAGCTTTGTTATCCTGCTCTGTTCTTCAACAGTTTCAAAATAACCTATTATACTTTCCTTATTCACAGGCTTATCCTGGCTGTAAAGTGAATATATATAACTTACCGTCTTAACATAAAAATCATCAACAAATTCTTCAGGCTTTATATGCTTTGACAAAAGGTCATAATACACCTTGTTTGACACAAGTATGCTTATAAGACCGCTTCTTGCCTCATCTATACCATTTTTATTTATTTTTGAACCCTTTGACGCCATTCTCACAACAGCAACACCGTTATTGAGCTTTGCAATTTCATCCTGTATTGCAGGCAGATCAATGTCGGTCATTTTTGACACTTCCTTGAGATAGGCATCTGTTTCAATAGAGCTTTCAATATTTGACAAAAGCTTAGCAATATCCTTTGAGAAAGCTATTTTGTCATCAAGTATCTCAAGATCATATTTTTTCTGAAGCTGTTCAGCCTGAAATATTATATGATTTTTAGCTGTTTTCAAAAGCTCGCCGAACTCAGCGGCTCCAAATCTTTTTATAAATTCGTCAGGATCCTTTGCATCATGTACCTGAAGCACCTTGATTTTCAGCCCTGCATTTTCAAGAACGGGTATAGCTCTTAATACAGCCTTAACACCTGCTTCATCACTGTCAAAAAGCAGAATAACACTGTCTGCATATGATTTAAGGACCTTTGCATGATTTTCATTAAAAGCAGTTCCAAGAGAAGCCACCACATTGTGGAAGCCTGCCTGATATATGGCAATTGCGTCCATATATCCTTCAACAAGTATAAATTCTCTTATCTTTGAAGCCTTTGCATTGTTAAGGTTATAGAGATTTCTGCTTTTATTGAATATTTCGGTTTCAGGTGAATTAAGATACTTAGGCTGTCCGTCACCAAGTACTCTGCCTCCGAATCCTATTATATTTCCGTAAACGTCAATTATGGGAAACATAAGTCTGTTAAAGAATTTATCGTAATAAGCTCCGTTATCTCTCTTGTACACAAGACCGCTTTTAAGTATTGTGTCCTCGGAAAAGCCTTTGCTTTTAAGATTTTCATAAAGAGCTCCTTTGGCAACAGGTGAATATCCCAGTCCGAATTTTCTCCTTATACCTAGTTTAACCTCTCTTTTATCCAGATACTCTGCCGCAATTTTACCATTATCGGACATAAGCTGTTCATAGTAAAATCTTGCAGCAATTTTATGTATTTCGTATAAATTCTGCTTAAGTTCCCTTTTTTTAACAATGTCAGCAGACATTTCTCCCTCAGGCAGAATATAGTTTATTCTCTCTGCAAGTACCTTAAGAGCGTCAGGGTAGCTGTAATTGCCGTACTTCATCATAAAGCCGATAACATCGCCGCCCACGCCGCAGCCAAAGCAGTGAAAATACTGACCATCCTGGTTAACATGAAAGGAAGGGGTTTTTTCATTATGGAAGGGACATAAACCCACATAGGAACTGCCGCTTCTTTTAAGCTTGACATACTGTCCTACAACATCAACTATATCATTTCCCGAACGTATATCATCTATGACCTCTCTCGGATAATAGCTCATAAAAGACACTCCTATATAAATACAAAATTTCAAAAAATCATTTTTACGCAAAAAACACCCTTATTTTAATTTTCGACACAAAATTAAAATATCCTTTTTTATATCAGATATTTTTTCAGTTTATCCCCCAGAGCGTTATATGTTCTTTTTGCAAATCTGTCAGTCATTCCCGCAAGATAATCGGCAACTATTCTTTCAGAATAATATTCTTCGGTACTGTTTTCATAATTCCGTTTAAATTCTTCGGGGACCTCATTGAAATTATCAAGATAATAACCGTACATTACACTTAAAAAGCGGCCGTACTTCTTCCTCTCCTCACTGAGCATACCTGAATTATATACATTGTCAAACATATATCCTCTCAGTTTGTAAAGGGCTTCTCTTGCCTCATCGTCAAGCCTTATATCATTTATACCTTCGCTGTTTTTTATTATATTTCTGATCAGGAAATCTATTCTTTTTCTTGAAGTGTTTCCAAGGATTTTTACACAGTCCTTTGGCAAAACATCTTCTGTCAATATTCCTGCCCTTATAGAATCATCTATGTCATGGTTTACATAGGCGATTTTATCCGATATCTGCACGATTTTTCCTTCAAGAGTACTTGGAGAGCCTTTCCCTCTGTGATTTAATATACCGTCAAGAACTTCCTTTGTAAGGTTTAGTCCCTCACCGTTTTTTTCGATCCTTTCAACAACTCTCACACTTTGTATATTGTGATGAAATCCCCCGGGCACCACATTATTCAAGTCTGCCTCTCCCAGATGTCCGAAAGGAGTATGCCCCAGATCATGCCCGAGAGCAATAGCCTCTGTCAGGTCTTCATTTAATCTCAGAGCCACCGCTATAGTTCTTGCTATCTGTGATACTTCAAGAGTATGTGTAAGTCTTGTCCTGTAGTGATCTCCCTCAGGTGAAATAAATGCCTGAGTCTTGTGCATAAGCCTTCTGAAAGCCTTGCTATGTAAAATTCTGTCTCTGTCACGCTGATAACATGTTCTTATATCACACTTTTCTTCTTCTCTTCCTCTGCCCCTGCTGTATTTGCTTTTAGAAGCATATGGGCTTAGAATCTGTTCTTCCATATTTTCGGTACGCTCTCTTATGGTCATTTATATCACCTCTCTTAATAAATATATACGTCATAAATCATAAAAATCCTCTATTACACTTGCATTTTAACCTTATATATGCAAAAAAAGCTACTGTAAAATATAACTTTACAATAGCTTTAAATATCAACTGAAAAATAAATGTTCAATTAAAATTTTAAGACCGATTATAATAAGCACGGCTCCGCCCACTCTTTCGGCATAGGACTGGAATACACCGCTTATCTTCTTTCCGAGCATAACGCCAATGTAAGATAAAATAAATGCAACTATACCTATTACACCGCATGAAACCCATATATTGCCGCTGTCAACAAGGGCAAATGTAACGCCTACTGCAAGAGCATCTATACTTGTTGCAATAGCAAGCATAGTAAGATTTTTTACAGACATAATATTTGCCTGAACATCCTCATCATCCTCATCGGAAAAGCTCTCCTTGATCATATTGCCGCCTATAATAGCAAGAAGGATAAAAGCGATCCAGTGGTCAAAGCTCTGAATATATGTACTGAATCTGCTTGCAAGGAAATATCCTATCAAAGGCATTAAAAACTGGAATACACCAAAAAACAAGCCAAACACAAGAGCATGTCTTATTCTTATTTTGGGCAGCATAAGCCCGTTTGAAACGGCAACAGCAAATGCATCCATAGCAAGACTTACTGCAACAATAAATAATTCAAAAAAACTCATTTTTCTTTCCTCCTTTAGGGACTTAAAATAATACCATATTATGACTTATGAGCAACAAAATGAAAGCTTGCTTTCAATTTTGTGCGAAAAGTCACCAAGGCGTCAGCCGAGGTGTTATATTGGCAATCCGAAGGAATGCCGCCGTGGCACACGGCTATCAGAACGCAGTTCTGATAATATAAAATACCTGTCAATAGATTTAACAGTATTTTTACATAAGTTACCAAATATCTGTCAAGGCGGCAAATATGCTGCCTTGACACAATATCATCATCTTGAACAGACGGAAGATCTCAAATTTATTCATTCACAACAACCTTATCCACCTGTATCACAACATAATAGCTTTCATCCAGAGCCTTTACCCTTCTGCTTATTTCCTTTATTACGTCGCTGTCTTTCATTTCAAAGCCAAAGGGAATTTCAATATCAAATATAATATTTGTCCTCATAGGTCCCTGTGTAATTCTGAAATCATGGAAATTAAGCTTAGGGCTGATCTCATTTATTATTTCTCCCACTGTTTTTTTCAGCTCATTGACCCTTTCATTTTCCGTTTCCACAGGATCCATATGGATACTTATATCACACTTGTATTTTTTCTTTATCTTATCCTCTGTGCTGTCAATTATGTCATGAGCCTCCATAACATTCATTTCAGCAGGAATTTCAGCATGAAGAGAAACCACAACTCTGCCCGGACCGTAATCATGTATATGCATATCATGTATTCCCTTTATTTTATTGTCCTCAAGTACGGAATCTTCAAGTGCTTTTACAAATTCGGGATCGGGAGCCTGCCCTAATAAAGGCTTTAAAGTGTCATTTGCTGCCTCAAATCCTGCCTTAAATACAAACAGAGCGACAAGTACACCTGTATATCCGTCTATATTTATTTTAAAAATATATCCCACAATAAGGCTTATAAGAACCGCACCTGTAGCAATGCAGTCACTTAAGCTGTCTGCTGCCGTTGCAAGCATTGCAGAAGCGTTAAGCTTCCTTCCTATTTTTTTGTTAAATACTGCCATCCAAAGCTTTACACCTATTGACAGCAGCAGAATAATAACAGAAAAAGCAGAAAACTCCACATCAGATGAGCTGAATATTTTATCAACAGAACTTTTTAAAAGCTCAACAGCTGTCATAACAATAAGAAATGCTATCAGAAGCCCTGATAAGTATTCATATCTTCCGTGTCCGTAGGGATGCTCATTATCGGCAGGCTTATCTGCAAGCTTAAAGCCTATGATCGTTATTATTGACGATGCCGCGTCAGATAAGTTGTTGAAGGCATCAGCTATTACGGAAATAGAAGATGAAACAATTCCTGTTATGACCTTAAACACAAAAAGCAGAATATTGCATACTATACCTACACCACCGCTTAATGTGCCATAATCCTTTCTTACATCGGGATTTCGTATGTCCTCACTGTTTTTTACAAACAGTCTGATCAACAAACCTGTCATTTTAATTCCTCTCTTTACCTTATATAGTATTTTAACTGATAACTTTAACAATTATACCAAATAACCCCATAGTTAGGAAAGAGTAACATTATTTAAAATTATGACCTTAAAATACCTAAAATAATATTGAAAAAGCCATGTATTTATGTTAATATTTTATTATAAATATAATCATATTTTTAATCGGGAGGTTAATTATGGACATTTTAGATAAGTATATTGATCAGTTATTGGAGAAAAGTACACCACAGGCGCCCATATGGAATATAGAGAAAATAAAAAGCGGCAAGCCTTCAACATGGAATTATATTGACGGCTGTATGATAAAGGCTATTCTTGACCTTTACGCTATTAAGGGCGATAAAAAATTCCTTAAATTTGCAGATGACTTTATTGACTACTTTGTTCAGGATGACGGAAGCATTAAGTCCTATAATCCCGAGGACTACAACATTGACAATGTAAATGCAGGCAAAACACTCTTTGAACTTTACAAGCTTACAGGTAAGGAAAAGTATAAAAAAGCTATTGAAACAATTTACTCACAGGTAAAAAATCAGCCAAGAACAGAGGAAGGCAACTTCTGGCACAAGAAGATATATCCAAATCAAGTATGGCTTGACGGTATGTACATGGGACAGCCATTCTATATGCAGTATGAGGTCGAATATAATGACTGCAAAAACTGCAGGGATAGCTATAACCAGTTTTTAAATGTATACGATAAGATGAGAGATCCTAAAACAGGTCTTTATTACCACGGCTATGACTATTCAAGAAAGGCCTTCTGGTGCGATAAAGTTACAGGTCTTTCAAGAAACTTCTGGTTAAGAGCTTTAGGCTGGTATGCTATGGCTCTTATAGATACCATTTCAGTTATGCCCGATAATATGGCTGAAGAAAAAACAAAACTTTCTTCTATTTATAAAGAGCTTATTGACTCAATGCTTAAATACCAGAGTGAAAACGGTATGTGGTATCAGGTAGTAAATCTCGGCGGTATCCCTTCAAATTATCTTGAAACAAGCGGCAGCTCAATCTTTGCCTATGCTATTATGAAGAGCGTAAGAATGGGTATACTTGATGAAAGCTATTTCAAGTATGGTGAAAAAGCCTTTAATGGTGTATGCGAAAAATACCTTTCAGAAAAGGACGGAGAACTTCAGCTTGACGGTATCTGCCTTGTTGCAGGCTTAGGTCCCGAAGACAACACAAGAAGAGACGGTACATTCGGCTACTATATGTCAGAGCCTGTAGTATCAAATGATGCAAAGGGTGTAGGACCTCTTGTACTTGCTTATATTGAGATTTTATATAACGAAAAAAATAAATAAAACATATTACACGGGCAGCGTGTCTGCCCACCTGCCCCCTTTAAGGGTATTACTGTCAACTTAAAGGATTAGCATAAACCTAACAGATCAAAAAGGCGGCGTGCCCGCCCTCTTGGCTCCTTTTGTAAGGGAGCTGTCCGTTCAAATCAGTAAAGCTGATTTGAACAGACTGAGGGTTTTCTCTGTCCTAACTGCTTCCAACTTAGCAAATGCTTGCATTTGCGGAGCATTGATTTTTTCTGAAGTTGACAGTACTGCTTTTAAGGGAGGGGGACCGCATTAGAGGTGGAGGGTTTTCCTTAAGTTAATGACACAGGCATTGCTCGCCCGTTAGCGATTCTTTCATCCCTACAATAAACAGGAGAAAAATATGAAAACTCGTTCATTAAATGCTCTTAAATGGATATATAAATACACAGGCAGGCAACTCTGGTGGGTTGTCTTTTTGTCATTCCTTACGGGAGCAATATCCCTTGGCTTCATATGGCTTGCCCTTGTTTCAAGTGAAATACTTGACATTGCAACAGGAGCATCCCCCGGCAATATATGGTTTGCCATTTTTAAAATACTATTTATTATAGTTTTACAGGGAGCATTAAACATTATCTACTGTAATATTTTGATCCGTGCAATGGGTAAGATCGACATAAAAATAAAGCAGGGACTTTTCAACTGCCTTTTAAACAAAAAGTGGACAAAAATAAATGAATATCACTCGGGAGAACTTTTAAACCGTTTTACATCAGATGTGGATATTATAATTGAAGGTGTTGTTTCAATAGTGCCCAGTGCCATTGCTCTCGGCACAAGACTTATTGCTGGTCTTGCAGTGCTTTTTTCAATTGAACCAAGGCTTACTGTCATAGTTATAATATTCGGTATTTTCATAAGCATTGCTGCAAAAATATACAGCAAGCATTTCAAATATCTTCACAAGGCACTTCAAGGTGCCAACGGCGTTGTCCGTTCATTTATACAGGAGTGCATTGAAAACATTGTTGTAATAAAGTCCTATGCAAACAACAGCATAGTTTCCTCCCGTTTAAAGGACAAACAGCTTAAGGCACTTAAGCTTATGTATAAAAAGCAGACTGTCAGCAACATAGCAGATACAGGAGTTTATATACTCTTTACGGGGGGCTATTATGCAGCCCTTGTCTGGGGTGCTTTCAGAATAAGTGCAGGCTCCATTACATTTGGTATGCTTACGGCATTTTTGCAGATAATAGAGCAAATCAAGGCACCTATGAGGAATATAAGCGGACTTGTCCCTGCATTTTACTCTATGATAGCCTCTGCCGAAAGACTTATTGAACTTGAAAATATAGAAGATGAGCCATTTACAGAACAGAAGCTTACAACAGATGAGCTTTATAACAATATGATTTCTCTGAATTTTGATAATGTAACATTTTCATACAAGGATGATACAGTTCTTGAAAATGCCTCTGCCGTTATTAACAAAGGTGAAATTGTCGCCATTGCAGGACCTTCGGGCATAGGAAAATCAACAATGATGAAACTTATACTTGCCCTTATAGAACCACAGTCAGGCAGAGTTTACATTAAGCTTAAAGACAGTGAGCTTCCTCTTGATGCCTCTGTCAGAAAGCTCTTTGCCTATGTTCCTCAGGGCAATATGATACTTTCAGGCTCCATAAGGGAAAATATTGCCTTCTGCAGGCCCGATGCCTCAGAGGATGAAATAATAAGGGCATCAAAACTTGCCATGATATATGATTTTATTTCAACACTTCCCGGAGACTTTGACACTGTTGTAGGTGAAAGAGGTTTAGGATTAAGCGAAGGACAGATCCAGCGAATTGCCCTTGCCAGAGCCTTTTTAAGCGATGCCCCCATACTTCTTTTAGACGAGGCAACATCAGCCCTTGATGAAGAAAACGAAAAAGGACTTATAGAAAATATAAAGTCCCTTAAAACAAAAACATGTATAATTATTTCACACAGACATAAAACTCTTGAAATGTGCGACAGAATAATTGAACTTAAAAATAAGAAATTTAAATCAGAGGCTGTTGCAAAATAGCAAATATTTTGCACAGCCTCTGATTTTTTACAAACTATATTAAATCATATCAATAAAATACCTGTGTATATCATTGCACTCGGTAAGCTCGGGATGAAAAGCCGTAACAAGCATATTCCCTTCTCTTGCCGCAACTATTTTATCATCCACAACAGAAAGGACTTCAACATTGTCACTGTCAGTATGCTTAATATAAGGAGCTCTTATAAACCTCATAGGCACATCACCTATTCCCTTAAACTCACTTACTGTTTCAAAACTTCCAAGCTGTCTGCCGTAAGCATTTCTTTCCACTGTAATATCCATTAATGCAATATGCCTTCTGCTGTCATTTTCAATATTTTTAGCAAGGAGCAGAAGTCCCGCACATGTACCGAAAACAGGAATACCCTCTTCAATTTTTTTCTTTAATATGTCAAACATATCAAGTTCCCTTAAAAGCTTGCCCATAACAGTACTTTCACCGCCCGGAAGTACCAGAGCGTCAAAATTATCAAAACAGTCCTTTTTCTGTCTTAACTCAAGAGTTTCCGCACCAAGAGATTCAAAGATTTTTTCATGCTCAATAAAGGCACCCTGCAAAGCAAGAACAGCAACCTTCATATTATTTACCTCTTTCCGCCATTAAAAGTTCAATTTCATCCTCATTGATACCTACCATAGCTTCACCCAGATCTTCTGAAAGCTCGGCTATCATTTTTGCATCATTATAATTTGTCACAGCCTTCACAATAGCCTGTGCCCTCTTTGCGGGATTTCCTGACTTGAATATACCTGAACCCACAAAGACACCCTCTGCGCCTAACTGCATCATTAAGGCAGCATCGGCAGGAGTTGCAACACCCCCTGCCGCAAAGTTTACAACAGGAAGTTTTCCGTTTTTATGAACGTATTCCAACAGCTCATAAGGCACACCTAATCTCTTTGCATTGTCAAAAAGCTCGTCCTCACTGCAGTTAGCTATTCTTCTTATTTCACTCTGCATCATTCTCATATGTCTTACAGCCTGAACAATATCTCCCGTTCCCGGTTCTCCCTTTGTTCTTATCATTGAGGCACCTTCCGCAATTCTTCTTAAAGCCTCACCCAAGTCCTTTGCTCCGCAAACAAAAGGCACATCAAACTTTGTCTTGTCAATATGATAAACATCATCGGCAGGTGAAAGTACCTCGCTTTCGTCTATGTAGTCAATTTCAATAGCCTGTAAAACCTGTGCTTCAACAAAATGTCCTATTCTGCACTTAGCCATAACAGGAATCGAAACAGCCTCCTGTATACCCTTTATCATTTTAGGATCACTCATTCTTGACACTCCCCCTGCTGCTCTTATATCGGCAGGTATTCTTTCAAGAGCCATTACGGCACAGGCTCCCGACTCCTCAGCAATTTTAGCCTGCTCCGGTGTAGTTACATCCATAATTACACCGCCTTTTAACATCTGTGCCAGTTCACAATTTAATTTATATCTTGACATTTTAAAACCTCCTATTGATTTTTTTTAATATTTGAGTATAATTATACATATAACTGATATGTCTTAAATACTCAGTTTTAAATTATTTTACAAGGTCAGTTGGTGATAATTTGTTTACTTACATACTAAATACAGGTATTAAAACACCTATATATGAACAGCTTTACGATCACATTAAAGAGGACATTTTAAATAATGTAATACCAAAGGGTGAAAAACTTCCTTCCAAAAGAAGGCTTGCAGCACATCTGAAAATAAGCGTTTTGACCGTGGAAACAGCTTATGAACAGCTTATTTCCGAAGGATATATTTACTCAAAGCCCAAAAGGGGATATTATGTTAATGACATACAAAACAGTCTTTCGCTTGCTCCGTCTGATATTGACACAATACCAGTCAGAGAAAATCAGACAAGGTCAGATTACATATATGAATTTAAAACAAACACCGTAGACACCGAAAATTTTCCCTTTTCAGTCTGGGCAAAGCTAATGAGAGAAGTTTTAAGAGATAAGGATAAAGAGCTTTTAAACAAAAGCGAAACAAAAGGACTCTATTCCCTCAGAACAGAAATTGCAAAGTATCTTAAAGCCTACAGGGGCATAAGCTGTCAGCCTGAACAGATCATTGTAGGAGCAGGTTCCGAATATCTCATTAATTTGATAATACAGCTTCTCGGTGAAAACAAAAAATATGCCGTTGAAAATCCAGGCTACCACAAAATAGCAAAGATACTTCAAGCCTATAATACAGATACGGAATACCTTCCCCTTGATGAACAGGGCGTCAGCATGGAGCATTTGATTTATTCTGATGTAAATGTTCTCCACGTTTCCCCCTCTCATCAGTTCCCTACAGGAATCATAACACCTATTAAAAGGCGCTATGAAATTTTAAAATGGGCATCGGAAAAAAACGGCTATATTATTGAAGATGACTATGACAGCGAGTTTCGCTACAGCGGAAAGCCCATACCTGCCCTTCAAAGCCTTGATACGGCAGGCAGAGTAATATATATGAATACCTTTGCAAAAAATCTTGCTCCATCTCTCAGAATAAGCTATATGGTACTCCCCTGGGAACTTGTATACACCTTTGACAGAGATTTTCGCTTTTATTCAAACACAGTATCCTGCTTTGAACAGTATACACTTACAAAATTTATGGAAGGAGGATATTTTGAACGCCACATAAACAGAATGAGAAATATATACAAAACCAGAATAAACACAATAAAGGACTGCATATCCTCCCTTAATAAAAATATAACGATTCACGGAGAAAACACGGGGCTTCACATTGTGCTTGAATTCCCCGAAGGTACGGATATAAAGCTTCTTACTGATAAAGCTAAAGAAAAGGGAATATTTCTTACCGATATAAACAGCTATTATGTAAAGGGAAGGCACCATAAGCCTGCCATAGTTCTTGGCTACACAGGTATAAATAATGAAAATATAATTAAAGCCTTTGATTTACTTAAAGAAGTATGGTAAAATGTTCATAGAACCTTAATAAATATGCCTTTCAAAAGTCATAATATTACTTTATAATTAAATTACATTAACAAAAGGAGGAAAATTATATGGAATACAAAATTTTAGTAGCAGATGACGACAAAGAAATACTTAATGCCATAGAAATATACCTTACAAATGAACAGATGACTGTATATAAGGCACATGACGGGGAGGAAGCTTTAAAGGTCCTTGAAGCACATCCCGACATTCACCTTATAATCATGGACCTGATGATGCCCAAAATGGACGGAATACAGGCAATACTTAAAATAAGACAGGATAAAGAAATTCCTATAATTGTTCTTTCCGCAAAATCAGAGGACAAAGATATAGTACTCGGTCTTAATATAGGTGCAGATGACTATATTACAAAGCCATTTAATTTCCTTGAACTTATTGCAAGAGTTAAATCAAATTTAAGAAGATATACACAATTCACCAGCTTCCAGAAAACAAAGGATGAGCTTCTTATAAGAGGTCTTTATCTTAACAAAAAAACCAAGGAAGTTAAGCTTGATGACAAGCCTGTAAAGCTTACACCTATTGAATTTAAGATTTTGCAGCTTTTAATGGAAAATCCCGATGTAATATTCTCAATAGAAGAAATTTACGAAAAAGTGTGGAATGAGCCTTTTATAAACAGTGAAAACACTGTTGCGGTTCATATAAGAAGAATAAGAGAAAAAATAGAAGTAAATCCAAAAGAGCCGATCTATTTAAAGGTGGTGTGGGGAATTGGATACAAAATATCAAAATAAGCTTGCGGTCTCTTTCCTTTTAATATTTTCCCTTATACTAGCCTCTGCGGGATTTCTGACATCCTTTGAAAAAAAGCTTGATTTTGACGAGAACAATATGTCATACTTCAAAGACAGTGCAGAAATTAACAAGGGAGTAATAAGATATGCCAAAAATCTCCAGAGGTATTATATTTATTACCGCAACTTTGATATTAATGAGGCAACATTAAAGCTTTCAGAAATTGATAATTATATAGCAACGGGTGTCATAACTCCAATGCCAAGGGATTTTTATGCAAAAATTCAGCCATTTAGTGAGGGTGAAAATAATGATACCTCATCTGATACAGAGGATACTTCATCTCCCAATCCTGAAACCCTCTACCAGTTTAATGTAGAAGATCTGACCATTGATACTCTTATTGACCGTCAGGCTGAATTAAGCGATGCTATTAATAATTATAACTCTATAGAGGAATATCTTCTTTCAAATGAAGACTTCCATTATTCCCTGTACAGCAATGTTTTGTGCAGAGTCATTGCCACAAATACAAATGATTTTTATACAGAAGGCAGCTACGAAACAATAAATATAGAAGACCCTATATTTTCAATTGAGTTTAACAATGAACTTCTCAATCAGTCTTTCATAAATCACGGATTGTCCTGCGACATATCCATTCCCGTGACTACATCAATGTCCACAAGGGAACAAATGCTTCTGCTCCGGCAGGAAATAGAGTACAATGATATTTTATCATCCCCTATTCTTCCTCTTTGTCTTTTTGGTACAGTTGCCATGATTGCATGTTATCTGTACCTTTATCACAAAGATGTAACGAAGGAAATGCTGCACCGTATATATGAAAAGTATGAAAAAATACCTTCAATATTTATACTGCCTTTAATGGTAATTCTTATTATATTTGTCATAAGGCACAGCAGACTTAACATGTATATTCTCACAAAGTCTCTTGTAAACGGCAGCTATTTTATGCTATTCGGTATGCTTGTAATGGCTTGTATTATATCCCTGTTATTTGCACTCTTTATGTGCAAAGTACTTTCTGTGTGCAGAAACCCAAAACTTATTTTCAAATCTCCCAATGTCAAATATGCAGCAGAAGCAGTAATGGATATAAAACTTGCCCTTAAAACAAAAAAATATCTTCTCACAGGACTTCTTATTTTTGAAGCAATAGTCATAGTCTGGCTGATAGGCATAATGTATATCTCTCTTCTGGGAGCAAATTTTCTTTTCAGAACATTCATAATATATGTATCATTAACTGTTGCCACAATTGTATGTGCTGTAATTTTCAAGGCTACAGTTGCGGAAATAAAGCTGAGATATTATTTACAGGAACTTGCAGACGGTAACATAGACACAATTCCCGAGGAAACGGGACCTTTTACTACATCAATAAACAATATAAATAAAATAAACACGGGACTGCAGGAAAATGTAAATGAAATACTTAAGAGTGAACGTCTTAAAACAGAGCTTATAACAAATGTTTCACACGATTTAAAGACTCCTTTAACATCAATTATAAGCTATGTATCCCTTTTGAAGGAGCTTAACTTAGACAATGAAAAAGCACAGGAATACATTTCTGTAATAGACAGCAAGTCAAGACGTCTTAAAGTACTTATTGATGACCTTTTTGAGGCTTCAAAACTTTCAAGCGGACAAATGAAACTTGATAAAATGTATTCAGACATAGTTGCTCTCCTTGACCAGACTCTGGGCGAGCTTTCCTATAAAATTGAGGAAGCGGAGATAGAATTTATAGTTTCCACAAGCTCCGATTCCATACTTGTAAATATTGACGGACAGAAAATGTGGCGTGTATTTGATAACCTTATTAACAATATTCTCAAATACTCTGCCAAAGGCACAAGAGCTTATATAGATATAAAAGAAGAAGAGAAAACTGTTTCCATTGTTTTTAAAAATGTCGCAAATTACAATATGGACTTTGATGCAAACGAACTTTTTGAAAGATTTAAACGAGGCGACCCTTCACGTACTACAGAAGGCTCCGGCTTAGGTCTTTCAATAGCTAAAAGCATAGTTGAACTTCATGGCGGTATCATGAATATTATAACAGACGGTGATCTGTTTAAAATTTCAATAGTTCTGCCAAAATAATTTTATAATAAAAAATCCTTTCCTGATACTGTATATTTATATAACAGTTTATGGAAAGGATTTATTTTTATATGGTTTGATTACACTACTCTCAAACTGAATAACTGCGTTTGGATATTGTTTAATTGTTTTACTACCCTCTTAAATTACACTACTCTCAAACACTAGAGGATGTCCCAACAAATGTGAATGGGTTTTACTACCCTCTTAAATTACACTACTCTCAAACTCGGCAGGTGTCCCAGGTGTTGGCTAACCTGTTTTACTACCCTCTTAAATTACACTACTCTCAAACCATAGGGGCTTAAAATATAACAGGAACGGCGTTTTACTACCCTCTTAAATTACACTACTCTCAAACTCTGGGTGGCATTTTTGCTTAATGCTGTAGTTTTACTACCCTCTTAAATTACACTACTCTCAAACCAAGAAAATAAATGATAAAATATTAAGGAAGTTTTACTACCCTCTTAAATTACACTACTCTCAAACCTCACTCCTT